>JACYME010000177.1 GCA_015272155.1 Leptolyngbyaceae cyanobacterium T60_A2020_046
CCGGTTGACCCGGTCGATCCAGTGGATCCGGTGGATCCTACTGACCCGGTTGACCCCGTTGACCCGGTCGATCCCGTTGACCCAATGGATCCGGGAGACGATGATCCCGTTGGGACTCCTGTGATGCCGCCGATTGGTGATGGGGGCGGTGGAGAGAGTCCAGATCCGAAATCAGTGCCAGAGCCGGGACTGATTGTTGGAGCGGCGTTGGCCTTGGGCCTTGGGTCACTGATGAAGCGCGATCGCGCATAGTACCCTCCCTGTCAGCCAGGTTGTGTCAACCCTCGCCCCGAAAGCCTTGTGCATCAGGCTTTCCTTCAATTCCCGAGCCCCTCCTCCAACAACTGGAGAAGGGGCTCGGGATACAGCCATGACGGAACCCTGAATCGCAGTTGTCAGGATTACCTCATCCAGACAGTGCCTACCAAATCTAGACGGCACCCACCAAACTCGAAGAGATGTCTGAACTGGGCTGTAGGGTGTCGCCGCGAACCCATCCAGTTTTGCCGTTGTGGGTGATCTGATACCAGATATAGCCATCGGTCGGATTTCCGACGCGATCGAGCACCCGCACCGATGCGCCAGTGGCCGCTGCGCCGATGGTATCGCTTTCAATCGTAGGGCGGCGATACAGCGGGGTCGCCTCTGGAGCGGTGACGATCGCGCTTATCCCTGGGGCAAAGTTTGTACCTCGAAAGCGAGTCCGCCCATTGGGCACCTGCACCAATACGTCATAGCCTGTTTCGCGCGCAAGAGTAATGCCGCTGTTGGGCTCTAGAATTTCGAGTTCGGCCTGTCCATTTGAGCGATAGCGGGCAAACCGTTCGATGTCGCTATTGAGGGTGCGATAGGTGATCCAATCCCCAGGACCGCGCACCAGTTCCACGGGTGCATCGCGTAGCTCCACGGCACGGATTTGCTTGTTATAAAGGTTCATCACCCAGCGATCGCCGTACCGAGTGACACGCACCGCAAAATTTTCAGTTTCAAACAGCAGAACCGTTTCTGTAGTAGCGTCCGTCGGTTCTTCAGGGGTGTTGGTTAATTGCAGTTGGGCGCTGCGGGACTGATGCCCTGGGGGAATCGTCACGCGCTCTCGCATGGAGGCATCACTCCCAAGGGGAAACAACGCTATCACTGCGATCGCGGTGTTCACAAACAAGACCCTAGACTGCATACGCTTCTTTTTCGCGGTGATGGACAAACGGCGATTCTAAATCTGGGTGCGCTTCCAAAGCAAAGGCAGCGCTGAAGCCAAATTTGGGGGAGGGTAAAACCGGCTGACCGGAGCAACCCATCAGCCCCCTCAGAAATATTCTCATGTCTGCGCTCTGCGCAACCGCAAACGGCTGTGCTATCTCAATAGATACACAGGGCGCGATCGCATAGGGCTAGAATCTACGGCAGGTCACCTCCAGCACGGTCATCTCCAGCAAAACGAGGCACACAATTGACAAAACCTGCGATTTGCCAGCGGCATGATTCCGGCTGCGGAGTTTCAGCCCTGTATTTCCGATCATCGGCCACAGGAGAACAATCGCGCCCTGCCGTCTTAGCCTGGGTAAATTCTGCGGCTGTGCAGCCCGGTATTGAAAGGCTGCCCCCGAAAATCTCATGTGTCAAACCTGCGATCGCCCCTTTAAATTTTCTGACATCACTCCTCTGAATCCGTCTTCTGAATCCTTACCTCGCCCCTTCCTAAGCCCCTATGGCTGAGCCCAGCATTTCAAGCCTACGCATCCGCCGCAAATCGATGGCGGATGACACCATGCCGGCCACAGTGACCCAGGTTATTTCTCGCAATACTCCGGACAGTTTTAGGAGGCTACAGCCCCGTAATTAAGCAGCTTTCGATAGTTCGCATGGGATTTTATTAAAGTTGGCTCCAACTCCAACAGGTCAATAAATAGGTCTAAAAGATGCTCATTGAGAGCCAGTCGCTTCAAGGAGGCGATCGAAAAGCTCAGTGGTTCCGCTTCCGTTGGAGTCTCTTGTAAGGTGACCTTGGCCAAGCTCAGCGCCATTAAACTGGCCTTGACATGAGTGTCAATGGCTTCCGGGGAACGGGCCTGACAATCGGCCAGACCGGTAAATTGGCGGCCATCGCGAAAGACAAATTCAATCTGAAATCGAGCGGTATAGCCGCGATAGAGAAACCCCGGGTCAATCTCCAGGTCGGTGGAAAACAGCACCACATCGCTGCGACGACCCTGGTCCTCTTTCAGGAGATAAGCCAAGCGCACCTTGCGTTTGAGGCTGACCGACCAAACGACGGCAGTGTAGAGGGACACCCCATCCTCCAGACGTTGGACCCACTGGAATCGACGATGGTCTTTCAGAGTGACCTTGCCGTCATATTTGCGTCGTGCGCCTCGACCTTGGTAGGGCCCGTCAATGTTGCAGCCCGCCTTGAAGCCCTCACGAAAGAAATGGGATGTCCAATTTTGGTGAGTGAAGCGTGTTACGAGCAACTACAGCGGTGGATTTTGGTGCCGTTAGGAGAGGTTCCGATCCGAGGTCGGGATGAGAAGATCGAAGTCTATACCTTGCCCTGGCTGGGCTGAGGAGCCAGAAAGTCGTATCTGCTCTCCCTCTCGCCTAAAAATGAAGGTAAGGGGCGAACTGGGGATAATCGGCAGCGTATCAAGGGGGTTGGCAAAAGCCCAGGCAACTTCAGAGCATTGCAATCTCTTCCAATGCAGACCCTGACCCTGTGCTGGATTTTCAGAAAAATCTGATGATCCGTGGGTGATAGAACTTGGCAAGGATATTGGAATAAACCCCATCTTCTTAGACTGACGCAGTTGGAGGTTAAGCCTCTGCACTTCGCTGGTGTTGGGGAATAGTGATGATAAATTCTGTGCCTTGCTGGGGAGATGAGTTGCACACCAGCGTGCCACCATGCTTATCAACCACAATTTGATAGCTGATAGACAGCCCCATGCCTGTACCTTGGCCGACAGGTTTTGTGGTGAAAAAGGGATCAAAAATACGCTGTTGCACACTTGGATCAATGCCGGGGCCATTATCTGCGATCGCGACTTCAATCTGACCTTCCTCCGTCAGCGCAGTGCGGATCTGGAGGGTTGGCGTCTCAATCTGACCTTTTTTCAACGCATCTTCTAGGGCATCGATCGCGTTACTCAAGATATTCATAAATACCTGGTTTAGTTGCCCCGCATAGCATTCAATCAGCGGCAGTGAACCGTAGGTTTTGATGAGTTGGATTTCACTGCGATCGCTCTGTTGCTTGAGGCGGTTTTGCAAAATCATCAGCGTGCTATCGATACCTTCGTGGATATCGACCGCTTTCATTTCCGCCTCGTCCATTCGCGAAAAGATGCGTAGGGATGAGACGATAGAGCGAATGCGCTCGGCCCCTACCTTCATCGATGTAAGTAGTTTGGGCAAATCTTCCAAGATGAAACCTAATTCAACATCCTCGATTTCGCGTTCAAGGTCTTCCCCAGGCTCAGGAAACTGGTGCTGGTAAAGCTGCACAATCTTTAACAAATCATCGGTATATTCTTTGGCGTGGTTGAGGTTTCCGTAAATGAAGTTGACCGGGTTATTAATCTCGTGGGCCACCCCAGCCACAAGCTGCCCCAAGCTCGACATTTTTTCAGACTGCACCATTTGGACCTGGGCGCGTTTCAGCTCTCTCAGGGTTTGCTCAAGCTCATCACTTTTTTGACGACTTTGAGCATAGAGGGTCGCTTGGTCAATTGCGATCGCCAATTGATCGCCCACCGCTTTGAGCAATGTAACTTCACTCTCCGTCCACGGACGCACCGCCCGTTGGTGAGAACAAATGATAATCCCAAGCTGGCCCGATTGATTTTGAATCGGCACGAGTAGCTCAGACTTGATCTGAGCCTGCTGAAGAAAGGCGCGGTGAATGGGTTCAGAGTAGCGATCAACATCATCAATTTTCAGGATATTTTGCATCATCAATGGCCCATCAATGGGGCCGACAATCGCGGCTGGAGCACGAGTGATTGTTGACGGAATGCCCTCCGAAAGAGCGTCTTGAATTACCTCCCACATGGGCGGATCATGGTCGGGAGAATACCAGGCAAACCCGCAGATATCGATAGCTAAAAGCTGCCGAATTGCTTGCAGCGTCGTATCAATAATCGTATCGAAATCTAGGGAGGTGCGAATCTGTTCCGTAATTTGATTGAGGATAGCCTGGCGATTGGCATATTCTTGCAGGCGTATTTCAGACTGTTTGCGATCGCTAATATCCTCAATGGTGGCCAAAATGCCGATGATATTGTCATCGGAGTCACGCAGGGGAACCTTATGGGAGTTGAGCCATACTTTTGTACCATCGGCATAGGTGATGCTCTCCTCAACATTGAGCTGAGCTTTGCCCGAGGCAAGAATTTCGCGATCGCGCGTTTGATATATCGCCGAATCTTCCGAAGACCAGGGAAGCTCTAAGTCTGTTTTTCCGACAATTTCATCGGGTGAATCTAGATTGGCAAGCTGGGCAGCGCGAAGGTTGCACCCGAGATAAACCGAGTTTCGATCCTTCCAAAAGACGTTTATCGGAATGGTGTCGAGCAGAAGCTTCTGAAATTTTTGAGAAGATAATAACTCTCGCTCAGTGCGCTTGCGATTGCTAATATCCGTTGACGTTCCCACCAACCGAAAAACTGTGCCGTCTTCATCTAAGAGGGGATTAATTGTCGTAAACCACCAGGTATTCTTCCCAGATGCATAGAGTCTTTCCTCGTAGGTAATCGCCTGTTTTGCATCCACACACCGCTGATATTTAGCCTGAATTTTCTTACCCTGTGCATCCCCAAATAGTTCCACAGGTGTTTTATTCAAAACAGCCTGCTGCGGAATGCCAAGGCTCTTTTCAGCCGCCAGATTCCAGCCACTGTATTGAAAGACTCCAGGGGCCGGAATATCAACCACAAAGATAGCGTGCTCTGAGCCATCAAAAACCCCGCGCAAAAACTGTTCCTGTTGCTTGAGTTGGGTTTCTGCGGCCTTATTTTTCGTAATATTTCGAGAAATACTGACCGTTTGTACCGGGGTGCCTTGGGCATCAAAAATAGCACTTTTTGTCGTGAGAAAAATCTGCTCGGTGCCATCCTGGCGCAGCAGGGGCTCTTCGACCTGTAACGCTATGCCCGTGCGCAACACGTAGTTATCTTCCTGACGCGATCGCTCCACATCGGCCCAGGTGCGATGAGAGGCATCAAGCTGCCCCTGAAGCTGATCCCGCGTCAGGCCATAGTATTCGCGCAGTGCCTTGTTGCCATAGAGCACTTGAGAGTCTTGGCCCTTGCAAAGCACCAGATCGGGGATGGCGTCCAAAATCTGCTCGTAGAGATCCTTCAGGTTCGAGAGTTCTTCAGCGGCGCGTTTTTGTTGGGTGACATCGCGCATCACAATCACCGCACCCAGTTTTTCACCCGCGTCATTAAAGACCGCCTGCCCGGTGGCGAGAATATCGCGGACAGGGCCGACTTTTGGCGCAATGACGATCTCTTGATTGCTGACTTTTTCACCTTGGAAGGCGCGATAGAGGGGAATCTCTTCAGTTTTCAAAAGGGCGCTGCCGTCAGCGGTGTATAGATCACAGTGGGTGGCCCACTGGTCGGGCGGTAGGGAGTCTTCGGCAATGCCGTGAAATTCGCGGGTGGTGCGGTTAAACAACGTCAGCATACCCTGTTCATCGCAGGCGACGATGCCGTCTTCAATATTGTCGATGAGGGCTTTGAGAAACTGCTGCTCTTTTGCGAGGGCGATTTGGGCGCGCTTGCGATCGCCGATATCGGTGACATAGGCAATCAACCCAATGGTGGCGTCAGTGGCATCCTTTTCTAGGGACAGCGAGAGCGAGACATCGATGATTCCGCGATCGCGGGTCACGTGTTGAGCCTCAACCTCCGCGTGGCCCGTTTGTTGCGTCACCTGAATCAGATGCTGAATGCTGGTGGCACAGTCAGGATCTGCATCAAACTGGAGAAACGGCACCCCGATCGCCGCCTCAGCGGAATACCCATACAGGGCTTCAGCACCCCGGCTCCAACTGGTGATATGGCCCGCAAGATCGGTGGTGATAATTGCCCCGGTGATTTGATCTAAAAGCTGCGCCTGATGCTTGAGCGCCGCTTGAGTGCGCTTCTCCTCTGTGATGTCGCGGGCTGTGGCATAGATCACCTGCCGTTCTGGATCTGCAACGGAAGTCCAAGACAGCCAGCGATAGCTGCCATCCCGGTGGCGATAGCGGTTTTCAAAGAAAACCACCGCGTCGCCTTGGCTCAGAGCGGCGGCTCTTTGCCGGGTATTGGCCTGGTCATCGGGGTGGACAAAGGATAAAAACGGTGATGCCAGCAGCTCGGCCTGAGAATAGCCCAACAGCTTGGTCAAGGTTGGGTTGATGCGTTGAAAATAGCCGTCAAACCCGGCGATGCAAAGAATATCGGGCACCAGTTCAAAAAAGCCGTCGAGCCTAGCGTTACACACAGCGATTTGCTGCTCTAAGGCGCGGTTGATTTCCTCTAGCATGAGGTTCCGCTGTTCGATCGCGATGTCAACTGGGCCGTGGGAGGGTGTGCTGGCGACGACATCAGCGGTCACCATCAGTCCCCCAATATGTCCGTTGGGCTGGTGCCAGGGGATCACCTGCCAGTGCAGGAGACGGGCACTGTCTTTGAGTCGCAGGGCGGTGTCTTTGTAGCATTCGATTTCGCCGTTGAGGCACTGCTGATGGATGGCTTTCCAGTCGTCAGTCGTTTCAGGGAACACGTCGTAGTGCGACAGGCCGGTGAGGTCGCGATCGCCCAACCCATGTTCGGTCAGCCAATGGCGGGTGGTGAGCAGGTAGCGCATGTCGCGATCGAGGATGGCGATCGCCACCGGGCTGTGGTCAATCAACAGTTGGAGATGCTGGGCCAAAACAGGCTTCGACAGGCTGGTCACAGAAGAAGAACGTTCCACAGAATACCTCAGGGTAGATGAGCGTGGGCAAGCAGATAGGGCGCAGTGATGGCGGAATTAACGGGCTTTGTGCTGGGTGGCAACAGGTCTAGGGCACAACCTCAAACACGGGCAGCGATTCATCCAAGCGGGCTGGGAAAATTCCACAGAGGGCTCGCTCGTGGATGATGGTTGTGCGGGTAAAAGGCTCTCCAGCAAGATGCCTACACGCCATAGACAAAGCTGGGAGGGCTCCTTCTGCCTGGGTGAGGGCGCATTTGGGGCACAATTGCCCCAGTTTCTAGGCCGTTGCTAAACCGACGATTTAACTTGTGTCAAACGTGTGTAAAAACTGAGATCTTCAGGGATATGTTGATGGTTTAACCCAGCGAGATCGTTCGACTCAGTATTGTTTTAGAAACCACAAACCCCAAAGATGGAATCCTTCCCCAAAAGATGATTCGGTGAATCTACGCTTTCCACGTCCGATAAACAGTGAATTAAGGCGTGGTCTTCATCGGATCAAATCTTACTAAACGGTAAAAAGAAAGGGATATTAGATGATGTAAACTTAGGATTCCCCAATACCCCTCATAATCTCTTGATACTTCGGGGAAAACAATTTTATTTCCTGAAGAGAATAGTCGCGGCGGGGTTAATTCGGATTTTCTTGATGCCCAAAGATGCCGAGGTGTTCTTCCCCTTGGCGCTGCAAGGGCGATCGCGGTGCGGGGCCGAGGTGATGGATTAAAAATCGCCTCGAAAAAAATTGCTGTACGGCTTGGGGCGTCACGCCATAGGGCGGGCCGCCAGGGCGTTGATGGGTAAAGAAGATGCCGATGAACTGACCGCCGGGTCTAAGCAGTTGATGCACCAGATCGACGTAGCGATCGCGCAAGTGAGGGGCGATCGCGCAGAAGCAGGTGTGCTCAATCACATAATCAAAACGGCTCCGATAGGCGGGCAATAGGTCAAAAATGTCGCGCTGCAGGAAGATTGCGGACAGTCCTGCTGCACTGGCGCTGGCTTGGGCCGCCGCGATCGCCGAAGGGGCATAATCAACCCCCGTCACCTCAAAGCCGTGGCGGGCAAACCATAGGGCATCGTGGCCGCGTCCGCACCCCAAGATAATGGCTCGACCGGGTGCGATCCGGTTCGTTGCGCCCATTTCGCTGAGCAAATGGATAAAGGTGGGGGCAGGTTGCCCCAAATCCCATCGGGTGCTGCCGGTTTGATATCGTTCTTCCCAAAATTCCGGAATCAGGTCGGCGGCGCTAGGGTCGGGAGAAGCGGCGGCAGAAGAAATCATCACAGTCCTCAGAGGGGGGGAGTTGTGGATGCCCAGCGATCGCGCCCAAACAACCACCGGGTGGAAGAATTGACCTCAGTATGACGCACGGGCTTGGATTCTGCGGCACCAATGGGATGCATTCTGCAAGTGTTTCACCAGAAATGTGGAGACTTACTCCAAGCAGATTCCGCAGACGAACCGCCATCTGCTTGTAAGGGGCTGTCGTGACCACTTACTCAGCCCCTGCGAGGCAGCACCTCGCCGCCCAACCCGTGCTCGGAACGGACAGCATTGACCTGTTGACCTGTTGGCCTGACTGCCTGACATAAGTGCCTCAAAGCATTGATATTCAGTTGTTTCACATCTGGAGCTGGAATCTCGAACTCTAGGGCTGAAAGTCTTGGGTTAGCGTCCTTTTGCGTATAGACTCTCAACGAAAAATCTAGGACTTCCAGAGATGTGTCAGGCAACCAGCCTGTTGGCTGACCCACGGGGCAACCGAGAGGCCCACTCTACGGCCCTGAGTGTACGAGCGACTCCAGTCCACCTCAAACGACCCGCTCGCTTAGGGGCAGATTATCCGACTGAGGGGCGGGTGTATGCCGTAGAAGCGGTGGAACTCGATCCCCCTGACAACGTCGAGCCCGTGCATTGGCCCTTGCTTACCACTCATCCGGTAACAACCGATGAGCACGCCTTATCCATCCTTCAGGGGTATCGGTGGCGCTGGCATATTGAACAGCTCTTTGCCATTCTCAAGCAGCGGGGGCTAGACATTGAGGCCTCTCAGTTGGAGTTGGTCACGGCCCTCCAAAAACTTACCCGCTTGGCCCTCTCGGTTGCCCTGCAAGGCCGCCAACTCACCTTGGGCCGCAACCCTCCAGAGGCCGAGGCCACCGTCGTCCTCAGCCCACAACAGCAGCTGGTCTAGAGCAGTTGGCCCCCAAGCCTCAACGGACGCGCACGAAAACAGCAAAATCTTCACCCTTGCGCCGCGTTGGCGTGGGCCGCTTGGTTGATTGCCTGTCTCGGCAGATGGTCGGGGTATCAGAGTCAGAGACCTCCGGGTATCGTGACCTTTTATCGAGGATGACAGACCTTTGAGGGCATCTTCTTGGGTTGGAAACTTGCCCAGCTGTGACGCCCATGGGTTGCCCATGGGTATGTATACACGGTAGGCCAACATCGGAAGAGGGACGGCAAGTTACTCCTTCTCCTTCTCCCAAAACTGAGGGCCGAGGAATGGGGGCAGATCGGTATCAAGACTGATGCCGCCAAGTACTCGATCCTAGGGACGTCTGGCATGCCCGGCATGACCTTGGATAAAAAGCAACGCCTAAAAATTGGGAATCCACGGCATTGGGGCAAAACCCAAAGTTGGGGGATTGTCAAAGCCGTCTGTGTAGTAGAGAACTCCGAGCGTCTCTTGTTTTTGATACCTTAACAAGATCGTCAAATTCGCGAGTCTATGGCCGTTCAATTCATCGCGTTTCTTTAACGGACTTTTATGGTGCCTACAATCTCCCGTCCCGAGACTTACACTCCCGTGCAGGTGAAGGTGGTTGATTACTCAACCCATCGAGCTGATATTCACCAAGTTCGTCATCGAGTCTTTGTCTGTGAGCAGCATGTTCCCCAAGCGTTAGAGGTTGATGCGTACGATCCGCTCTCCATTCATGTGTTGGCTCAGTGGGAAGGCTGGGCAGTCGGCACCGGACGATTGGCTCCTGATGGCCGCATTGGGCGTGTTGCCGTTGCCCAACCCCTGAGACGACGGGGAGTGGGGCGTCAAGTGATGGAACACCTTCTGGAGGTTGCGCTGCGTCAGGGGCATCCTCGGGTGGTGTTGTCGGCCCAGTGTCATGCGATCGCGTTTTACGAAAAACTTGGGTTTTACACCGAAGGCCCGGTGTTTGAACAAATGGGGATTCCCCACATCACCATGTGGAAGTCATTGGTTAAGGCATCCTAAGGCGTGTCGTCCGTTCGCTTTAAAACCCCTGTGGGATAAGCATTACCGTGCCTACCCCGATTTCTCAGCTCGGGGCTGCAACCCTTGCGCCCTAGGGATTAGGCCGCGAAATGATGCCAGCCCCTGGAGTGCGATCGCGAAAATCAGGGTGCCTATTCTGGCAAAGGTGTCAGTATTGTGAGAGGTTAGCAAAGCGATCGCTGGCTTCGATTAGGGCATGGGTAATGCCCGGTTCTGATACGGAATGTCCTGCATCTGGCACCACAATGAACTCGGCCTCGGGCCAAGCGGTATGGAGCTCCCAAGCCGTTTTCATGGGGCAAACCACATCGTAGCGACCTTGGACAATCACCCCTGGAAGGTGACGAATTTTAGCAACGTGATCTAGCAAATGATTTGGTCCATCAAAAAATCCGCCATTCATGAAGTAGTGGCACTCAATGCGGGCAAAGGCGATCGCAAAGTCATCTACGCCGAAGCGTTCAATGAGGTCGGGGTCGGGGATGAGCTTGCTGGTACTTGCTTCCCAAATTGACCACGCTTTGGCTGCTTTAAGCTGAATGGCAGAGTCGTCGCTGGTGAGGCGGCGGTAGTATGCCGCAATAAGGTCATCCCGTTCGTCAGGGGGGATGGGTTGGATGTAGTGCGCCCAGGCATCGGGAAAGAGATAGGACGCACCCGCTTGATAGAACCAGCGGATTTCAGACTCTCGCAGCGTGAAGATACCGCGCAAAATCAGCCCCTTGCAGCGATCGGGATGGGTTTGGGCATAGGCGAGTGCCAGGGTGCTCCCCCAACTGCCGCCAAACACCACCCAGCGATCAATGCTTAAGTGGGTGCGAATTTTCTCAATGTCTGCGACGAGGTGCCAGGTGGTGTTGTCGTGGAGATCAGCGTGGGGTTTGCTTTTGCCACAGCCGCGCTGGTCAAAGAGAATGATGCGCCAACGGCGAGGATCAAAAAATTGTCGGTAGAGGGGCATGCTACCGCCCCCTGGCCCGCCATGCAAAAACACCACCGGACTACCCTCTGGATTCCCGCTTTCTTCGAGATAGAGGGTGTGGCGGTCAGAGACGGGCAACCACTCAACTCGGTAGGGCTCAAGGGGGGGATAAAGTTCGCGCAGGGTCACGGTGCCTAGCTCCTCTCACCGGGGTGAGCACCTATCGTAGCAGGAGTGTGCTGAGTCAGTGTGCGGTGGGTCAGCGTTCGGCGTCAAGGCGAGGGGGCAATGCGGGCGATCGCGTGACGGCGTCTGACGGGGCCACAACCGCAGATTTTGACAGAGGAACTAGGCTCGGTACTTTACCACGACAACCCAACGCCCTGTGAGGGGATCCCGATAGGTGACAAAGGGGTTGGGTTTGAGGGGCTTGTTGCAGGGCTTAGCCATAGGAAACCGGGAGAATACGGTGATGGTCTTATCTTAGGGGCGCGAACCATGAAGTTCCCGTGATGCCAAGGGCTGGCGGCCCGTGATTGTTTCGGCATTTCGATGTGAGGTGCATCACAGTTTTGTGGTCAGGGCTACCGTTTAGCAGAGTGCGGGGCCAGTGCAGGATAGTGAGGAGGATGGAAGGCGTGGCCCTGAGTTGCGGCGCAGGGCAATTCCTCTCGGCGATCGCCGCATGTCTAGAAGGGGCACACGGAAGTCGATTTTCCGTAGCGTAGATGACATTGTTTCGATGAAGGGTCAGGGGTTTCGTAGGTGAAGTTATGAATTTTCTGCAAAGATTCCGTATTTACACACCTATTTAAATCTGTCTTTACCGTTGCTTTATATCGCCCTGCGAGATTACCCCTAGCTTACCTATCCAATGACGACAGACCTTGTCTGCCCCCGATTTTGAGGGTCGGGCGGGTGTGTTGCGCCCCAATGATGGGTCGCGCGATCGCCTGCTGAGAGTCTGAGTTGCATCACTGCTGTCTTGGTGCGATGACCTTAGCCGACTGCTGCTGACTTGGTCTGTTGCGTTTCATCCAGAGTTCTAGAGGGAAATCTCCAGATGTCTAATCTTCGCGCCTACTTCAAAGGCGGCATTGCTGGGCTGCTCGTTGCTCTTATGAGCGCCAGCCCGGTGCAAGCCTTTACACTCACCATCCTGCACAATAACGATAGTGAATCTAAACTGTTGCCGGTGACCGCATCCGATGGCAATCTCTACGGCGGCATTGACCAGTTTGTGCAAACGGTCAACACCCTGCGGGCCAACTCGACGACCGATGGCGTCTTGACGTTGTCCTCGGGGGATAACTTTTTGGCCGGGGCGGAGTTTAACGCCAGTCTCACCAATGGCGTTTATGACGTGAACAAAGCCTTTGACGCTCGAGCACTGGCGGCGATCAACTATGACGCGATCGTGCTCGGCAACCACGACTTTGACTTTGGCCCTAGCACCCTGAGCGAGTTTATCAACGTCTACCGCACGCTGGCTGGCCCCAATGCAGCCCCCTTCCTCAGCTCCAACCTAGATTTCACCGGCGAGCCCCTGCTGCAAGGGTTGGTGGATAACGGCGGCATTGCCAAGAGCACCGTGGTTGAAACCGGTGGTGAACGGATCGCAATCGTTGGCGCAACCACCCCCCTGCTGCCCACCATTTCTAGCCCCGGCAACGTGGGCGTGAACCCCAACGTGCGCGAAACGGTGCAGGCTGAAATCGACCGTCTGCTCAGCGAAGGTGTGAATAAGATCGTCTTTGTGAGTCACCTCCAGGCGATTTCTGAAGATGAGGCGCTGGTTGCTCAACTGCGTGGGGTGGATATCGCGATCGCGGGTGGCGGCGAAGAACTGCTTGCCAACCCTGGCACGGAGCTGATCCCCGGCGACACTGCCCGGCGAGAGTATCCCATCCTGGTGAACGATGCCGATGGTCGCCCGGTTCCCGTCGTCACCACTAACGGAGACTACAGCTACGTCGGGCAGCTCAAGGTCACCTTTGACGACGATGGCAACCTGACCGATATCGATCTTGGCAGCGGCCCCGTTCGGATTGAAGGGCTGGGCGATCCTCAGGTTAGAGCGGAGATTGTGGAGCCCGTGCAGGCTGCGGTTTTGGCCCAGGCTCAAAACACCGTCGCCATCACAGAGGTGCCCCTCGACGGTCGTCGGGTTACCATTCGTTCTCGGGAAACTAACGAAGGTAACCTGATCGCCGATGCGCTGCGCTGGCAGGCCGAACAGAGCAGCGGCCAACCCGTTGATATTGCGCTGCAAAACGGCGGTGGTATTCGGAACGACAACCTCTTCCCCAGCTTCCAGACGATCGCGGATCTGCCCGAAGGCAGCGATGAAGAGCGCCGCACCAAGGAAATCCTGGCCGGGGCCGATCGCAATGGCAACAACAACGGCATTACGGACGAAATCACCGAGTTGAGCACTATCAACGCGCTGCCCTTTGCCAACTTCGTGAGTGTGTTCAAATCCATTGATGTGTCTACGATCAAGAACCTCCTAGAGAATGCGATCGCGGGCATCGGCATTAGTCCCGAGGGCGAACCCACCGGAACTCCCGGTGCCTTCCCCCAAATCTCGGGCTTCCGCTATGAGTTCAACCCCACCCTAGAAGTGGGCAAGAAGGTCATCACCCTGGCCCTTGAGAATGGCGATGTGTTGGTCGAGGGCGGCAACGTCATCGACAATCGCACGCTGTCGGTGGCAGCCAACAGCTTCAGCGCGCGCGGTGGCGATGACTATGACTGGGGGAACGCAACCTTTGAAAACCTTGGCGTTTCTTACCAGCAGGCGCTGTTGAACTACCTCACTGCGCCCACCAGCCAAGGCGGGCTGGGTGGCCAAGTTACCGCTGCGCAGTATCCCGTTGGGGGTGAGGGTCGCATTCAATTCACGAATGGAGTGCCGACGACCCCCGGTGGCGGCGATAACGGTGGCGGCGATAACGGCGGCGGAGATGATCCGGTCTCTGTGCCCGAGCCCTCCGCAGTGCTGGGTCTGATTGCGATCGCGGCGGGTGCGCGTCAGCTCCGTAAGCGCCAGACAGTCTAAATCAGGAGTCCGTTCGCAGCGGGGCAGGGCTCCGCTGCGAACGGCCCATAATCAAGCTTCTCTAGGCAGAGCCCCCAAGGAGGAACGGCACGCGCGATCGTCCGATTTTGTGGTGCCGTGCGCGATCGCGCCGCCCTAGAGGGCTGATTGGTTTAGTACTTCCGGATCCCATTCATCCATAGGTCACTTCATGGCAACCGCAGTTTTTATCAACGAGTTTCACTACGACAACACCGGAACCGATGTCGGTGAATTTATTGAAATTGCAGGCCCCGCAGGCACCGACCTCACAGGCTGGCGTATCGTCCGCTACAACGGTGCCAACGGCCTTGCTTACACCACCCCCGCCGCCAACGAAACCCTCAGCGGCGTGATTCCTGATCTGGGCGGCGGCTTCGGCACCCTGTTCATCGACTATCCCAGCAACGGTTTGCAAAACGGCGCACCAGACGGCTTCGCCCTCGTGAACGCCCTGGGCCAGGTCGTGCAGTTCCTCAGCTACGAAGGCACCTTCACCGCAGTGGATGGCCCCGCCGCTGGCTTACTCAGCATCGACATCGGCGTCAGCCAAACCAGCTCAGAACCCGTTGGGGCTTCCCTACAACTGACGGGCACCGGCACCCACTACGAAGACTTCACCTGGGTCAGCACCCCCATCAACACCAAGGGAGCGCTCAATTCGGATCAGAGCTTTGGCGGCAGCGTTGAGCCCGCTTTGCCCCTGATCAACGAATTCGTGTTTGACCCTGTGGGTACCGACACCAACGAATATGTGGAAATCTTTGGCAGTGCCAACACCGACTATTCCCGCTATACCCTGCTGCAAATCGAGGGGGATTTTGGCAGCACCCTAGGGCGCATCACCACCGCTCAAGGGCTCGGCAGCACCGATGCCAGCGGCTTCTGGACGACGGGCTTTCTGAACAACGTCTATCAGAACGGCACCCAAACCCTGCTGCTGGTGGCGGATTTTACCGGCAGCGTCAACCAATTCCTGGATGCCAATGGTGATGGCGTACTGGATGTGACCCCTTGGTCGGCGATCGCGGATAGCGTCGCCGTAACCGATGGCGGAGCCAGCGACCTGACTTATTCCCCCGTGGTGCTAACCCCCGGCTACGACGGCAACAGCTTCCGCGTCGGCGGTGCCTCCCGCATTCCCAACGCAGCAAACACCGGCACCCTTGCCGATTGGGTGCGGAACGACTTCGACTTGGCAGGCATTCCTGGCTTCACTGGCACACCGGAAGTCGGCGAAGCACTAAATACCCCCGGTGCAGCCAATGCCCGAGTCGTCGCACCGCCCCCGCCCCCCGTGGTCACGCCAATCTACGACATTCAGGGCGCGGGGCACATTTCTCCCCTGGTGGGACAAACGGTGACCACCACCGGGATTGTCACCGCTGTGGATACCAACGGCTTCTATCTACAAGACCCCGTGGGCGACGGCAACATTGCCACCTCCGACGCCATCTTTGTATTCACCAGCAGCGTGCCCACCGTGGCGGTGGGCGACGAAATCCGCATTTCGGGGCTGGTGTCGGAGTTCACCCCCGGCGGCGGCGCCACCCGCAACCTCTCCACCACGCAACTCAGCGGTAGCCTCACCATCGCGACCCTGAGCACGGGCAATCCCCTCCCGGCAGCGACCCTGATTGGGCAAGGCGGGCGCGTCCCCCCCACGGAGAACATTGACGACGATGCCTTCACCGTGTTTGACCCCATCAACGACGGCATCGATTTCTTCGAGTCCTTGGAAGGGATGTTGGTGACAGCGCAGGATTTCCGGGTGGTGAATGGCACCAACCGCTTTGGCGAAATCTTTGGCGTCATCGATCGCGGCTTTGGAGCCACAGGGCTCAGCACCCGAGGCACCCTCAACATCAGCCCCGACGACTTCAACCCCGAGCGTATCCAAATCCAGCTCGACAGTGGTGTGACGAACTTTGCCTTCCCGCTAGTGGATGTGGGCGACTTCTTGGGCGATGTGACGGGGGTTGTGGGCTACGACTTTGGCAACTTCCAAATTGTGGCGACGGAAGACTTCACACCTAACATTGTGCGGGGTGGCCTCCAGCCGGAAGTCAGCACCATCACGAAGGATGCCGACACGCTGACGATCGCGAGCTACAACGTCCTCAATTTGGATCCGAACGACGCCGATGGGGATACGGATATTGCCGATGGTCGCTTTGACGCGATCGCCCGCCAAATCCTCAATAACCTCAACACCCCCGACATCATCGGGCTGCAAGAGGTGCAAGACAACAGCGGCTCGGTGAACAATGGCGTCATTGCTGCGGATCTGACCTTACAGACCCTGGTGGATGCGATCGTCGCCGCAGGCGGCCCGCAGTACGCCTTCATCGATAACCCCTTCATCACCAACAACGCCAGCGGCGGGCAGCCCGGTGCCAACATTCGCACCGCCTACCTCTATGACCCCAGCCGCGTCACCTGGGTGGAAGGTTCCGTGCAAACCGTTGGCGGGCAAGGTTCCGGTGAAGCGTTCCAAGGGGCACGTCTGCCCTTGATTGCCGACTTTATCTTCAACGGCGAAACCGTCACCGTGGTCAACAATCACTTCTCTTCCAAGGGCGGCAGTGCGCCGATTCTAGGCACTGAGCAACCCTTTGAAGCCCGCCAGGAAGATCCCACCGTCAACGGATCTCTGGATGAACGCCAGCGCCAATCCGAGGCGGTTCAAGGCTTTGTGAATGGCATCTTGGGTAGCGATCCCACTGCTAAGGTGGCGGTACTGGGGGACTTTAACGAGTTTGAGTTCGTTTCCCCCGTGCGCGACTTGGTGACCAACAGCGGCCTCACCAACCTGACGGAAACCCTGCCCGAAAATGAGCGCTATAGCTTCATCTTCCAGGGCAATTCCCAATCGCTGGATCACATTCTGATTAGCGACAGTCTGACAACCAGCGCCCAGTTTGACATCGTGCACCTCAATATCGAGTTCGCGGAAACACCCCAGGGCGCAAGCGACCACGATCCCCTCCTCGCAAGCTTCCGGATCCCAGCGGTGGAGCGGGTGGCCACCAGTCTCTCCTTTGGTCATCAACGGGGGCGGGTGGCGATCCAAGCCTTCCAAGATGGGGTGCTGGTTGACGAGGCGCGGGGTCGTCAAAATCGTGTGGTACCTGATGCGGGACCTTTTAGCATTGATGCGATCGACAGCCCCGATTCGGGCAGAAAGGCCAACTTTGTGGATCGCACCTGGCTGGACAAAGGAGAAGGCATCGGCATTCAGGATGGGGACGACACTAGCGTTGCCATGAAGAAGCGCATTGATGGGGACGAAATCCTCGGCATCAGCGTCGTGGGCTTTGAGGCCAAGGATGCGCTAATCAACGTGGATCGCGTCCTGTCCCAAGATGGCGCTGAAATTCGGGTCGCAGCCTTTAAGGGCGATCTACTGGTGGCGTCTGAGGTGTTTGACCTCGGCTTTGTGCCCGTGGGGCTGGGCCAAACCCTGAACTTCAGCAGTGGCGATTTCTTTGACACGCTGCAAATCGCCGCCGCCGATGCCGATACGATGTTCACCTTCCGCTCGGTGGAACTCCCGACGGCCTTTGCGGTGTAGTGTCTCCAGCGCGATCGCCCATTGTCAAACATTGGAGCGATCGCGCGTTGATGTTCCAGCGTACTAGTCCGTCACTGCCGCCCCTCGGGCTGTTCTGAGGGGCGGCTTTTTTGGGGAAGATGGGCAACTCGTGCGCTCAAGAAATCGAGCGGCACTCGGAACTTTGACGGGGCCAGGGATCTCAGGCGAAGGGAGAGCTCCCCGTTTGGTGCGACAGAATTTCTCGGCGTCCGGTGCCGCGATCGCGACCGCCCTGGTAGCGGTAGGTTCTGCGGCTCATCAGCTCGGCGGTGTCAGGGGCGTCGGTGGCAATCGAGGGAACAGTGGACAGGGTCATCATTAGGCCGAGGCCTGCCAGGCTGGCGATCGCCAGTCCCAGCCAGGGTGTTGTTGTGGGGTGTGTCATGTTTTTTCCCGAGACGCTACTCTCCTTTACGGCCCAGGAAACTGGCGTCCGGAATGGGAAACGCGCCCGCGATCGCCCGCACTTCACGGCAAGATGAGAGCAGTTCAGATCGGTTCGGTTGTATTTCCCATGAGCCAACTCAGACTCGCGCCCCCTTTGCAGCCCCGTGGTGGTGGCATTGCTGGCCTGTTTTTGGGATTGACCTATCCCCTGCGGGCGCTGCGAATGTTGCAGGCCCATCCCCCTTTGCGGGTCTATGTGGTGGGGCCAGTGATTATCAACGTGCTACTGGGTGCTGGGCTCTATGCTGGGGGGCTGTGGTGGGGGCGACGGGCGATCGCGGCGGCCATGACCCGCCTGCTCAACTGGGCCGGGCCAAACTGGCTCGATGCTGGCATTCAACTCCTGGCCCCGGTGATCCAGGGAGTGTTGTTTGTGCTGCTGTTTTTGGCGCTGGGGCTGGTGTTGCTCCAATTTGGCAGCTTGCTGGGGTCTCCCTTTTATGGCCAACTGTCTGAAAAACTGGAAACGCTGCGAGTGGGGCAAGCGCCGCCCGCTGAGCCGCTGAGCGTAGGGGGCATTGTGCGGGATCTGTGGCGAGCGGTGTTGTTTGAGGTCAAAAAGCTGGTGTTGCTCGCGATCGGGGGGGCGATGCTGTTGGCCTGCAACGTTGTACCGGGGATCGGCACCCTGGCGGCGTCCATCGGTGGCATTGCCCTGGCGGTTGTGCTGCTCTGTCTGGATATGTTAGATTCCCCGCTGGAACGGCGTCGGCTCAAGTTTCGGCAAAAGCTCAGCATCGTCTTTAGAAGCTTCCCTGCTAGCGCCAGCTTTGGGCTGCTGTGTTTTGGGCTAGTGAGCATTCCGCTGATGAATTTGCTGACGATTCCGCTTTGCGTGACGGCGGGGACGCTATTTTTTTGCGATCGCATTTTACCCCTGCCGACTGATCAGGCTTGATTTGGGCGGGGTTGGGGTGCCTTAATAAAGAACCCACGAGTTTAGGGAATCGGCGCTGCCGATGTGGCATGAAGAGGGCTCCGATGTTGGAAAAAGGTGAGGCATGACGATCGCCATTGATTTTGGCACCAGCAACACTGTGGTCACCCGCTGGAATGCGGCGACCCAACAGCCCGAGGTGCTGCGGCTACCGGGGCTCTCCCAGGCGATCGCGAATAATCCGCCCCTGATTCCATCCTTAATCTATGTGGAAGATGCGAGCGCCGATCGCGTCGTGGTGGGTCAAGCAGTGCGAGATCGCGGGTTAGATGTGCAGGGCGATCGCTTCTTTCGCAACTTCAAGCGCGGCATCGGAGCTCCAATTCAAGGCTTTCTGCCCGATGTGGATGGAGCTAGCCTATCCTTTGAACAACTGGGGCGGTGGTTTGTGCAGCGGGTTATCCAAGCTGCGCAAGCCCAAGATCCGGAAGGTACGAGTCTGGTCTTTACGGTGCCCGTCGATAGCTTTGAGGTTTACCGCCACTGGCTGGGGCAAGCCTGTGAATCCCTGCATCTGTCCCAGGTTCGCATGTTAGATGAGCCCACGGCTGCGGCTCTGGGCTACGGCATTCAGGGCCAGGAAACCCTGCTGGTGCTGGACTTTGGGGGCGGAACGCTGGATTTTTCGCTGGTGCAGTTGACCATGCCGAGCGATCGCAAACCCCTGGGCTTCATCCTCAAATGGGGCAAAAAATCCCTCGCCGAAACCTCAGCCCAGCGCCCTGAAACCGCGCGCGTGTTGGCAAAGGCCGGGGAAAACCTAGGCGGGGCAGACATTGACAACTGGCTGGTGGACTACTTTGTGCAACAGCAAAAAATTCCCGTTTCGCCCGTAACCCTGGGCCTGGTAGAACGCCTCAAGATTCAACTCTCGGCCCAACGCACCGCCAGCATTGCCTACTTTGACGACGAAACCCTGGACAGTCTAGAGCTGAGTCTCGATCGCGACACCTTCACAACCCTGTTGCAAGAACGCGGCTTTTTTGAACGGCTCGACGGTCGCCTAGAGCAGGTGCTTCAGCAGGCCCGCCGCCAGGGCATCACTCCCGAGGATGTGGATGCGGTGCTCCTTGTGGGCGGCACGGCACAAATTCCGGCGGTGCAAGCCTGGGTTGCAACCTACTTTCCCCGTGAGAAAATCCGCAGCGATCGCCCCTTCACCGCTGTTGCCGAGGGAGCCCTGCAACTCGAAACGGGCCTAGAACTCAGCGACTTTCTTTATCACAGCTACGGCGTGCGCTACTGGGATCGCCGCAACCGTCGCCACGGCTGGCATCCCATCATTCCCGCTGGGCAACCCTACCCCACCCGCGACCCCATTGAGCTGGTGCTCGGCGCATCTACGGACGCGCAACCCAGCATTGAGTTGGTGATTGGTGAACTGGGGGACACCACCGCAACCCCCAGCATGGAAGTGTTTTTTGAGGGCGATCGCCTGGTCACGCGCCAGAGCCGCAGCGGAGAAACCGCCGTACGCCCCTTAAACGATACGGCCACAGGAAAAACTATCGCCCGCCTTACCCCGCCCGGCGCACCAGGTAGCGATCGCATCCGCGTCTTCTTTCAAGTGGATCGCGACCGTACCCTGCGAATCACCGTAGAAGATTTGCTCACGGGCGATACCCTCCTCAGCAACCAACCCGTTGTGACGCTGAGCTAGTGGTGTACATTTCCGCTTTCCGCTGCGATCGCCCGATTCAATCAAGCCGCAACCGATGGACGCCAAATGTTCTAAGTCGTTTGGCAGAGATAGGCTTAACTCTTGAAAGCCTGAAATCACTTGCCTTGGAAGGATTCCACATTTTGCCTTCAGGCTTTTGAATTTCCCATAGCAGGACTAGACATAGAACCGATCAACCAAGTGCGCATCATCCCCGGCCCCCTCGGGCTCAACGGGAATCGCCTCCGGGGCAAACTGATGACCCACGGCAATCAAGATCATGGCTGCGATAAAGACACTCACCGCCGAGGCCATCGCTACCCGCACATTGGGAATGCTTTTGCGAACCGCCAAAACACTCAGGCCAAACACCAGGGCCATAAAGACCTTTGAGAACAGCGGCACATTGGGAAATGCGGCACACAAGCTGCACAAAATGACGTTGACCGCCGCTGCCCACACGAGCCACTCTAGGCGGCGGGTATAGAGATGACGCACCACGCGATCGGTGTATTCAAAGGGGAGTGGTTTCGTGGGATGGGTCGATCGCAACCCATCGCGCAAAATAAACCATAGCCAACTTCCCATGAGAGAAACAACGACGATGCCCTGTACCAGAGCACGCTGCCCCAAGGCCGCCCCCTCCGGCCAGGTCATCACCACGACTGCCCGGAAAATCAGCGTGACGCCAATCGCCACCAGTAAGAACATCGCGTCACAGGCCAGAGTCATGGCGATCGCCCGTTGTCGAGAAACCGAGCGATGAAGGTCAGCGTGCTGAGGATTCTGAGCAGACTGGGCTTGGGCGTATCAGGGGTAATAGAGGATAGCGCGCATCGTTCAGGACTCTCTGCGGAGTAATGACAAGGGCAAGGATCACCTAGAGCTTAGGGGTCACAGCATGAGGAACCTCGGAGAATACGCAATCACCAACCTGGGGTGACAAAATGCTTTACACCACATCCAGGCTTGCACCCTCAACGAACGATCAACAAGATATATCCAGCTCCTCTATGGAAAAACACATATTTCCAGCGTGGAGATCTATCCTACCTTTACAAAATCTCACCATGAATTTCCGTGGCTTGCCGGACTCACCGACTTCTAAAGTGGAGTACTGGAGCTAAGACTCGCGGGTAGTCAGGGCTTGAGGGCAAGGACGATCGCCCATCGAATGCCATTCAAAATCCGGTTGTTTGGGGCTGCGACCCGACCGCCCAAGGAAAGTATCTCC
>JACYME010000005.1 GCA_015272155.1 Leptolyngbyaceae cyanobacterium T60_A2020_046
AAATTTTACCCACATCATCACGCCACTGGAACCTTGATTTATCAACATGTCTATCCGTGATCATGTCCTAGGAAGAAGGGCCGAAAAGATTCGACCTCTCACTTGAAGTCTCTACCGAAGCCCAACTCGGGAGGGCCGAGGGCCAATGCAAACTCGGGGTCAGCCGCGTCTACTGTTCTATTGTTACAAATCACGCCATCTTCTTGCGTCTTTTGAGATAAACCCTAGATTTTGGGCGCTTCTATCCTTGTAGGCCACATTTTTTCTGGCTACCATGGAACTGCGTACAAATCATCACTCAAATTGTTTTGTAGCGCACATTTCAAGGTTTTTGCCCCATCAAACACAGGCCGCTAATCGCTCAGTTTGCGTCTTGTCCAAGGATTCTTCGGCTGCCATTTTTTGGAAACGGTACGCTTCGGCATTCGTTCGGTTGGTGGATTTTCGTTGCCCGGTTTGCCCACGGAATGCAGTATGGATATCAAGCTCATTAATATCGGCTTTGGCAACATTGTGTCGGCGAATCGGGTGATTGCGATTGTGAGCCCAGAATCGGCTCCGATTAAGCGCATCATTTCAGATGCTCGCGATCGCGGCCAGTTGGTCGATGCCACCTACGGTCGCCGCACCCGCGCTGTGATGATTACTGACTCCGGCCATGTGATTTTGTCCGCCATTCAGCCCGAAACCGTGGCCCATCGCTTCGTCTCTAGCAAAGATCCCCAAAGCGCGTAAATGCAGCTGCGCTCGGTGTCGCGTTGGTGCCTTGCGACCCTGCCCACCGCGCGCTGACGATAGAATGGATTGTTGTCGTTAACGCCACTTTTCCATGACCGTTCGCGTTCGCATTGCGCCCAGCCCCACTGGCAATCTCCACATTGGCACGGCCCGCACCGCTGTCTTCAACTGGCTGTTTGCCCGCCACCACGGAGGACAGTTTATTTTGCGGGTTGAGGATACGGATACGGAGCGATCGCGCTCGGAATTTACCGACAACATCACCGAAGGACTCCAATGGCTCGGCATAACCTGGGATGAAGGGCCATTCTTTCAATCCCAGCGGCTCGATCTCTATCGGCAAGCCATTCAAACCCTGCTAGATAACGGGCTGGCCTATCGCGCCTACGACACCCCCGCAGAACTCGATGCCATGCGCACCGAGCAAAAGGCCAAAAACCTTGCCCCCCGCTATGACAACCGCCATCGCGACCTCACCGAAGACCAACAGCGTGCCTTTGAGGCTGAAGGTCGGCAGGCGGTGATTCGCTTCAAAATTGACGACGATCGCGTCATTCAGTGGCACGATCTCGTGCGCGGCCCCATGACCTGGAAGGGCAGCGACCTCGGCGGCGACATGGTCGTGGCGCGGGCTTCCTCTGTGGAACAAATCGGCCAGCCCCTTTATAACTTAGCCGTGGTCGTGGATGACATGGACATGGCCATTACCCACGTCATTCGCGGCGAAGACCACATCGCCAACACCGCAAAGCAAATCTTGCTCTACGAAGCCCTCGGCGGCGCGGTACCCGAGTTTGCCCATACCCCGCTGATTCTGAATCGGGCCGGCCAAAAGCTCTCCAAACGGGACGGCGTCACCTCCATTTCGGACTTTCGTAAGATGGGCTTCACCGCTGAAGCGCTGGCCAACTATATGACGCTGCTGGGCTGGTCGGCCCCCGATGGGGCAGAGGTGTTCACCCTGGCGGAAGCGGCTCAACAGTTCAGCTTCGATCGCGTCAACAAGGCCGGGGCCAAATTTGACTGGGACAAACTCGACTGGCTCAACAGTCAATACCTGCACGCCACCCCCGCCGATACCCTGGTTGACCTGCTGGTGCCCTACTGGCAAGAAGCCGGGTACACCTTCGACCTCGCGCGCGATCGCCCCTGGCTGACCCGCCTGACCGCGCTGCTGGCCCCTAGCCTCACCCGCCTCACCGACGCAGTGGAGCAGGGTCGCTTTTTCTTTACCCCCACCGTAACCTACGCCGACAAAGCCACCCAGCAGCTCACCCAAGACGGGGTGGGCGATCTGCTGCAAGCCGCGGCGGACGCGATCGCGGCGGGCGCGCCTCTTGATTCCTTAGAGGCGGGTAAAGCCCTGGTGGATACGGTCGTCAAAGCCCAGGGCGTCAAAAAAGGGGTGATGATGAAATCCATGCGGGCCGCACTGATGGGCGATATGCAGGGGCCAGACCTGATGGAGTCATGGCTGATTTTGCATCAGCGGGGCTTCGATACCCAGCGCCTCGCCGATGCGATCGCGATCGCCCGCCAATCGTCCTCCCCTGTGCCTCTACCCCACGAAGCTAGACCCAGTTCCTGACTCGCCCCTACTACGCCATGAAATTCATCCCTCCGATGCCGTTCTATGCCTGGGCCGCACTCCTGGGAGCCCCAATCTTGGAGACTGCCCCCGCGATCGCGCAAGCGGCGCGGATCAGTCTTGGCAGCGGGTTCACCCCCAACCCCACCGTGGTGCAGGGCACCGGGGGCGGAACGCTACGGGCAGCGGAGGTGGTGGGCGTGCGGCGCACCCCCATCGGCCCCTGCTTGGGGTATGTTCGGCGATCGCCCCACCAGCGGCTCACCCTCACCAATGACTTCTCGGATTTGGAACTGCACGTCACCAGCGACACTGACACGACCCTCATCGTGGAAGGGCCAGGGGGCATCTGGTGTAACGACGACAGCGACGGGCATAACCCTGTCATTCGCGGGGAATGGCTCCCCGGCGACTACTCAATTTGGGTCGGAGCCCACCGTCCCCAGGCACGCCCCAGCTATGAGCTGTCGATTCGCGATCGCGCCCGCTAGAGCCCCCATGTTGGATGGCGAGTCCCCAACCGGAAGGCGATGTTTACGCTCTCACAGCAAACCCGTCCCTCAGGATCAGCCCACCGCAACCCACTCCCAGCCCTCTTGCATCAGGGCTCAGACACCCAACAGCGACCCGCAAGCTAACGGGGCACTTTGTTGCAGATTCCCCAGTCGTTTGCCCAGTCTGAGGAAATTACGTTAAATTTAGTTAACAATCATTCATATTGCCGGCTCAGCCAGCCCGGAGACTGGGAATGCTCCGCGCTTGAGGGCACTAAGGCATATTGAAACGAAGATTATGAGTCTGAATTTTCCGCGATTGCGGGTTCGAGTGATCTTCCATCGTTTTTTGATGTTCAACGACGCTTAAGAGGCCACCTAGTTATGAAACTTTCTTGGAGAGTTGTCCTCTTGTGGGCATTGCCGATTTTGGTCATCGGCTTTTTCCTGTGGCAGGGCGCATTTTCGTCCCCCGCCGCTGACGCTGGCCGCAACACCGCTAGCACCCGCATGACCTATGGCCGCTTCCTCGACTACTTAGATGCCGGTCGCGTGATGGCCGTTGACCTGTATGACGGAGGACGGACGGCGATTGTCGAGGCCGTTGATCCCCAAATTGACAACCGCGTCCAGCGCTGGCGCGTAGACCTCCCCGGCAACACCCCCGACCTGATTACTCGACTCAAGGACTCCAACGTCAGCTTGGATTCTCACCCGCCTCGCAATGATGGCGCACTCTGGGGCGTCTTGGGCAATCTGCTATTCCCCATCCTGCTGATTGGTGGGCTGTTCTTCCTGTTCCGGAGATCGAGCAACGTCCCCGGTGGCCCCGGCCAAGCGATGAACTTCGGCAAGTCTAAGGCCCGCTTCATGATGGAAGCCAAAACTGGCGTGGTGTTTGACGATGTCGCTGGCATTGAAGAAGCCAAAGAAGAATTGCAAGAGGTAGTCACCTTCTTGAAGAAGCCCGAGCGCTTTACCGCCGTCGGGGCTCGCATTCCAAAAGGCGTGCTGTTAGTTGGCCCTCCCGGAACAGGGAAAACCCTCCTTGCCAAAGCGATCGCGGGCGAGGCAGGCGTTCCCTTTTTCAGCATCTCGGGTTCTGAATTTGTGGAAATGTTTGTCGGCGTTGGCGCATCCCGCGTCCGCGACCTATTCAAAAAAGCGAAGGAAAACGCTCCCTGCATCATCTTTATCGATGAGATTGACGCCGTAGGCCGTCAGCGGGGCGCTGGCATCGGCGGCGGCAACGATGAGCGCGAGCAAACCCTGAACCAGTTGCTGACCGAAATGGACGGGTTTGAGGGCAACACGGGCATCATCATCATCGCTGCAACAAACCGCGTCGATGTGCTGGACTCTGCCCTGCTGCGTCCGGGCCGCTTTGACCGACAGATCATGGTTGATCCGCCGGATGTGAAGGGCCGTCTGGATATCCTCAAGGTTCACGCCCGCAACAAAAAGCTGGCGGACGAAGTTTCTCTGGAAGCCATTGCCCGCCGGACGCCGGGCTTCACCGGGGCGGATCTGGCGAACCTGCTAAACGAGGCTGCCATCCTCACCGCTCGCCGCCGCAAAGATGCCATCACGATGGGGGAAATTGACGCCGCCGTTGACCGCGTCATTGCAGGGATGGAAGGCACGCCCCTAGTAGACAGCAAGAGCAAGCGTCTGATTGCCTACCACGAAGTCGGCCACGCGATCGTGGGCACTCTGCTCAAGCACCACGACCCGGTTCAAAAAGTGACGCTGATTCCTCGCGGCCAAGCCCAAGGCTTGACCTGGTTCACGCCCAGCGAAGACCAAATGCTGATTTCTCGGGCGCAGTTGATGGCGCGCATCAGTGGTGCCCTGGGCGGTCGTGCCGCAGAGGATGTCATCTTTGGCGACGCTGAGGTGACAACTGGGGCGGGTAACGACCTGCAACAGGTAACCAGCATGGCCCGCCAGATGGTGACGCGATTCGGCATGTCTGACCTTGGCCCCCTCTCCCTCGAAAGCTCCCAAGGCGAAGTGTTCCTGGGGCGCGATTGGCTCAACCGTTCGGAATATTCCGAGGAAATTGCGTCTCGCATTGATGGTCAGGTGCGCTCAATTGTTGACCACTGCTATAACGAGGCGAAGCGCTTGGTCAGCGAAAACCGCGATGCGGTGGATCGCCTGGTTGACCTGCTGATTGAAAAGGAAACCATCGATGGTGACGAATTTCGTCAGATTGTGTCTGAATACACTTCTGTTCCTGAGAAGGAACAGCTAGTGACGCAGATCTAGCGTTTCAAATTGGTGTTTCACGGGCTCGTCCTTCGGGGCGAGCCTTTTTGGTATTTAGAGCGCTCCTGCGATCGCGCGATCGTCTGCCGATGCCAGCACACCGGAGTTAAGGACGATAGGATGACAGGAGAAAATTCTGGCTAGGGCACCCGATGGCACCGCCAACGATTTACATCGCCATTACCAATCACGGCTTTGGGCACGCGACCCGCGCCGCCGCGATCGCGGCCACCCTCCACGCCCTCATGCCCGACCTTCAGATCATCCTCACCACCACCGCCCCGCGCTGGCTGCTGGAATCTTACCTGGACGCGCCCTTTACCCTGCGAGAACGCGCCTTTGATGTCGGCGTTCTCCAGCGTGACAGCCTGACGATGGACAAAGCCGCGACCCTAGCAGCCCTCCACGATATTCAACAGCAGCAGCCCACCTGGATCGAGGCCGAGGCTGCTTTTCTCATGGAAGCTGGCGTTGATTTGGTGTTGGCGGATATTCCTCCCCTCGCGGCTCCCATTGCCCGCGCCGCCGGGGTGCCCTGCTGGATGATCAGCAACTTTGGCTGGGATTTTATCTATCGGGCTTGGGGGGGCGAATTTGCCGCGATCGCCGATTGGATTGCCGACTGCTTTGACCAGTGCGATCGCCTCTTTCGGCTTCCCTTCCATGAACCTATGTCGGCCTTTAGAACCGTGACCGATGTCGGGCTAACGGGCGGCACCCCCCGATTTTCAGAAGAAGCGCTGCGATCGCGCTGGCACCTCGACACCCCAACCGACCAAACCGTCCTGCTCACCTTTGGCGGGCTGGGATTGGCCCAAATTCCCTACGCGGGGCTGAGTCAATTTCCCGATTGGCAGTTCATCACCTTCGATCGCGCAGCGCCCGACCTGCCCAACCTGTTCAAAATTGGCGATCGCGCCCTGCGCCCTGTGGATCTTATGCCCCTTTGCGGGCGCGTGGTCTCCAAACCGGGCTATAGCACCTTTTCCGAAGCCTGCCGCCTCGACATTCCCATCGTCACCCTCACCCGCGACGACTTTGCCGAAGCCCCGCTACTGATTGAGGGCGTGCGCCATGCTAGCGTTCACCAAATTCTGACGCCCGACGAGTTTTTTGAAGGGGATTGGGAGTTTCTTCACCGACCGCTCAGTCCCCCATCGCAGCCGCGCTCCCTCAACAAGGCAGGAAATCGCGCAGTCGCCCAAGCTGTGCTGAACTTCTTCAGCCAACCAACTAGTCCTCAACTGCAAGACGACAGTGAGAAAAACCTAGAAAGCGACTTAAAAACTTACTTAAAACGGGCCTGACGGGATTCGAACCCGCAACTTCCGCCGTGACAGGGCGGTGCTCTAACCAATTGAACTACAGGCCCTTGGAGCGATTTCTATCTTCGCTGGCAGGGGTGTATTTTGTCAAACATTTTCAGAAACTTTTTTGCGCGGGGCTCGTGCCTAACCAGACACTTTCAAGGAAGCAGCGGGCGCTGACCACAGGGGGTCTGCAAACTCCGTCAGCCAGCGCTTGACGTGGTAAGTGGCATGGCAGTCGTCTTCGTTGTACCGCAGGATCGCCTCCAGATAGGCGCGATCGCCCGTCATCAGCCAATCGTTGTACCAGCAGATGGACTGGGCTCCATTGGCTTCGTGGTCGCGCCAGTCAAACCCCATCCACCGGGCAATGTGTTTGAGGGCGTAGCTTTCGACGGGCAAGGTCACCGCCGTTGTGACGCGATCATGAATATCCACAAACCGCGAGAGTAGGCGATGCAAATCCGTCAGGTTCAAGCTGCTGTAGTGATGGGTCAGCTTGCGCACGGTTTGCGCCTCGTAGGGGCAGAAGTGGTAAATCGGCGCGTGGGGATAGTCCAACACCAGTTCTAGGAACGATTCCCAAGCTTGACGCTCTTGATCCACATGCTCCGCCAGCAGGGCATGGAAGCGCTGGGTTTGGTGCCGATGATCGACCACCAGCACACCGTGGAGGTAAATCAGGTCGAAATCGGGCGCGGCCTCAATGTCAAAATACAGTTCGACCTCGGCGGAGGGCAGGGCGTCGGGCGGCAGCACAAAGGTATTGTGGGTTGGCTCAGTCCGCGCGATCGCTCGGTTATACAACGTTGCCTGCGCCTGATGCACCAGCTTCTCGGCCACCGCTTCCCCAAAACCCGGAAAGTTTGCCAGTTGCGCGCTGGGGGTAGCCGCCAAGGCCCGCACCGTTGTCAACCCCAGGGCTTGGAGGTGGGTATAGCGGGCGGACGTCACCCCCGGCAGTAGAGAAATGTGCTGGGTTTGTCGCGCTTCACCATAGCATTGGGTAAACCAATGGCATAGGTCGCAGCGGCTATGGGCAATGAAAACCTCCGGCGGCTCGGGATAGGTGAGGTCGCGTAGGCAGGCCGTCAAAATTTCCCGCAGTTTGGGAAGCTGCTGCGCTAGATCTACAGAATGGTAGCGATCGTCGCGCAAGGCCAGCCAGCTTTCGTGGGGCGGTGTGCCCTGCACGGCAGCCAACACTTCGGCATGAAAGGCGGCAACGATTTGGTAATCTAGCTTGGGTTTTTTACCGAGCTTGATATCCACCGGGGCGTATTGCCAAGCCCCCCAAATTGACCAGCCGCCCTGCTTGATCAACAAATCAGGACGGCTGACGAGAAAGCATGTTTCAGTGATGGGGGTGACGAGCACCCCACCGACGATATGATCCGCGCCGGATGCCATCAGGGCGATGGTCGCTTGGGCGGCAGCGTGCCAATCCCCGTGGGCATAGATGGGCCGCTGGAGCGGCACGTAATCTTCCAGCACGGCGGCACGATGTTCGGCGCTGTCTTGCTGAATTTTCTGGAGGTAATCGCTGGGCGGATCCATCATGGCGCGATCGCCATGCAAATCCAAATAGGCTCGCCGCGCACACCGTTGGTAGTGAAACAGGCTGTCGTCAGTAATCCACTGGGGAGCTGCGGCCTGCGCCGTTTGGGTAGGCGGCTCTGTCAGGGGTATTAAATGGCTACCCCCCAACAAAGTACGACAGGGCAGGGGATAGCTAGCAGACAAAGCGACTGAATTTAAACTGTGGGGGTTGGCTCAAACACGGAGTGGTAGGCTGGAGCAGCACGATCGCCCACCCGCCAACCCACTCCGCCAAGGCAGAGCGTCTCATCGGTTGGCAGAAATCAGGCGGACTCGATGAACTCACAGCGTGCAGCACTACAAAAATCGGATGACCCATTGGGGTTTCGGCAGGGGGGGCGATTGCCACGCACCCGGGGCTTGCCACCCCAATCACAACACACATATTGACAGTTATACAGCATTGTGGGTAGTCCTGAATGGCTTCCCGCTGCCAGGACGCTCCCAAACCAAGACATTATCCCTCGCGAGCGTTGCTCAAATGCCCAGCAGCGCCGGGTCATGCACCCGCGCAAAGGATTGGGACGGTGCGCAGGCGTCAGGATTGGTCTCCGCCACGCCCACCTCAAAGTGTAGGTGGCGGGTATCACTGTGCCCGGTATTGCCCATCTGGCCCAACAATTGCCCCGCCTCAACGCGATCGCCCACCCGCACCGGAATCACCCGCGGGGCCAAGTGCGCATAGCGGCTAAACACGCCATCCCCGTGATCCACCACCACATGGTTGCCCCAGCCCGCGCCACACTCGCGCCGCTGGCGATTAGGGCCAAACATGCGCGACTGTGGACAACCGCTGCGCACGTAGGCCACTCGCCCCGCCGCCGCTGCTACTACCGCCACTTCGGCAAGCTCCGCATTCGTGTTGACGTAATCAATGCTCTCGTGACCAGCGGGAGAACCTGGAGATCCCGAAAAAGGCGCTTCATATTGGGCATAGGTAGGCCGCACCCAGGTCAGGCGATCGCTGCCCTGGGGCACGCCCTCGTCCACCACCTGGATCGGCGCATATTCCTAATCAGCGGAAACAAACTCTTTGCACAGTACCCCTGGCAGCGCAAACGTGTTGGGGCTACCTTCGACTGGGGTCAGGATGGGTCGCAGGGGCTCAGCGGCCTGCTCCGGTGCAGCAGCCTGCGATTGCGGAGTCACATTTTGCCGGGACACTGTTTCAGGATGAGCCCGCGCCACGAGGGTCTGCGATCGCGTCCGGCTTGGGGGTCGATTGTCCTAGCGATCGCCATGGAAGGGAGATCGCGGCACCTGGGAAGTTGGCATTGCCGTTCGGGCGCGATCGCGTCGGGCCAGCGGCACCTCAACCGATTTTTGTACGGGAACCTGCACCGTTTCCTGCCCCTTATCCACTGTCGGCAGCACACTCGCCATCAGCACCAAACCAACCGCAAAGGCCCATAGCACTCCATAGGTGCGCCGAATTTTCATGGATGGATTCACCCCTTGCCCAAGATTCAGTTGCAGCCCAATTCCCAATATGATCTGAGGGTTACTTGCCTGAGAGTCAACTAATCAAATATCCGGACGGCGGCAACAACAAAATTTATTATTTATTATTTGAGGAAAATCCGAAAAAATACTGTCATCTGCCTGACAAATGCAAACGATTAATACGATACGGGCGCGATCGCGCCTATGATACCTGCGGTGCAGTAAGGCTCAAGGTTCAGGCGGTCAGGGCGTTGTTCTATCCCTGGGGCGCTAGAGCGCGGCACACGCTGGAGGTCAGGGCGGCAGGATTGCAGGATTGCGCGGCGCTGCTACATCTGGGGATGAACGCTCCCGAGCCCCTCACCCGAGCGCTCTCCCAAGGGGTGGAGGCAGATGTCTTTTAAGCCCTGCTCCCTGGGGAGAAGGGGTTGGGATGAGGGTCATTCATCCTAGGAATCAGCAACGCCGATTGCGCTATATCAAGTTATCCTGACCTGTAGATTTGCGGATGAAGCATTTGGGCATTATGGTCAGCCAGGTCTAGCCGCGCCGAGGCACGTCATTCGTCATGGGCTCAGGAATTTTTGCAGTGGTCAACGTCGGCACCCTGCGGCTATATGTCGGAGAAACGAATCAGCTCCAGACGCGCTGGGGAAGCATGGTGCAGCAATTGATGGAGGGTCGCTATGCTGATCCTGATTTTCAGGCCGAGTGGCAGCGATCTCAGGGCCAGCGCCACTTCACCTTCCACACCTCGAAGGATTTGCTGGGTGAAAAAACCTTGCGGGGGCGATCGCAACTGCTCGCCGACCTCCAAAAACAGGGCTAACCCAGGCCCCCGCCATCGGGCCTCACACCCCGCCGACAAACCGCTGACGAATCAACTCAAACACGCTACGCAAACCCATCGCCTCGCCGCCTTCAGGCCGCCCCGGCAAGCTGCGCAAATTCCACGCCATCATGTCAATGTGAATCCAAGGCGTTTCTGGCGTCACAAATTCTTGCAAAAAGAGAGCGGCGGTAATAGCACCGCCAAAGGCACTGTTTGACACATTCGACAGATCTGCCACCTTGCTGCCCAGCATGTCACGGTAAGGGGTATGAAGCGGGAGGTTCCAGAGGGGATCATCCGTAGTCGCCGCGATCGCGTTCAGCGCCTGAATTGTATCGGCATCATTGCAGAAAAAAGCCGGGAGTTCCGACCCCAGCGCCACCCGCGCCGCCCCGGTCAGCGTCGCAAAGTCCACCAACAGGTGCGGATGATCCCGCGTCGCTTCCCACAGCGCATCGGCCAGCACCAGCCGACCTTCCGCGTCTGTATTGCCCACCTCAACGGTGATCCCCTTGCGGGTGTGCAGCACATCCAAGGGACGCATAGCATTGCCCGACACGCTATTTTCCACCGCTGGGATCAACACCCGCAGGCAGATCGGCAGGCGCAGCTTCATAATCATCAGCGCCAGGCCAAGGACATGGGCCGCGCCGCCCATGTCCTTCTTCATCATCAACATGCCTTTAGAGGGCTTGAGATCCAGGCCGCCAGAATCGAAACAGACGCCCTTCCCCACCAGGGTCACCCTGGGCGCATCAAGGTCGCCCCAGCGCATATCCAGCAAGCGCGGAGCCGAGGCGCTGGCCCTGCCGACGGCATAGATCATGGGGTAGTTTTCGGTTTCCAGATCGGGGCCGGTAATCACCGTCAGGTCTGCGCCGTAGGTGACCGCCAGCACGTGGGCCGCGGCTTCGAGTTCCGCAGGCCCCATATCACTGGCGGGGGTGTTGATGAGGTCGCGCGTGAGGGTGATAGCCTCGATCGCAGTTTCCACGTAGGCCACATCAGCATTGGCAGGCGGGATCAACTCCGCGATCGCGCCATTCGCCTTTTGCTTGTACTTCAAAAACCGATATTGCCCCAATCGCCAGCCCAGCATGAGGCGGGTGCTGTCCTCGGGGGAGAGGTCATCCGGCAGGGTGTAGCGCAGGGCGGGCAAAACCTGGGGCAGTTGGCCCAGCGTCCACGTATCCAGAGATTGCGCCCGCCCCACCAATACCCGATCGAGGGCACCGCCCACACTGGGGATCAGGCAGTAACTACCGGGATCAGCCTTAAAGCCCGTGGCTTGCATCCATGCCTGGGTCTCTTGGGGATAGTCCTGAAGCTGTTGGGGTGTAACGAACTGAATGGGGATCGGCATCGAAGCAGACATCAGTGATCTCAAACGCGATTTGGGCGGCAGCAGCGATCGCCCACCACCGACACCGACACTCATCGGCGGCATTGCGGCGGGGGCCGAGTTTCTGTTGATGGTAATCGATTTCGGGAATCGGGGTTAAATGCCCGCACTCAACACCAGATTGTGCCCCTGTTCCCAGTAGCGACAGAGGGCATAGGCCAGGGTTTTAACCCCCACCGCGATCGCCCGCTCATTCACCTCAAACTGAGGGTGATGCAGGGGATGGTTCACCTGATTGGGATACCCCACCCCCAGGCGAAACATCGTCCCTGGCGCATGGTCGAGATACACCGAAAAATCCTCCGCCCCCAAGGACGGCTCCGCAAGCAGTTGCACGTGCTCGCGTCCACAGGCCGCTTCGGCACAGAACTCAACAATCTGCGTCAGGCCGGGATCATTCATCACCGAGGGCACGCCCAGACGATAGTCCACCTGATACTTTGCGCCATAGGGTTGACATACACCCGCCACAATCCGCTCAATCCAGTCGGGCAATTCTGTGCGGGTGTCGGGATGGAGCGATCGCACCGTACCCCTCAGCTTCACATGATCGGCAATGACGTTGGGCGCACGCCCGCCCTGAATTTGGCCAATGGTGAGCACCACAGGCCGCAGCGGGTTGTGGGTTCGGCTGATGGACTGTTGCAACACCGTAATCACCTGCGCCGCAATCCAAATCGCATCCGTCGCCTCATGGGGCCGCGCCCCGTGGCCCGACTCCCCCACGATGTGAATTTCCAAATCATCCGCCGCCGCCGTCAGCGCCCCATAGCGAATGCCGATATCCCCACCCAAAATTGAGGGGTACACATGCACCCCAAAGATAGCGCTGACGCCCTCCATGACGCCATCGGCCACCATCCACCGGGCTCCCTGGGCCGTTTCTTCCGCAGGCTGAAAGATGAAGCGCACCGTTCCCGGCAGCGCCACACCGAGCTCTGCCAACACCATCGCCGCCCCCAACCCCACCGTGGTGTGGACATCGTGGCCGCAGGCGTGCATAATGCCTGCCTTCTGGGAAATAAACTCCACGTCGGCCCGTTCGAGAATGGGAAGGCCGTCCATATCCGTGCGCAGGGCGAGGATGCCGCGCTGCTCGCCGGCACCGGGCAGGTCAGCCACGACGCCCGTCTTACCAACCAGTTCTTGGGTTTTGAGGCCGTAGCTCGACAACACGCCCGACACATAGGCAGCCGTTTGATATTCTTGACCGCTGAGTTCAGGATGGCTGTGGAGATGGCGACGAATTTCAATGAGGCGCGGTTCGAGGCGATCAACGATCGCGCAGATCTGGTCAAGCATGGCAGCGGTGGTGATGGGCTGATTTTTCTATCTTAGAGATTTCTTAACATCGGGCAGGGCAGGAGGGCTTGGGGAAACCGCGATGGAATCGGCGCGATCGCCCAATTCCTGGCTATCCACGAACGGATCAAAAAAACTTGGGATCTGCTGCTGCGAAGTGATCCCAACTTGGGACATTGGCCACCCACAGCCCAGGCAGAGCGTGAAGATGCCCCGCGATCGCGACTCAATCGCGACCATTGGCTAGCACATGAAATGAGGATTAAATGATTTTCTTACACATCTATAAATATTTCCGCAGCTATATTAGTAAATAGACGCTACAGCCTAGGACAATCCGCTATGGTTGCCAGTCCCGTGAAGCCGAGGGCGATCGCCCAAACATCAGCGAGTGATGTTTCACAGCTCCGAGCTACCTTCGAGGCCTTAGACGCATCAAGCTGCCCGTATCAGTACAATTTTCATATGCACACCGTCCACTCCGACGGTCAGCTCACCTCCGACGCCCTGGTTGAACAAGTTATTCACCTGGGGCTCAAAGCCTTTGCCATTACCGATCACCACACCGTCGAAGGCTATTTGAATGCCAAACAGTGCATCGAAGATTGGCAGTGGCGGCATCCGTCAACCGTGCTGGTCGGCAAAGGGCGCACCGCAGTCGGCGGGCGTAGCGGCCTGCCTCGCCTTTGGACGGGGGTCGAAATCACCTCGCGGCTGGCAGAAACTGACGTTCACATCCTGGGCTACGGCTTTGACATTGAGCACAGCGCCATGACCGATTACATCGGCGGCAGTTCCCCCCGGGGATCTGCTCAATTGGCCGAAAACGTGATTCACGCCATTCAAAGCGCGGGGGGGCTCGCCGTCCTGGCCCACCCCGCCCGCTATCGTCGCCCGGCAGAGGAACTGGTGAACGAAGCGGTCAAGCGAGGGATTGACGGCATTGAAACCTATTACGCCTACGACAATCCTTCGGAGTGGCGGCCCTGCCCCAAAAAGACGCCGCTCTTGCAATCCCTGGCTGAGACCCATCAGCTTTTGAGCACCTGCGGCACCGATACCCACGGCAAGGTGCTCACTCGGCGGCTGTAATAGAGTCAGGTAGTCAGGTCAGGTGATGCCGCGATCACCTAGACAAGTTGCTGATGCCACTGCTGGGCGCGATCGCGAATGGCCTGTCGTTCTTCCGGCGTCATTTTGTCGAGATTTTTCAGAATGAAGCTCATCCGCCCTTGGGACTGGAGCTTTTCGCGATGGCGATCGAGAAAGTCCCAATAGAAAAAGTTGAAGGGACAGGCATTATCCCCCGTGCGGGCCTTGCGATCGTAACGGCAGCCCTGGCAATAGTCACTCATGCGCCCCACATAGTTGGCAGAGGCCGCGTAGGGCTTAGAGGCAAGAGTACCGCCGTCCGCAAAAAGTCCCATCCCCAGCACGTTGGTTTGCATCACCCAGTCATAGGCATCGATGAAGGCAGCGTGAAACCAGTCTTCCACCACCTGGGGTTGCAGCCCCGCGATGAGGGCAAAGTTACTCAAAATCATCAGCCGCTGAATGTGGTGACCATAGCCTGTGCGCATCACCTGATCAATGACTTGGTGCAGGCAGTTCATGGGCGTCTGCCCCGTCCAAAAAAAGTCAGGTAAGGGGCGATCGTGCCCAAACCAGTTGCGCTGAAAGTATTCATCTTCCACCAGCCAATAGAGGCCATGCATGTATTCGCGCCAGCCCAACACTTGGCGAATAAAACCCTCGACGCTATTGAGGGGGAGTTGGCGATCGCGATAGGCCTGCTCCGCCGCTTCGATGACCTCTTGGGGATGGAGAAGCCCCAAATTCAGGTAGGGCGACACCAGGGCGTGCCACATCGTGTCTTCGCCCGTCACCATCGCGTCTTGATAGGGGCCAAAGGTTTTGAGGCGCACGGTAATGAAATGGTCGAGCACATCCAAGGCTTGCGATCGCGTCACCGCCCAGTGAAACGGGCGCGCCTGCCCAAAGGTCGGAAACTCCAGCGCTTCCACCGTCTCAATCACCGCCTCCGTCGTCTCATCTGGGGCAAAGGTCAGCGGCGCGGGCGGGTTAAGGGTGCCCTTCGGCGGCTGGCGATTGTCTTTGTCGTAATTCCACTGGCCCCCCACAGGATCGTTACCCGCCATTAACACGCCCGTCCGCTTCCGCCCTTCGCGGTAAAAACTCTCCATCAGCAGGCTTTTGCGCGATCCTGCCCACTGGCGAAAATCCGCCACAGACCACAAAAAGTGGGTGTTGGGCACCATCTCCACGGCGCAGGGGAGATCAAGGGTCTTGAGGAATTGGGCAAAGGGGCGATCGCTGGGTTCCATGATCACCAAGGTGGTGATGCCGCGATCGCGAATCCATTGCCGCAGGGGCGTTTCAAACTCTTCGGCTTGGGCAGCGTAGGTCACAGACCACCCCGCATCCCGGAGTTCCTGGGCAAAGTGGCGCATCGCCGACCACACCAGCACCAGCTTTTGGGCGTGATAGCGCCGGACGCGGGCATAACGGCACGACTCAATCAAAATCACGGGCGTCTGGGCGCGATTTTCTACGTGCGCAGTCAACGCCGCCTGCCCCTGCCAAAGCTGATCCCCCAGCACCCAAATCCCGGTTGTCATTCGTGATCTTTCCCTGCATCCACTCCTTCATTGTGGCAACTACCAGGGACTGAGGCGAGGTGAAACTCAGATCTGACGCGGGGTGATCGGGAGGTTGGGAGTGCGATCGCCCTTTCCCATCCAGAATTCTTCATCGAAACTTTACGGGAATCTTGTGAAACTTCGTAGCGTTCTCCCCCAGCTCGAAAAAAATGCCTGTATAAACACTTGTAGGTTGGTACGTAAATTGCGGCGGAAAAACCCAGGTAAGTCTGTGAAATTGCCCTCGGAATACTTCCAGGCAAGACTTCCGGGCGGTTTTCTCCCACCACACACGATCTGTAATTTCCCAACGCTGTCTGCTGTGGTGCTTCGTGCGAGTTGTCCCTTCCAGTGGTTTTACTGACATGACGAGACTTGATGCCGGATCCATCGCCAGAGCCCAGCGATCGCGGCGACTTGTTGACCACATCGGGCAAACCTACATCATTGCCTGCCGAGAAGACACGACAGTTCTGGAACTGGCCCTGCGGCGCTCTGGCGTCGTCGCCGAGGTCTTACGTCAGTCACCCCGTCCAGAATATGCTGGGTACTCGCGCAGCTTCCTGTGCCTGCTCAACCATCGTCACGCCTGGGAACTCGCCAGCCGCGCCAGCCAGCCCACACTCATCGTGGAAGCGGACTTTGTTCCGGTCAAAAATTTTGGCAACCTGCCCATTTCCTTCGATCCCTCCAATCCTGACCTAGGGATTGCTTGGCTCTACACCTGTGCTCCCCAGGTTTATCGCATCCTGCCGGGTGGCTACGCGACGGGCTACTCCACTGCGATGGTGGCCTATGTAATTTCTCCCCGCAGTGCCCGCTTCCTGATGCAGGTGGCGGATGAAATCGCCCTCAACCCTGGCCCTCGCGAATACACACCCTGGGATTCCGGGCTCGACTATCGCCTGCGCGATCACGGGTTCGTGAACTACGTCCCCTTCCGCAACTACGGCGAGCACGGCGGCATCCCCAACCCCGAGCATCGCCAAAATAAACTCAGCCCCACCCACCGGGCCGACGTGCTCTACGGGCCGCTGAGCTTTGAGCCTTTCTATGCTCGCGAAAAGGGCGTCGGCAAACCCAACCCGCTGCGCTATCTCAAGGGGCGGCTCTATGGTCGTGTCAAAGGGCTGGGGCGGCTCGCCCTCGGCAAGTATCTGCGCATTCCGGTGCTTAAGTCCGCAGAACGGCCCCTTCCCCTGGCCTGGTTTGCCCTGCGACGACAGCTCACCTTTCTGCCCTGAGAGGCTCGCTATCCCCAGTTGATTTCAGGCGGGCTGTGCACATGGCCGCTTAGGGCGATCGCGGGCAATCTTCCCTGGGCCGTCGTCCGGCTTCCGTCCGTCCTCATCCGTTCAACGGATCCCATCCCGAAGTTTCAAGCCCAGCAATGAACGGCTTCGGCGTGGTGCGGATCTGGAGTCTCTGTTCGGAAAATCGTCCCTGAGATTGAGGCGCAATTCAGTTAAGTTCACCCTTCTGGTGGGGGTGGATCGGGCAAGACTGCGCTACTGTAGGCGTATCGTCTGTACATTCCTGATGAATTTTTTCGGAGGACATCGCTATCGTTAGAAGAAACTTTAACTCTCCCCGCGTTCGCCCAGAGCAACCCAATATCAACCACCGCATCAAAGCGTCTCAGGTGTTGCTGATTGATCACGAAAACACCAATCGTGGTGTTGTGGATACTCGGGATGCAGTTGCCATTGCGAAAGAGGCAGGGCTGGATTTGGTTGTGGTGTCTGAGGGCAAAGATACGCCCGTTGCCAAGATTCTGGATTACGGCAAACACCAATATCAGCAGAAAAAGCGCCAGAAGCAAAGTGCCAAGCCCAGTATGAAAGAGGTCAAGCTGCGCCCGAATGTGGATGACGCGGATTATGGCATTCGCATCAATCGGGCGACGGAATGGCTGGGCAAAGGCAACCATGTGAAGTTTCAAGTGCGGCTGCGGGGTCGGGAGCACCAGCATCGCGATCGCGCCCGTGAGCTGCTCGACCGGATCGTTGAGGATCTGAAGCAGGTCGGAAAGGTTCAGAGCCTTGACACCAAGTCCCTGATTGTTCAGCTGGTGCCTGAGTCTTAAGGGAATGGCTGCCAGTGATGGCAGTGGTGTTGAAAATTAATGATTTGAGAGCCCAGCCTGTTTTGGAAATCCGCAGGTTGGGCTTTTTTGCGATCGCGATTTGGTGTTGCCCCGCGCCAGTGGGAGACGATCCAAGTCGGGCAGTGTTGGACGGCGGGTTAGGACGGGGCTTCGGACTTACCCCGGAGTCGCAGCACGATCATCTGAACGGCGAGGAGAAACAGGCCGATCGCGGCGATGCCAAAAACTCCCGTCCCCAAGGCAAAAATGCCCAGGACGAGGGTGCGCACCGCTGCCGAAAGGTTAATCACGGTGACGTTGTCGGAGGTGACGGGCTTGGTGGCAAAGTTGAGGGCGATCGCGCTCAGCAAGTTGTACAGCGCCAGGGCCAACCCCGTCGCGATCGCAGAGCCCAAAAAGGCGCGACCAATGCGCTGGATGGAAAGTGGGCCCAACCCAGCCTGATCAGGCTTTGGAGCGGGAGTCGGAGTCGTCATCACCTCACCTCAGATCGTCTAAGACAATTTGCTTCTTGGCGTGCATCCCAGGTTTGCAACCTTCACCCTCCATCCCTCCCCGGGCGGTCGCAGGACTTCAATCCGGCTCCCCTTTCCCCTGTAGGAGAAGAAAGGTTGGGGGATCAGGGCTACGAGTCTGGAATGTCCAATTCGGGATGTACTCGTTTCTTTAGCCTACTGTGTCGGGGTCATTTCAGCGTGGGCACTTAGCGGCCAGGGGATCGGTCGGCTATCTTTCGGCAAATATAGGGGATGACGGGGCTGACCAGTGCGGGTCAGACCAACGCAGCACAGCTTATTGGTCTGGGGAGTCAGCAAGTCAAGGACGGCGCGATCGCGATGGCGGAAGCTGCCGTGGTTGCCCCAAGCCAGCAAAACCCGATCAGCACCCTGGGCAGCCCGCAAAATGTAAGCATCGTTGTTGACGCCAATGGGATCTGTCGCCAACCGGAGCGATCGCGGGGAAGTGGCGCAAAAGGCAAACAGGTTGACCACAATCAGGCTGCCATAGCCCCAGTCTTGGGCAAAGCGAATGCTGCGCCGCAGGGTGGGATCATCGTGCTGGTGGTCAGCGCGGCTGGGGTTGAGCATGACCAGCGCCAAGTTGGGGCGATCGCGTGCCCAAAAGCGCCCCAACCAGTAGCGATAGGTGCCCGTCGGGTCAAATTCAGCCGTGCGTTCCACAGATCTTTCCCTGGTCATCGGGAATGGCTGAGGGAGCAGTCAAAACTGCCCGCGATCGCCCCCTGTCCCCAGGGAGGCTGCAACATTGAGGCTGCAACATTTATTAACATTGCAGAAAGGGTAGATTTGACCCTCAGCACATTCAGGACATTGTTGTGACTATTTTTGCGACATTCAGCCCGGCGCTGCGGAAAAACCTAACGCTGCTTTTTGCCGCAGGGCTGTGTTTTTGGGCGGGGTTGGCGGGGCTGCTGCCCACCCTCCCGTTGTTTATTGAAACCTTGGGGGCCACTGGGCAGCAAATCGGGTTTGTGATGGCGTCCTTTGCGATCGGTCTGCTGGTAATGCGTCCCTGGCTTTCGCGACTGGCCGATGAGCGGGGGCGCAAGCTGGTGCTGGTGATTGGCATTGCCGCGATTGCGATCGCGCCATTTTTGTACCTGTTCGCCAGCACTCTGCCCCCGCTCACCTGGCAGATTTCTCTGGACAGCGATCGGGCGATGACGGTGAACGGCCTGCTCGTGCTGATGATGCTCTTTCGCGCCGTTCATGGCATCAGCATCGCGGCCTTTGTCGTCGCCTATAGCGCTCTTATTATCGACATTTCGCCCCCCAATCAACGGGGCGAACTGATTGGCTACATGAGTCTGGTGAACCCGGTCGGGATGGCGCTGGGGCCAGCCTTGGGCGGCTACCTGCTGGCCTGGTCAAACTTTGTCGTGGCCTTTTTGGCGATGGGGCTGCTGGGCATTGTGGGTCTGATGTTTGTAAGTCAGGTGCAAGAAACCTACCAGCCCACTGCGCGATCGCACCCCACCGAGGCAAAGCCGCTGTTTTGGCGTCTGCTGTGGACGCCTCGGGTGCGCACTCCAGCACTGATTTTGCTGCTGGTAGGGCTCGCCTTTGGCACCCTGAGCACGTTCGTGCCGCTGTTTGTGCGTGAAGCGGGGTTGGCGCTAAATGTGGGGCTGATTTATACGGCCTCCGCGATCGCGAGCTTCGGCATTCGACTGCTGGTGGGGCGCGCCTCCGATCGCCACGGGCGCGGACGCTTCATCACCATCAGCCTGCTGCTGTATACCGTCGCGATGGGGATCTTTTGGCAGGCCCAGACCCCTGCCTTTTTCCTTTTTGCGGGGCTCATGCAGGGGGCCGCCGGAGGCATGTTGATCCCCATGATCGCCGCCTTGATGGGCGATCGCTCCCGCCCGGACGAACGGGGCAAAGTCTTTGGGCTGGCTATGGTCGGGTTTGACCTTGGCATTGCCCTAGCTGGCCCCATCTTTGGTAGCTTGGCCGACTGGCTCAGCTATCGCAACACCTTTGGGCTGGCCGGAGCCATGACCTTTCTGGGGTTCATCATCTTCGTCACTGCCTCTAGCAAAGACTTGCGCCACTCCCTGCGCTTTGCCCTGAGCCACGGGCGCGATGTCTACGCCGTAGATCAGCACCTGTCCTGAAGACCGTGTCCCGAGCTGATGTGCAGCGACGGTTGAGATGCAGAGCAAAAAGCCAACTCTCTCAAGATCGAAAGAGTTGGCTTTTAGATTGAATCGAAACGGGCGAGGAGGGATTCGAACCCCCGACACCGTGGTCCGTAGCCACGTGCTCTAGTCCACTGAGCTACACGCCCTCAACGGAGTTAAATCCTATCACAGTCCTCATGACTTTTCCTAGGGGTAAATGATGTCAGTCGAAAAAAAAGTTGCGGATACACCCTCCGCCTTGACCCATCTAGATGGAACTGGGGCAGCGCAGATGGTGGATGTCTCCGGCAAGGCGGTGACGGTGCGCGAGGCGATCGCCGCTGCCGAAGTCGTGATGCAGCCTGCGACCTTGGCCGCGATCGCGGCGGGCAACACGCCCAAGGGCGATGTGTTGGGCACCGCTCGCCTCGCGGGGATCATGGCCGCCAAACAAACCGCGATGCTGATTCCCCTCTGCCATCCCCTGCCGATTCATCGGATTGAGGTGCAGATCGCTGCCGATGAAACCCTGCCGGGTTATCGGATTACCGCGATCGTGCGCACCAAGGCTGAAACGGGCGTCGAAATGGAAGCCCTGACGGCGGCCTCCGTCGCCGCCCTCACCCTGTATGACATGGCGAAAGCCCTCGAAAAGTCGATGGAGATTCGCCGGGTGCGGCTGCTTCAAAAAACTGGCGGGAAGTCTGGGGATTACCGAGCCGACCCTTAGAATGTAAAGCAGCAAACTGTTTGGATGTGTACCCATGCCACCCCGCTGGCCCCGTAAGCCCGATCGCCGTGACCCGGCCTATCGCAAACTCGAAGACCGCATGAATTTTGCTTTGCACGTGGCGGTTTTTGCCGCTACCAACTCGGGCCTATGGTTTGCCCACCAAATCAACCCTGCCTGGGTGTCGTGGGTCGGGTTTTTGACGCTGGGCTGGCTGGCAGGGCTGGCAGCGCATGGGGTGTATATTTTCGCGATCGCAGACTACTCCGGCACCTACACCCCCGACGCCGACTAACCTATCCAACGCTGTTCACAATGCTTCAGGAGGGGCACCCATGTCTACCATCGGCTCAACCGAAACCATCGAAGCCCTTGCCGCTGAGATTGGAGAAGTTGTCTATCTCGACGTTGCCAAGTGGCACCTGTATCTCAACGATGCCAAGCTGCACATTCCGGTCGCCCAGCGGCTGTATCCGCTGCTGGCAGAGGGCAACCTCACCGAGGACGCGGTGCAGGCCATCTTGGCAGACATTCCGATCACCCTGGGGGCGGGGCGTCGCCAAGTGCCCCTGCGCGATCTGATCCCCACGAGCTGTATGGGCGATCTGATGCGTGCTTTGGAGGATTTTTGCGACAGGTATTAAGCGGAAGCGGGTTGGCAGTCCGGCGACATTTCAAAAATTCGGCAGATATAGCGATTTTCATAATTACGAGACACAGTAGCAGCAATGAATAAACCAGTTTTTGATGTCAGTTTCAGAAGCC
>JACYME010000082.1 GCA_015272155.1 Leptolyngbyaceae cyanobacterium T60_A2020_046
CGGCAAACTCATTCTGATTCCCGATGCCTGAGGAACAGACCGCCAGCCTCCTCCACACCCCGGCACTCTCCCCCATGCCTAAATTTATGTCAGGTCATTGGCTCGAGAATCGATGGATACCGGACGAATACCTGGCGGATAACGCCACCAAAATGCTGGCAAGCGATTACCCGACTTCCCTAGCTCTCCTGGATAGGATAACGGGCAAAACTAACGGAGATCCCACGCCCGACATCACCCAGAATTAGTGGCGAGTCATCAGACAAACGTAGACACGCGATCGCAGAAGAACTGAGGCATCATTCCCAAAAAGCCCTTGATCCCAATCGGAATACCGAGGATTTAGAACCGTAACGCAAACAGCAGGTTGGCTACAAATTGACATCAAACCAGCGGGATTTCTTACAGAATCCCCCTTATTTTCAACCAAAGATTGTGGAGGATTAAGAAAAGCAGACGGGCCACCGCGATCGCCGTTATCGTACAACTAAATCCATACGATCAATTCTGGCGTTCCCCTCGGGCGACCACGATCAAGCCTCAGTGCCCACACTCACCAACCTCCACATCACCCAACCCTAGGGCAGTGTTCTCCGCAAATCCCTAGCTTGCGTTTAGGCTCCCTTCAGGAAAATTTCACAGTCGGTCTTTATACAGGATTGGGCCGCGAGCGAAATCCCCCATCCCATATCCCATCATCCTTAGCACCGACATGCTCCTAAATCATCCCGCGATCGCCATGAAAACTCAGATGAACTGGCAAAAGACCGCCCAGACCACTTCCCAGTGGCCCATCCAGCCCCGTCCCCAAGGGCTGACGTGTAGCATCAACTATCAAGTCCATGAGCGCAGCCTCAGCGCCCTATCCCCAAGTTTTATTGAAGATTTGCTTGGCGATAGCTAGGGGCTGCCATCAATTCAATTCAGAGTCCTGATCACGGCTGGGTGATAGTCCCGAGCACTGTTGTGAGGGCGAGCATGGTCATCTAGTCTGGGCCAGCGCTTCAACATCACCCGACGCAGCTTGGTCAGACGAGGTGCGACTATCTTGACCTGGCAACCTGTTTGATGGCCAGCAGATGATGTGCCCTGGGGTCTGGTGTGGGCCGACTTGGCGCGATCGCTGCGGCCCGAGATGCGCGAGCCATTGCAGCATGCTGTGAGGGAGATCACGGAGCTCCCCCGATCGCGATTACCCGCCGCCCTTCCGTAGAATCACGCGATCGCCAGTCACCTCATCACCAAGCATTCCCTTGACGACTGCCATACTACAGATATCGAGTTCCAGTCGTCCCCATGAATGCGCCCCTCTGCCTGATCCCCACCGCAATTTCCGAACTGTTCTGCCAGGTGACCGATACGGGCAAAATCACCCTTGCCGATCGCTTTGGCATGATGGCCGCCATGTTTGACGACACCCTCACCGAAGAAGACCGCCGCGCGCTCAACTGTATCTTGCAGGGCATTCGCCGAGGTCGCTACCAAGTTGTGGATGAATTGTCAACACTGGCCTGATGGGGCTGAAAACGTGGGCCAATAGGTCAAACTTGGGCAAAATGCACGTCATCCGCAAAGTTTTGAGCGATCGCTCTCCAACGGGCAAAAATGCTTCTACAATGGCAACAACTTTTTAGCCTCAGGCGCTGTCTGCCCCATGATGTAAGGCTTTTCGCCACACCACTAGAGGCAGCGCTGCTTCAAGTTAGTGCATTTGTTCTAAAATAGGGCATTCGGGGTATCCTCTCACTGCTATGGCGCGTTCCTCCGTTACACCACAGGGTTCACCGTATCCCCGTCGCCCCCGTCGGCGCGTTCGATTGCCCCTGGGCTGGTTTTGGCCGCTGTTTTGGAGTGGGCTCATGGTGGGGTCTGGGGTCGTCGGCGTGTGGGCCTTGGCCTGGCTCACCCGCATTCCACCCCTACCCGATTGCGAAGAAATTACCCGATTCAGCTCCTACAACGACCGTTTGATTTGTGCCCAAACCCAGATGCAGTCGGCCAGCGCCCGCGATTTGGTGCAGGCCGTTGAACTAACGGCTGACTGGGGTGAAAGTCATCCCCTTTATGAAGAGGCGCGTCCGGTTTTACTCGAAGCGTCCCAGCGTTTGCTGAAGCGGGCCACGGAGGAAATGCACGCAGGCAACCTCAGCGGGGCGATCGACCTAGCCCAAAAAATCCCGCTGAATACGCCCCTGCGCGATGCAGCCCAAGCCGCCATTTGGGACTGGCAAAAGGACTGGGATGCGGGCAAACAGGTCGAATCTACGGTGCGGCAGGCAATCGATGGGCGCAACTGGCCCCAAGCGATCAACACGTTGCAACAACTCAAGGGGTTGACTAGCGACTATTGGCTCAGCCAGCGCTACACCGACCTACAGCGCACCATCGATCGCGAGCAGACGGCTTGGACACAGCTTGAGCAGGCCCGGGCCTTGGCCGCCACAGGAAATCCTGACAAGCTGGGCCAAGCGCTCGTCTTGGCCCAACAGGTGAGCTTGAACAGTGATGCCTGGGCCGAGGCCAAGCAAGACCTCGATCGCTGGAGCCAAAACCTGCTGCTCTATGGTTTTCAGCGCTGGGAGGTGGGGGATCTCGATGGCGCGATCGCGGCGGTGCAAAAGGTGCCGCCCGACCCCAAACTCGCCCCCGAAGCCCGCGATCTGATTCAGTTTAGCCACGGCATTCGCCTCGCCGAAAAAGCCCAAGACAGCACCCCCTCTTACCTACAACTCTTTTGTCTGATGGAGGCGATTTCGGCCGTTGACCACATTGAGCCCGGTAGCCCCTTTTATGAGCAGGCCCAGACCTCTCTGCAAGAATGGCGCGCTCAACTCAGCGATCTCCAGAAGCTCCAGTTTGCCTATGCTGTGGCGGGGTTGCGACAGCCCTGGGCCTATCGCTACGCGATGGATGTGGCTTGGCGCATCGATCTCCAGCGGCCTCGGCGGCTCCAGGCACAAACCCTGATTGCCCACTGGGTCAGCGAAATTGAGCGGATTGAAGATCGCCCCTTTTTGCTGCGGGCTGAACGATTGGCCCAGCGGGCAAGCATTCCGGCATTGCAGGCGGCGATTGCAGAAGCCCAACAGATTTCCCTCGGGCGGGCGCTGCGCCTTGAGGCACAAACTCGCATTGCGGCTTGGCGCAACCAGATTGAGGTCATTCAAGACCAGCCGATTCTGAATGAGGCCAATGCCCTCGCCAGCGATGGCAAACTCAAGGAAGCGATTGAGGTGGCCCAACGCATTGACGCCGATCGCGCCCTCTATGACCAAGCTCAAGTCATGGTGCAAGATTGGACGCACACCCTTCAAATTCGTGAAGATGGCCCCATTTTGGCGCGGGCGCGCGATCGCGCCTATGGCGGATACCTCAGCGAGGCGATCGCGATCGCCAGCCAAATTGGCCCCGGTCGTGCGCTGTACAGCGAGGCCCAGCGCGACATTACCCTTTGGGTAGCAGAACGCAACTACATTTGGTCATTGCAAGACAGCGCTGAAGATTCCACCAGCGAGGGCGAGGGTTCTGACCGCGACACCCCCTCGACTGCTGAATCTTCAGATAATGTGGGAGAACGTCGCTCCGATCCAGTGCCATGACCGCTGCCCCCATCCAACTCTTTTTAGTGGACGAGGATCCTGTCTTTCGGCTGGGGTTACGGATTTGGCTTGAGCAGCGCGAGGAGTTTGCGATCGCGGGAGAAGCGAGCACCGCCGCAGAAACGCTAACCCAACTAGCCCAACACCAGACCGAGGCCGAGGCCAGCGCCACCGATGCCGGACGAGATCGCACCATTGCCCCCATCGACTTAGTCATTCTGGATATTGGCTTGGGCCAAGGCGAGCCGGGGCAACTAGCGGGTCTGCAACTGTGTGGAGACATTCGCCAGCAATTCCCGACCTTGCCAATTTTGGTGCTCAGCGCCTACGGTGAGCCCGTGATCCAGGCGGCGGCCCGCCAGCGCGGGGCCACGGGGTTTGGGTTGCGCAGTCTGCCGGTGCGGGATTTGGCACGGCTGATCGAACACACCGCAGGACGCATGGCAGCGGTGGCGATCGCCGAGGAGTCGCCATCAGTCCCCGTTGCACCCGCTGTATGGAGCCCCATCACAGCGCTGCGGCAGTCTTGCCTGATCCAAATTGATGCCACGATCGATCAGGTCAATGCCCAATTGGGCGATCGCCTCTCGCCCCTCTATCGTCAGGTGTTGAATGGCAAGCACCGCGAACTCCGCGCCGCCCGATGGTTAATTCAGCGCATCTTGCCTGACCCACCTTCGCAGTCGAGGGAGAGCCAAGGCGTCACGGGTTCGCCACCCCCCATTTCGCCCATGCCCATTGCTTCGCCGGGGGTGGGCGGCGGGGCGATCGTGCCCCGCGCTCCGGCCATTCCCGTTGCCGCGGGAGATGTGCGCACGCGGGTGTGCGAGGCAGTGTTTCGGCAGCTCCAGTTCCCGTTGGACAATGCCAGCGATATTCCCTTGGAAATTGATATCCTGCGGCGTGATCGCGGGCGAGAACTGCTTTACACCACCCTACGCGCCTTTGAAGACTTGCTGGACGACCTCCAGCAGGCGAACCTTCCGCCCGGCCAACTGCCCGATCGCGTGCCAAGCATCTTGCAAGACCTCTGGCAAACGGTAATCACCCAGTTTTTTGGACGCTATTACACCCCCGAGGGCGCTGGCCTAGAGCAGCCCATCGTCGCCATCCTGCAACAGGATCAAACGCTGGTATATGGGGAAATTTTGAGCCGTATTCCCCAAGTCCCCGACCTATTGGGCCATTTGCTCTACCAAGAGCCGCTCCTGATTGATGGCGCATCCTATGTTGCCACCACCCCCGAGGCGTTGCGCCGCAGCCAACACCTGCTCGAAAATTTGCTGATCCAAACTGCCTGCGCCGTGGTGCAGCCCTTGCTCAATCGTCTGGCGGATGTGGAGTCCATTAAGCGATTGCTCTACCAACGTCGCGTGATTTCCAGTCGCGATATTGCCCGCTTCCGCAATGATTTGTCTTGGCGCTACCGCTGGGATACCCTCATCCACGAGCCTCGGGCGATTTTTGAAAGCCAGCATCGGCTGTTTGTGTTCTCGCCCAAGGGCATCCAAACTGAATGGATTTACGCCCATCGCCAGGCCGAACTTGAACAACTTTCGGGCCTGCGCTACGCCGTCACCCTTGCCTTAGAGGCCCGAGATGCGATCGCACCACGACTGCGGGCTGCCATTGGGTTTGTGGGTAGCGGCGTGGTCTATGTGCTGACTGAGGTGGTGGGGCGCGGCATTGGGCTCGTGGGGCGCGGCATTTTGAAGGGGATCGGCAGTGCTTGGCACGAGAATCGAATCCGCCCGCGATCGCGCGATAAAGCCTAGTCGAGGACGGCGTAACAATGCCTTCTATCGGCAGTGGCTAGGGTACAGGGTATAAGGCTTACGGTTCAAGGTCGAAGATGACACCTATCGGCCTGGGGCGCATCATCAATTCGCGTCATCACTTGATGTGAAACGTTGGCCCAGACAGGATGACCACGCTCGCCCCCACGACAGTACTCAGGGCTGCAACCCAGCGTTGATAGGGACTCTGCATTGAATGGGTGACAGCTCCGAGTTTGAGGAATTGATATCCCCCAAGGAGGAGCATCTCCAATCTCTCCAGCGACGCTCCGCGAACGGCCACCCAAAGGCTCAGGTGCTGTGCCAAACCGAGCTGACAGCGCGATAGTCCTCGTGGAGTGCGGCGTAGCGATCAGGAATCTTTCTCCGCGATCGCGCAGCATTCTGTTTCAGGATCTGTAACAAAGACCCAGATCGCATTTTAGGCTTGGCCATACTGGAAGCAAGTTTGCGCATTTCAGGAGGCCAAGGATGCTGCGTGATGCCCGCGACTACCAAATCTTATTTCTTGCCCTGTTTTTAGGCCTGGGGTTGCTGACCCGCGACTGGACGCTGCAACTGGATGCGGTGGCCGTGGCAATCGCGACCAGTTTGGCCGTGCAATACGCCCTTTCAGTCGGGCTGTCGTGGCGAGTGTTATCCTCTCCTGGGCCAGAGGCCAACGCCGAGACGCGATCGCCCCTTTGGCAAACCGACTTTAACTGGCGCAGTCCGCTGATTACAGCCCTGGGCCTGAGCTTGCTGCTGCGGGTTGACCATGCCGAGACGATGGCCCTGGCCGCCGCGATCGCGATCGCCAGTAAATTTTTCCTTCGCATTGATGGCAAGCACTATTTCAACCCCGCCAACCTAGGAATTATTGCGGCCCTGAGCTTCACCCACGACGCCTGGGTTTCCCCCGGACAATGGGGCGAAGAAGTGTGGTACGCGCTGATTTTTCTAGGTGCAGGCGGCATCGTCCTCAAGCGCGTCGGGCGCTGGGACACAACGGGCGCATTTTTGCTGAGTTATGCCCTGCTCGAAGCCCTACGAAACCAATATCTGGGATGGACGTGGGATGTCTGGGCACACCGCCTCATGAGCGGATCGCTGCTGCTGTTCGCTCTATTTATGGTGACCGATCCGCGATCGATCCCCAATGCGCGTCCCGCCCGCCTCCTGTGGGCACTCAGCATCGCCGTGCTCACCTTTGTGCTGCGCAACGTCTTCTATGTGCCAACGGCAGTGTTTTGGGCGCTCTTTTTGCTGTCGCCGCTGACGATCGCCCTCGATCGCCTGTGGCAAGCCCCTCGCTTCACATGGGGGCGGCGGCTTCCCCTCTCGCCGACCGCCGACGCCCAATAACACAAGTCAGGGGCATCGATCGTCTCGCTTGCTCGAATTTTCCTGCTGCGTTCTACAGAAACCCATGATTCGACTCCGTTCTGTTCTCGCCGGGTTGATGGCCGCGATCGCATTTCTGGCCTTTACTCAGCCAGCCTGGGCCTTTTGCGGCTTCTATGTAGCCCGGGCCGATACCAGCCTTTACAACCAAACGTCTCAAGTTGCGATCGCGCGCAACGGCGATCGCACCGTCCTCACCATGTCCAACGACTATCAAGGCGATGCCAAAGACTTTGCCCTCGTCGTGCCCGTACCCACCGTCATCACCAAAGACCAAGTCAACGTTGCCGACCCCACCATCATGGCTCGCCTCGATGCCTTCAGCGCGCCCCGGTTGGTGGAATATTTTGACGAAGACCCCTGCGAGTGGGCCTTTGGCTACCCTGCGGCCGACGGGCTCAGTGTCCAACGCCTCAGCTTAGAAGAAGGCGGACCACCGCTGCGGAGTAGCGACAGTGCGCTGGGTGTCACCGTCGAAGCCGCCTTCAGCGTCGGCGAATACGACATTTTGATCCTGAGTGCTGAAGAGTCGAGTGGGCTGGAAACCTGGCTGCGCCGCAATGACTATCAAATTCCGTCAGGCGCGGCGGAGGTGCTCGGGGCTTACATTCGCCAGGGCATGAAGTTCTTTGTCGCCAGCGTCAATTTAGAAGAATTTGACCGCAGCACCTTTCAAAAACTGCGCCCACTCCAGATTTCCTATGAATCACCGCGATTTATGCTGCCGATTCGGCTTGGCATGGTAAATGCCCGTGGCCCCCAAGAGTTGGTGGTGTATCTGATTAGCCCCAACGGTCAAACGGAAATCACCAACTATCGCACCGTTGAAATTCCCAGCAATCAGGAATTGCCGCTTTTTATCAAAGATGAGTTTGGCGATTTTTTTACCACCATGTTTGATCGCCAATATGACCAAAATGGCCGCAGCGTCGCCTTTTTAGAATATGCCTGGGATATGCGCGGCTGCGACCCTTGTGCAGCAGATCCCTTAACTGCAGAAGAGTTGCGCAAGGCAGGTGCAGTTTGGATTGCACCCAATGCAAGCATCTGGGAAACGAATGCGTTTGTGACCCGCCTCCATGTGCGCTATACCCGCGATAAATTTCCTGAGGACTTGACCTTTCAAGAAACGAATAATCGGCGCTTTTTTCAAGGGCGCTACGTCATGAATCATCCCTTCACCGAGGGCATCAATTGTCGCGTCCGAATGCGCCAGAAATATCCCGATAATGCGGAGTATATCGATGAGATGTACGATGCAGAAACGATGGAGTACATTCGCGAGTACTACCGCGACTATGTGACTTCAACGGTGCCGCGACGGTTTGAGCGCGAATCGCAGAACCTCGCGAATTTGACGGGTTGGGATCTCGATGATATTCGTCACCGCATTAGCGAAGAAGTGCCGCACCCGATCCCCGCACTCTGGCGGCGGCGGTATCCCCCGCGCCCCGGTCGCTAACTCAGAGCAAGCAATCATCTACTCTGGGGGCGCAGCAGCCTGTGCCCCTAGTGTCATAGAAGGTGAAGAATGGGATTAATTTATACGCTGATATTGATTGCGATCGCGGCATTGATGTCCACCACGATCGATGGCCTTCTCCACATCGGCGGGATCACCCAGGGACTTCCGGGCTGGCTGTTTTGGGCAGTCGTGTTGAGTCTTGTCGCCTGGTTGATGGCTCCATCGCGATCGCGCCCCTGAGTCATCTTTTTCAGGGGCGCATCGATCCCAGCGTACGGTTGTCGTATCGCGTTATTCCGTGGTGCCGTAGAGTTCCGGCAGTTCCTGAGAGGGGGGCAAGCTCTTGGCATCACGGGTTTCGATATAGCCGGTGTAATAAGCGCCGGATTCGATTTCAAGCGCGCCCGCCACAACATCCCCCTCCAGGCGGGCGGTTCGGCTCAGGGTGAGCTTGCCCTCGGCATAGACCCGGGCCTTGAGCACGCCCTGCACAATGATGTTTTTGGCCCGCACCTCTGGCCCTTCAACCAAGCCTGTGCGGGAAATTTCGAGATCGCCCTGAATATCGACGGTGCCATGAATGATGCCATCGACTCGCAACATGCCCTCTGCATGGAGCACGCCTTCAAATTCGGTCTTTTGGCTGAGGTAGGTCAACAATGGAGCGGATTTTCGCTTGAACATAAAAACTGTGCCTTTGAAACTCAGGGTCGCGAACGGTGAAATACGGGAGCTTGGCGCGATTAGCCGCTGATGGGGAGGGGATGTGAAAGAGAGCCGCCATGCGAACCCTAGGCAGGGCAAGGCTCTCAGCCCAAATAGATATACCAGATGTTGTCGAAACGTGGGCGACCTCGGTTCCGCGAATCCTGACGCGAATCCTGAACAGGGGCATTGCAATCAGGGCCTCAAGACCGGGCCACTTTTCGACCACAGCTATCTTAAACAATTCTAAAGAGAGATTTGATCCCCTTTTCCCGAAAGGGACTGAACAAGCTGGTTTTGGAAGGATCCCAGCCTCGCCGCTCGGGCTCTTGGGGCTGTCATGATGAAAAATCCTGGGTCTTGAACTGCGATTGCGGCGCACTGCCACGACCGCCTGTGGACATCGGGGAAATCTGCGGCTATCCCATGGGATCCTGTCGCGGGGCATGAAGACAGTTTTTTGCAATCCGATCCTTTGCAATCAAGAGATCCCCCTGTGCAAAGGCCAACTCCCACAAACTTGGTGATTAAACTTGGTGATCTCCATCACATCTTTCTTCCAAGAAACCAAAGAAAAGACTAAAAAAGTCCCACCTTAAGGTTTTTGTGGGGATCAATAGAAACATCAGAGATTTCTGCAAAAGGAAGCCACAAACATTGTTGTCCCATGATGTAACGCAGGGAACATTAGAATGTGAGGCTTTTATCCGTTTTTTAGTACAGGAGTTCTTGGATCGTTCTGGTTTGAGGGGTGAGTTGTGTAAGCTGGAGATGAGCTAGCTCGGGTTATTCAGCCTCATGCTTCAGCATCACTTTTCGATTGAGTAAGTAAGTGGGCGCTTCTCTGAATGAAGTTCCGCGTAAATGGGGTTTCTCGTTTCGATTTTGTTGAAAAAAGACTTAAATAATTGGGGGCTTTGTATGTCTGTCGTGCGTTTAACAACCTCTGATTTGGGAAATCCAATGACTCAGTTTTCTCAGGCTGACATTGATACTCGGTTATCAGTTTTGTGGTTTCTATCAAAACGTCTTTATCAGACTTCCAAGACTGCTGCACCTGTAGCCTTGTTTTCGCAAGTGGTGCAAGGCTTGATTCAGCAGGTCGATCAGTTGAGCCGTGAAGATCGTATTGATGCACTCCGCGAAATTGTGGCAGGCTCGAATACGCGCCTATCCGAGGCGTATAGCGATCTCAATGCAAATATGAAACTGGCGTTTTGGTATCGTTTGGCGAACAACAGTTTTCTCTCAAATCTGAATTTGGAGAAGGCGATTCAGGTGCGCGATCGCAGTTTATGCGATCGCCTCCTGAATGACCTCGCCGAGCGCGACTTCAATGAACTCGCCAACTTTTTGCATCGTGCCGTCTCGGTAACAGGCGTCAGTGTGGCGTGAGGTGCTTGAGAGACTGGAATTTCCAGGGTCGATCCTAAACGTTTGACCCGTTGACCGCCGCCAGAGCGATTCACAGCTCCGGCGGCATTTTTTGACATCAGCCTGCATCACCAGCATTGCCGCATTTCAACCTCCGTGGGCAGGGAGTTGGCAAAGCAGCGGGAAGAACGTGGGAATTTCTCCTTATCCCAAGCCGTGGACAACGCGCTGACGACTCAGTAAAGTATCAAGCCCAATACGACCGCTGGTAAGTCCTCGCTGGGCCGACATCCCGAGGGCGATTTCTGCGGCTTGGGGGGGGTTGCGCATAAAGCGTGGAGAGGTATTGACGTAGAGCGTCGAACTACAGGCTCGCTGGGTAAATTGCCTCACCTCGGGGTAAGACTCTGTGGCGATAGCATTAGCATGACCGCTGCTGTAGGTGTTCATGAGGGCGATCGCGGTGTCGAGGCGATCGACGGAAATGAGCATCACGGTTCCGTTTAAGGATGCGGCTGCAAGTGCTTCAGCATCCTGGGGAATTTGGCCCTCGTACAGCACCCCCACATGGCGCTTGGCTGTGAGGTTGGCTTCGCGTAAGCGCCGCACTAGTTCGCCGATCGCGGATTCTGGCATGTCTGCATGAATTAAAACCTTCTCAATCCCATTAACCGGATCGGGGGTGCTGGCATGGCTGTCAATCACAAAGCGGGCCACGGTTTCAGCCTCAGCCGAAACACCCCAATAGAGATAACAGTTGCCGATTGCAGTGGCCAGCACCGGGGAATGGGCCTCGCGCATGACCTGATTGACCAAACTGGCACGGCCATAGGGAATGATGAGATCGAGATCGGTGCTTTGCATGAGCCAACGTCGCGCCGATTCTCCATCACTGGGCGAAATACTTTGGATCAACGCAGGTGAGATATCTGCTTGGTCTAGGGCATCAGCAAAGACCTGTGCGATCGCGAGGTTGGTTTGGCTGGCCTCATTCCCTCCCTTGAGAATCAGACCGTTGCCCGTGCGGAGACAGAGCCCCGCCGCAATAATGGCAAATTCTGGAAACGCTTCGTAGACAAAGGCGATGACCCCCAACGGCTGCCACTGATGGGCCTGAGTGATGGGGTGTCGCGTAGGCAGGCCCATACTGGGGCTGACGTGGGGCGGCAGGCTGACGTGGGCTAAGTTCCGCAAGGTTTCGATCGCCAGGTGCAGGCGATCGGGCGTCAGCTTTAGCCAATCAATCACGAGATCGGGCACGGCCATTTCCAGGCTTGCCTCAAGGTCTAAAGTATTGGCGTCAAAAATGGCATCACGCGCCGCGTCGAGTTCCTTCGCGACCAGCAGCAAGGCTGCACTGACCGATTCTGAAAGCGCTAAGGACGCCGTAGCAGAACGTACCTGAGAAATCAGTGCCGTCAACTCAGACAAAGACTGGACAGAAGTCATTACCGCATTTGGAAAAGGAAAAGAGTCTGGTCACCGTGTCATCCATCATCGGACATTGATCGCGATCGCTCAACGCCTACAGGCCAGCCAAAAAACCGAGAGAAACAGCAGCGCCACTGCGGCCACCGTAATCAGCCGCAGCACCATCCCCAAGCTCGTAGGGGGCTGCAACACGGCCAACAGCAGCACAAACATCGCCACACCAAAGAGCATCATTGCCACGGGCAGGTACTGGCTGCGAATTACGGAGCGATCAAGCCGCCACTGCTGTCCCGTCCAATACCAAACCCGCTTATGGGGGTAATGGGTCGAGAGTTGTTCGAGCAGCTCACCCTCGTCACGCACGACAAAAATTTGCTGGCAGCGATCGCACCCAAACGCCTCAGTCAGGGTGATGGGCTTCAGCCGTCCTTCGCGGCGGCAAGGGCAAGGGTACTCCGCGTTGGTATCAATCTTTCGAGCTTTTCGAGAACGCACAGATAGCTGAACCCAAAGAGACGAAGCGGTGCCCTCATCCTAGCGCTGTTCTTCCGGAAGCTCACCGTCCAAGGAAAAAGGCTAACGCTGGTTTGTCAAGATTCTCGGACTTTGTGACAGAAATAGCAACGACAGGCAAGGTATGACAATCCGCGCTTATCTAAAACAAAACCTTCCACATTGTATCAACTTGTAAAAGGCTGTATTGCTTTTAAGAAGCGGGTAACGCGATTCGAACGCGCGACATTCACCTTGGCAAGGTGACGCTCTACCACTGAGCTATACCCGCATGTCTATCAGTTCCGACTCTTTCTAGTATTAGAAAAATTGGCTCTAATGTCAACTACTCAAGGGATTTTTTTCGAGGGGCAGACATCGAGCCAATGTCCTAAACCGAATCAGATACCTCAGCCGGAGAAAGGGGATAGGGAACGTTGCCGCTCAGGCCATTTGGTTGAGCAGGGGCGATCGCTCGAATCTGGCCCATCAGGCTTGCCATTTCCAGCGCGCTCATGGCGTAGCTCCAACCCAGATTACTCTTGATTCCCGCCCGCTCTAGCGCCTGCTGCATCGAGTCAGTCGTCAAAACTCCAAAGACGATGGGCACCCCCGTTTGAAAGCTCGCTGCCGCAACTCCCTTGGACACTTCCGCCGCCACATAGTCAAAATGCGGCGTCTGGCCGCGAATCACGGCCCCCAGGCAGATTACGGCGCTATAACGCCCTGTGAGGGCAAGCTGGCGCGCCACCATCGGCACCTCAAAGCACCCCGGCACCCAGGCATAATCGACCTGAGTCCCGTTGGGATCAACGTCAACCCCATGGCGCTTCAGGCAGTCTTGACAGCCAGCCAAAAGCTTCTCGGTGACGAGATCGTTAAACCGAGCAATAACCAGGGCAAACCGAAACGGCTCGCCCTGGAAAAAGTTTCCTTCAAAAACAGCCATAAAAAAATGTAGAGAAGGCTATACCACAAGGTAGTTAAGGCTGCCGACGACAACCACCAAAACACCCCAGACAATGGAACCAAGCAGGATCAGCTTCTTGGACTGATCCCAGTTTTGGGGGGAAGCATAGGCCACGGGCACACCGACCACCATCACAAAGGACAATAGAACCAGCGCCAACAATGCCAACTGGAACAGGATTAATAGCATCTTAGATTCGTTCTCCCAACACAGCTTGACAGGCTCAGCAGACGTATACTGCCGTACCCAAACACATATTTAGTAAGCTATCAGAAATGCGATCGCGGCGAAAGTCTAGATTGCAGGATAGCGCGGCTCCCCATGTTTTTCAGCGCTTCAATCGGGACTCTTTTTCTAAAATGGTGCCCTGCCGGGTTGATCCCGCGCGATCGCGCCCGTGCAGCCGTGGGCAGGCTTCGCCCATCGATCTTGGCTCGAGCCTTGGACAGATTTGGACAGATATGGATATTGTGCTGTGTCACATCACGGCGGATTTTGATACCTTGGGCGCGGCGGTGGCGGTTTCACGGCTCTCACCCGGAACCCGCATTGTGTTGGCGGGGGGCTGCCATCCGACGGTTCAAACCTTTCTCTCCTTCCATCGTGACGAATATGCCCTTATCGATCGCCGCGCAGTGGACGTGGCTCAGGTACACACCCTGACGGTGGTCGATACCCAACGGCAGGATCGCCTCGGGCCCTTGGCAGACTGGCCCCAGCAGGTGGCAGATCAGGGGGGTACAGTGCTGATTTATGACCACCACCTGCAGAGTCAGCAGGATATTCCAGGCCAGATCTGCATTGAGCCCGTGGGGGCGACGACAACGCTGTTTGTGGAGGGCCTCCAGCGGTTGGGCACGGCGCTGACGTCTGCGGAGGCAACGGTGATGGCCCTGGGTATCCATGTCGATACGGGATCGCTGACTTTCGAGCACTCGACGCCACGGGATGCGCTGGCGCTGGCGTGGTTGATGGCGCAGGGGGCCAATCAGCAGGCGATCGCAACCTTTGTGGAGCCAGAACTCTCCCCGGTGCTGCAATCCCTGTTGAAGGAGGCCATTGCAAATCTGCACACCATCCCGTGTCATGGGCAGACCATCGGCTGGGCAACGCTGGTGACGGAGCACTATGTGCCAGGGTTGTCGGGTCTGAGCGATCGCCTCCTGTCCTTGGGTGATGCCGATGTCATGGTGCTCGCTGCGTGGTATCCGGCCCGGGACGATGCCGCCAAGCTGACGCTGATTGGTCGGGCTCGATCGCGCGTCGCCGATCGCGCTGAGCGCCCTGGCGTGAACCTGCACCGCATTTTTGAAACCCTCGGCGGTGGCGGGCATCCCACCGCCGCCTCTGTGACCCTCACCACGCTGGAGCCGGAGGGGGTGCTGCACCGGGCGATCGCGGCGATTCAGGAGCAGATTCCCCATCCCGCGATCGCCCGTGAGCTCATGTCCTCCCCCGTGCGCACCATTCGCCCCGAAACCTCCATCCACGAAGCCCAGCGCGTGCTGCTGCGCTATGGGCATTCCGGGCTGTCCGTCGTCGATGCCCAGGGCAATCTCGTGGGGATCGTTTCCCGGCGAGACATTGATCTTGCGTTTCACCACGGGTTTAGTCACGCGCCAGTCAAAGGCTACATGACCGCTCCGGTCAAAACCATTACGCCAGAAACGACTCTGCCAGAGATTGAGGCGCTGATGGTGACCTACGACATTGGCCGCTTACCGGTGATTGAGCAGGGCAACCTCGTGGGGGTCGTGACGCGCACGGACGTGTTGCGCCAACTCCACGATCATCAGAGCGACAATCACTCACCCGCTGCGGTGCCGCTCGTGCGTCCACCCTCCGCGATCGCACTGCGTCAGCAGTTGCAGGCCCGCCTCGATCCTGACCTGTGGCATCGGCTTCAGCAAATTGCCGCAAACGCAGAGGGGAAGGGCTGGCAGCTTTACCTAGTGGGCGGTGCAGTGCGCGACTTTTTCTTAAGCCCAGAATCGGAACCCCTAGCGCTTCAGGATGTTGATTTAGTGGTGGATGGAGCCCACGATGTTCAGGAAAAAGGGGCGGGCGTCGTTTTGGCAGAAGTCATCCAGGCCGAGGATCCAACGGTGGAACTCCAGGTGTATGGACGGTTCCAAACGGCGACGTTGATTTGGCATGGCGATCGCGCGACCCAACGACCGACCCGCCTAATTGATATCGCCACAGCCCGCACGGAGTTTTATCCCTACCCAGCCGCAAACCCCGAAGTTGAAGCCAGTTCCATTCGTCAGGATCTCTATCGGCGGGACTTTACCATCAATGCAATGGCGATTCAACTGACTGGGGCTGGAGCCGGGCGCGTCCTCGACTTTTTTGGCGGACTGGTTGATCTTCAACAGCGGCGGGTGCGCGTCCTCCACGCCAACAGTTTTATAGAAGACCCCACGCGGATCTATCGGGCCGTGCGATTCGCCATCCGCCTCGGGTTTGACCTCGATCCCCAAACGGAATCCTTTATTCACTACGCCATTGAAAGCGGCATCTATACCCGGCTTCATCAGGAAATGGTGCGCCTGCCCGCCCTGCAAACTCGACTCAAGGCAGAGCTGCACTACATTTTGGAAGCGCCCTATTGGCAGTCGGCCTTGGGGTTGCTGGATAAGCTGGGAGCGCTGGTGTGTCTTCATGGGGATCTGACGCTGAGCGATCGCCTATGGCATCAAATGCGGCGGGTCAGTCGCTGGACGCAGCAACTTGCGCCGTTGTCGGGCTTGGTGCCTTGGCAAATGCGACTGGAAGTATTGATTGCGGCCATTCCTGAGGGCGATCGCGAGCGAGTTGCGGCCAGCCTGCAACTGCCTGCACAAAGTGTTGAACGTCTGCGGGATCTTGCCCAAGTTGAAGCAACATTGAACGCGACCCTGCCGAACTGCGATCGCCCCAGCCAAATCGTTCACCAATTGGAGCGCTACACCCTAGCAACCCTGGTGCTCGCCAGCGTGCGCCATCCAAGAAACATTGGGCGGCAGGTCTGGCGATACATCATGGTACTCGCACCGATCTCGGCCCCGCTGAACGGCAACGATCTGCGGCGGTTGGGTTACCGTCCAGGGCCGCGATACCGAGAAATTTTGGATGCCCTGCGATCAGCAACTCTAGATGGACAGGTAACCGATTTGGCGAGTGCTGAGGGCTTCATCCAGCGCCATTTTCCGCAACAAGCATGAGTAGTCTCACGACAGCATTTTTGAGGCCAGTGAGGGCAAAAATAGCCCCGCAACCCCTGGCATCAGCGGATAAAATGCACCTCACCGATCCAGGAAATGCTGTCTGACGGACTGCTGTGGCTAGCGGTTTTCCCACATGGGCCAGTCCTTGACGGCGCGATCGCAGATTCTGGTATCGACACATCAGGTCGCTTCGGGCGGAGGGTTGTAAATTGGTAAAGATATTTGTCTCTGTCTAGAGGGCAGATTTAGCCATGCCGCTGGCCCCAGGTACTGCGCTGCAAGATGGTCACTATGTTATCGATGCGCTGCTAGAGTCTGCTCCCAATGGAGACTTATATTGGGGCACCCACGTTTCGACGGGCACGGCGGTTTACCTTCAAGTGTTGCCCAGTTCTCCAACCCAAGATGATCCCCATGCCCTGCTGACGCGGTTGCAGGGGCTTGCTTTTGCCCCGCGGCCACCGTTGCCAAAACCGCTACAAGCCTTTCTGGATGAAGGCTGTGTATATCTGGCGATGGGCACGGGCATTGGGCAGCCTTGGTCGCTGGCCTGTCGCGATCGCGCCCTGAGTAAGCCCAAAGCCGCCCTGTCCTTCGTGCGCCATGTGGCAGAAGCGGCGCGATCGCTCCATCGCCAAGGCATCACAACTGTTGATTTATCGGCTAACCGGGTGTGGGTATTGCCCGGCATCGACAGCGTGACGTTAACCGGCTTTGTCCACGGGTTGCAGGAATCCCCCGACGCAGCCCAGTCAGCGGTGCCCAAAAGCCTAGTTCAGGGGATTTCAGCGCTACTCTACAGCGCCCTCAGTGGGCAAATTCCCAATCTCACTGAACCAGATCAGGCGCTGCAAGGGCTTCAAGCCCAACGTCCCGATCTCAGCCCCCATATCCTGAATGCCCTACGAGAGGGGTTCGCCGCCACGATACCCCAGGAGGATGATTGGGCTGCGGTTGATCGGTGGCTGGCCCAGTTGCCCGATAGTCCGCTGCGCGATCGCGCGCCAATCGCCGCTGAGAACGCGACAACCGCGATCGTTCACCACCCACGCCCCGTCGCGACAGCCCCCAAATCTCGGCAGCCCTATCTGGCGCTGGCCCTCACCGCCGTTGTCGCCGCTGTGGCTGGGGTGGCCTCTGGAGCTGCATTTCGCATGAACCCCAATAGCCTACCCGGTAATATTCGCCTTGATCCAGACCAAAATTTCCCCGCTCTTAACAATTGGTCGGGCAGCAATCCTCGGGTAGACTTCAAGGCTCCCTACATTCCTCAACGGGATGTGAACCGCAGCGCCTGGCAAGAAGCCCCATGGGATATGCCCAGGGTTGAAAACCAATGGACGCCCCCGGAGCCGGAGCCGGATCTCTGGGTAGAGCCCATTGCCCCTGAGCCTGAGGCGATCGCACCAATTGCCCCTGAACCCGAGGTTCTCGGACGCGAATCAGCACCGCTGCGGCCCTCCGTTGAGCCTGCCCCGCTCGCCCCCACCCCCGCGCGCCCGACCCCTGGCGGCAATTTGGCCCCGGTGACTCCGGTAGACCCCACGCCCGCCCCGACCCCGGCCCCTGAACCGACTGAGGTGGCCCCGTTCCCGACTCCCCGAGAAGAAGCGCCGAGCGATCGCAGTTAGGGGCAATATCGCTGGGAATTTTGCAGACTCCTGAGAATTCCCTGAGGTATCGAAAAGAGGAGAGTTATAATTCTTCGTGGTGGGCGTAACAAAGTGTGACGTTATGAGTAATCCAATGGTGCATGCCTTTTTTGTGGGTCGTGCCCTTGCATCCCTGGCGAGTGAGCAGGCGGAGCAAGCCTTCACCAATGCACTCAGCACCCTGGGCCGATTCGATGCTGAACAGCGCGAAAACCTGCGTCGCTTTGCCGAAGAAGTGATGGAACGAGCCCAACAGGAAGAAGTTGCGGCAATGCAAAACCGCAGGGAACCCAGTACTCCGGGCGGCCCAGCTCCGGTTGGCCAGCCGCAGGATTTACAGGCCACAATTGACACCCTTCGGGCAGAAATCGCCCAGGTTCGGTCTACCCTGCAACAGTATCGGGCATCCTTGAATTAGCCCGTATCGAGACCGCCCCGCAGGCAGCGCCTTCCCACTCGACGGGGTCGGAGTTCCGTTGTCTTTACTGCTCTGTATGCCGTTCGCCCTTACCCGCTAGGAGTTTGAGTGTCTGCCGTATCTGACAATCCAGCACTGGCTCAAGCGTCACCCCGACATCAGACGCTGAATGAACTTGAAGCATCGGATCAGACTGACGATCGCAGTTCTGACGTTTCGGCTGATCCAGTTCTGGCTTTGTCGGCACCGCAGCCTACCCCCCAGCCCGATGACCCCAAGCCCGTGAACGCTCCCAGTTATAGCGCCAATGCCTATCGTTGGAACCGCAAGCGCTACTCGCGATTGCGCCGGTTTGTAGACATTTGGTCGTTTGTGCTGCGCCTGCTCGGAGCACGCTGGGCCTACGGCAAAGCCTGGACCTACGGCGGCGAAATCACTCCAGAGCGCCAAGCCACTCGCCGCCGTCGCCAAGCGATTTGGATTCGCGAAACTCTGCTGGATTTAGGGCCAACCTTCATCAAAGTGGGGCAGCTTTTTTCAACTCGGGCAGACTTATTCCCTGCCGAGTACGTGGAAGAACTGTCAAAGCTGCAAGATCGTGTTCCCGCCTTCGACTACGAGCAAGTCAAAGAAATTGTTGAGGGCGATCTGGGCAAACCTATCTCCGCCCTTTATCGCTCCTTTAATCCCATCCCGCTAGCGGCAGCGAGCTTAGGACAAGTTCACCGGGCTCAGCTCCACAGTGGTGAAGAGGTGGTGGTCAAGGTTCAGCGCGCTGGATTAAAGCGGCTCTTTGAAATCGATCTGTCGATTTTGAAAGGCATTGCTCGCTATTTCCAAAATCATCCCGACTGGGGGCGGGGGCGCGATTGGATGGGCATCTACGACGAGTGTTGTCGCATTCTTTGGGAAGAGATTGACTATCTCAACGAAGGCCGGAATGCTGATCGCTTTCGGCGTAACTTTTGCGGCGAAGATTGGGTACAGGTACCGCGCGTTTTTTGGCGCTATGCCTCCCCTCGCGTACTCACTTTGGAGTATTTGCCAGGCATCAAAATTAGTCACTACAGTGCTTTAGAAGCGGCAGGGCTAGATCGAAAGCGACTGGCGACCTTGGGTGCAAAAGCCTATCTCCATCAATTGTTGAACAATGGCTTTTTCCATGCCGATCCTCACCCTGGCAACATTGCCGTAAGCCCCGAAGGATCGCTCATTTTTTATGACTTTGGCATGATGGGTCAGGTTCAACCGACCACCCGCGATCGCCTGATGGTTACCTTCCTCGGCATTGCCCAGCGGGATGCCGGGGTTGTAATGAATTCCCTGATTGAGCTCGGCGCACTTGTAGAAGGGGAAGATATGGGCCCAGTGCGGCGCTCGATCCAGTATATTCTGGATAACTTCATGGATAAGCCGTTTGAGGAGCAGTCGGTGGCGGCGATTGGTGACGATTTGTACGCGATCGCCTACGACCAGCCCTTCCGGTTCCCAGCAACGTTTACCTTTGTCATGCGTGCCTTTTCCACGCTTGAGGGGGTCGGCAAGGGGCTTGATCCTGACTTCAACTTTATGGAGGCCGCCAAACCCTTCGCGACACAACTTATGGCTAACAGCAACTCACCAAACTCAACTGACTCCTTCTTGGGCGAGATTAGCCGTCAGGCGGCTCAGATGAGCAGCACGGCGCTAGGGCTGCCGCGTCGATTAGAAGATACCCTCGATAAGCTCGACCGGGGCGACATTCGCGTGCGGGTTCGCTCCATTGAAACCGATCGCATTTTGCGTCGCGTCAGCGGCGTGAATATGGCGACCAACTACACGCTGCTGATTGGGGCTTTCATCTTGTCTGCAACAATCCTGCTCGTGTACGACTATTGGATTCTGGCGATAGTGGCGGCGGCAGTGGCGGCGATCGCGGGTGTGGCCTTGGTGCGACTGCTGATACAACTTGGACGTGCAGATCGGCTACCGTAACGGCAACGAGGGGAAGCCGATGACCAAGCGACTATTCTCTGGGATGACCGATCCTGGGCTCTTGCGGTCTACCAACCAAGATGACTTTTATCTCGATCCCCAGGGGCGTTTTTTTATCGTGGCGGATGGTATGGGCGGTCATGCAGGGGGGCAAGAGGCCAGCCGCCTTGCCACCGAAGCAATTCGAGAGTGTCTTGAGGCAGAGTGGGCGCTGGATCAACCAACGCCTAAATTGCTCCACAAGGCGCTGCTGCAGGCCAACCGAGCCATCATTAACGATCAGGTCAAACACCCAGAACGGGCTGATATGGGCACGACTGCCGTGGTGCTGGCCTTTCGAGATGGGGATCTCAACCCTTGGTGTGCCCATGTGGGCGACTCGCGGCTTTATCATTTGCACGGCCCTAAGCTTCAGCAAGTTACTGAAGATCACACCTGGATTGCTCGGGCGGTGCGCGAGGGAGAACTCACGCCCGACCAGTCCCGGACGCATCCGTGGCGGCACGTGCTGTCTCAATGCCTGGGGCGCGAAGACCTCAGTCGCATTGATGTTCAACAGATCTCGGTGCAACCGGGCGATCGCTTACTGCTCTGTAGCGACGGCCTCACCGAAGAACTTTCGGATGCTCTGGTTACCTCCCATCTCAAGTCGATTCGGGCCTGTGCCAATGCCACCAAAGCCCTCATTCAGTCTGCAAAACAACGCGGCGGGCGGGACAACATTACCGTGATTATCGTAGCGCTCGTCTCAGAACGGGAGTCCGCAATCGCGGGGGAGATTGAAACGGGCTTTATTGAGCCCTAGGTGAAGCCTCC
>JACYME010000235.1 GCA_015272155.1 Leptolyngbyaceae cyanobacterium T60_A2020_046
GACTTCACCCATCGCCTCTGGATTTTGGTCGGCCTTCCTGGGAGCGGTAAATCTACGTGGGCGCGGGCCTTGCTCGAAAGTGCGGTGCCCGATGTGCCCCAGTGGCAGATTGTTTCGACCGACGAAATTCGAGCACAGCGCTACGGCGATGCGGGGATTCAGGGTAACTGGGTTGAGGTTTGGGGTGAGGTGCAGCGTCAGTTTCGAGATCGTTTTATTGCAGGCGATTCCGTCATCTACGATGCCACCAATGCCCAGCGGCGATCGCGGCGATTCGTCATCCAAACCGCTCGCTCGATGGGGTTTACGCGAATTGGCCTCTGTTGGCTGCGGGTGCCCGTTGAGGTGTGTCTGGCCCGTAACCAGCAGCGATCGCGGCGGGTTCCGGATGAGGTGATTTTACGCATGGCGCGCCAACTGGCTGGGGCTCCCCCCAGCTTGGCAGAAGACATTGACCTACTGATCTCGGTGCTGCCTTGAGCTTTGCTCAGGCCAAGCCCCCATGTTGCTCGCGGGACACTTGCTCACGGAACACCCCCCCAGAACGTGGCATGAGCGTTCCCAAAGCGAGCGATCGCACAAGCTTCAGGAACTTGAGATCAGGCGAGGTGGGCGAGGGTGGCCCTTTGGATCTCGCCCAACACCAGATTCGGGGGTTTGTTAGACTGAAGGCTGCGTAACTGACACATGTGCATAAGGACACGGGCGTGATATGACCGTCGCCATCATCCCTGACAAGCTGCTTCGCAACCAAGAAATTCTGGGGTTGAATTATCAAGCTGCCAGCGATCGCTTCGATGAATCCTGGCGGGCTCCATTATCAATTTTGCTCGGGCTGGGGCGAGCCGCAGGGGCTGATTTCGTCGAGTTTTTTCTAGAGCGCAGTCAATACATTAGCTGCCTGGCAGAGGATGATGCCATCACCAGCATCTCGCCGCGTCTGGTTACGGGCGGCGGGGTGCGCGTCTTTGTGGAGAAGGCCGACTGCTACGTGAGCACCAACGACCTTTCATTCAATGGCCTCAAAGCGGCAATGGAGAAGGGCTTGGCAATCATGGGGCTGACCCTGCCGGGGCCAGCGGCCCACATCCCAGAAATTAACCTAGAACTGTTGCGAGATTACGCCAGCATTCGCGGCAAAGATCTCTGGCTGGGGGCCTGTAGCTCAATGCAAGAGATGGGAGAGGTGCTGTTGTCGGCCAATGCGGCGATCGCCCGCAAGGCCAGCCACGTTCAATCGCGCCGCGCCGCCTATTTCCGAGACTGGCAAGAAGTTCTCGTTGCCGCCAGCGATGGCACCTTTGCCCGAGATATCCGCCTTACCCAGTCCGTGGGATGCAACCTCCTATGTGCCGATGGCGAACATCGGTCTTCCATTGGCCAACGGTTGGGAGATACGAGCAATCCAGGATTTTTGCGCACGTGGGATTATGCCACAACCGCTGAAGAAGTCGCCGACTCAGCGGGCAAGATGCTCTATGCCGACTATGTGGAATCGGGAACGTATCCCATCATCATGGCGAACCACTTTGGCGGCGTCATCTTTCACGAAGCCTGTGGTCACCTCCTCGAAACGACACAAATTGAGCGGGGAACCACGCCCTTTCTAGACAAAAAGGGTCAAAAAATTGCCCACGAAAGTTTAACGGCTTGGGATGAGGGGCGATCGGGCGATGCCTTTGGCACGCTGGATATGGACGATGAGGGGATGCCCACCCAGCGCACGCTGTTAATTGAGAATGGCATTCTCAAAAACTTTTTGAGCGATCGCGCCGGAGCCCTGCGCACCGGCCATCCGCGCACCGGCAGCGGACGCCGCCAAGACTACACCTATGCCGCCGCATCTCGAATGCGCAACACCTACATTGCTCCTGGAGATGCGAGTGTGGATGACCTCTTTGCCTCCGTTGATCGGGGCATTTACTGTAAAAAAATGGGGGGCGGCAGCGTCGGGGCGACGGGCCAATTCAACTTTGGGGTTGATGAAGCCTACTTGATTGAGAATGGCAAAATCACCAAGCCGTTGAAGGGGGCAACTCTCATCGGTGAAGCAAAGGAAATCATGCAGCGTATTTCCATGTGCTCCAATGACATTAGCCTTGCCCCTGGCTTCTGCGGATCGATCAGCGGCAGCATTTATGTGACCGTTGGGCAACCCCATATCAAAGTCGATGCCATCACCGTGGGAGGGCGTTAAGCCAGAAACCTTGCCCAGCGGAGGGAGGAATTGCCCATTGCTGGCACCGCTCAGGGTGTGTAATTCCCCTGGTCAACCCCGTTGCTGATCGCTCAACTGGCGCAATGCAGCCTCGGCATAGACCTGAATCTGGGGATTCTCGGACTGAGCCAGGGTGGTGAGTAGGGGGCACGCAGGACGATAGCCGAGGCGAGCAAGGGCAAGGGCGATCGCACACGTTACGTCATAATGTTGAGATTCCGCATTCTCGAGGCATCGCGTTTCGAGCCACTGGTGCAGGGCTTCACCCGCGCGGTGGCGACTTTCCTCGCGCTCCAGTCGCGTCAGAACTTCAACGATTTCAAGGCGCACAGCGGGCTGTGTGATGATTGCCCACGCCGACAAGAGCGCGGAAAGGGCAGACTCAGAGGGGATCCACCCCAGGGCTTGAACCACCGAAATCTGCAAGGGCTCGGGTGTAT
>JACYME010000069.1 GCA_015272155.1 Leptolyngbyaceae cyanobacterium T60_A2020_046
TAGCCTGTGATTGGCCTCTCGGAGATCGGGGTTGAGGTGCGATCGCAACAGAATTTGAAAGCTTCCGTTGCGATCGCACCCAATTCCTGTAGTGGGAATTTGGCCGTTCAGGGATGAACGGTTTTAGCCCTTTTGCTCCATCACCGTCGTCAGCCGCTGAATCGCAGCGGTCAGGTTTTCCTGGGCGACGAGGTTAGGGTCGGGGAGCGCTTCGGCCTCGGCGTCTGCTTCTAACGCTTCCTGGCGCTCAAGGCGTTTTCTGGCCCCTTCAAAGGACTTGACCACCAGAAACATACAGAAAGCAACCACGATGAAGTTGATGATTGCGGCTAAAAAGAGCCCGTACTGAATGGTGCCTGCGACAAGGTTTTCGAGGCGATCGACACCCGCAGCCTGCATGGCAGGGGTGAGGAGGCCAGGGGTAATGATGTTGGTGACTAGGGCCTCAATGATTTTGCCAAAGGCTCCGCCAATAATGACCGCAACGGCCAAATCGACGACGTTGCCGCGCATCAAAAAGCTGCGAAAGTCGGCAAAAAACCCGGAAGTTGCCCGTCGTCCACGTCTTAACGTCATGGATGAAAACTCCTGTCGAAGGATAGGGATGTGGCGCAGCAAAGGCGATCGCCCCCGCTGACCTTAACATCCGAAAACGGGTGACCACAGATACCTGTCCAGCAAAGAACTGTTGCGGAGTCTCGGCAATCACAAAAAAGCGCCTGCACACCGTGCAAGCGCCTTGATTATCAAGCATGACACGATCAGCTGGGCAGAACTTTAAGCTTTCTTCAGCCAGCTAAACATGGCGCGCAGATCCTTGCCCACCTCCTCGATGGGATGCTCAGCCTCGCGGCGGCGCATCGCGGTAAAGCCCGCATTTCCAGACTGGTTTTCCAGCACAAACTCGCGCGCAAACTGCCCGGTCTGAATTTCCTTGAGGATTTTCTTCATCTCGGCGCGGGTTTCATCGGTAATAATGCGCGGGCCACGGGTGTAGTCGCCGTATTCTGCCGTGTTGGAGATGCTGTCGCGCATGCTTGCCAGGCCACCCTCGACCACCAAGTCAACGATCAGCTTCACCTCGTGCAGGCACTCAAAGTAAGCTAGCTCGGGCTGATATCCCGCTTCAACCAGAGTTTGGAAGCCAGACTTGATCAACTCGCTCAGGCCACCACACAGCACCACTTGCTCGCCAAAGAGGTCGGTTTCTGTCTCTTCGCGGAAGGTGGTTTCGAGAATTCCGCCGCGAGTGCCGCCAATACCTTTGGCGTAGGCCATCGCTAGGTCGCGGGCTTGGCCAGTCGCGTCTTGATACACAGCAAACAAGCAGGGCACGCCCTGACCTTCGGTGTAGGTGCGGCGCACGAGGTGGCCGGGGCCTTTGGGTGCAACCATCACCACATCCACATCAGCGGGGGGCACAATTTGTCCAAAGTTGATGTTGAAGCCGTGGGCAAAGGACAGAACGTTGCCAGGGCTCAGGTTGGGGGCGATCGCCTCTTTATAGACCTGCTTTTGCACTTCGTCGGGCAGCAAAATCATGACCCAGTCCGCCACTTTGGCCGCTTCAGCAACGGGCTTGACGGTCAATCCTTCAGCTTCGGCCTTCGCCGTAGAACGGCTGCCTTCGTAGAGCCCCACAATGACATTGACGCCACTGTCTTTGAGGTTGAGGGCATGGGCGTGACCCTGGGAGCCATAGCCAATGATGGCAACGGTTTTGCCGTTCAGTAGGTCAAGATTTGCATCGCTGTCGTAATACATGCGAGCCACGGGTAATCCTCCTTGGATATGCAGTGAATCTGAAGCGCATCGGTTTCGTTATTGTCTGATGTCGAGGGGGGCGCTTTCCAGTGATGAGCTGAATGTTTTTCATCGAAGCCCGCCGCGATCGCGCGCTGCCCCGGAAATTACAGCCCCATTGACGATACGGACGCAATTAACCGAAATCTAGAACAGAAGCGGCGCTGGAAGACCTGCCCCAGATTCACCACTGCCCCCGATCAGGCCTTCCACTTCATCGAAACTGTTATTAACAGTTTCGATTGTCATAGTTAGCATGGGGCCATGATTACGTTGCAGCAAATTTCTCAGACCAACCCCGAGTGGGATTTGGAGTCCTTCGTTCACGTTGCGAATGACCTCCTGCCCCAGTTTCTCCCCGTTGCCGAAACGGGCGATCGCGCCCAAGGCGAAGTGAACCCTCGCCTAGTGCGCTATTACACCACCCAGGGCGTGTTAGACAAGCCGTTCCGCCAAGGCCGGAAGGCGCGGTACGTCTATCGGCATCTGCTGCAACTGCTGATTGTGCGTCGGCTGTTGGCCGAAGGCTATACCACCGGGGCGATCCAGTCCATTACAACGGTCAAAAATGACCATGACCTGGAGGCGTTGCTCCAAGGGGGGGTGCAGTTGACAGTGGCAGCGGCAAACCCTGCCCTGGCGTTTTTGCAGTCGGTGCAGGCGCGGACGACGCCCCCCCCAGGGGGATTGCCGCTTGCTGGGGCGCAGGGAGCCTTGCCCTCAGCCCTCAGTGCCACACCTGCCCCCGCCCAACGACGACGGGCCACTCAGTCGGAAACCTCTTTTCCGCGATGGCAGCGGGTGGAGGTCTTACCAGGGTTGGAGGTGCATGTGCGGGAGGATTTTGTGCCGCCCAGCACCCCCCAAGAGCATGAGAATCTGCTGCAACTGATGGCTCAAACGCTCAACCCCTTATTTTCTTCTCGGAGGTCTGCTCCATGACCCTACGCACCTTGTCTTTGATTCCCATGCATGGGTCGATCGCGCTGGATCGCTCCATGACCCTGGATGTCTTGGTCAAAATTGTTCCACCCGCGATCGATCCGTCTGTCGAACGTCCACCGTTGAATCTAGGCTTTGTGCTCGATCGCTCCGGCTCTATGCATGGCAGCAAAATCGATTATGCGCGGCAGGCCGTCGCCTACGGCATTGAGCAACTGTTGCCCAGCGATCGCCTCAGCCTCACCCTGTTTGACACCACCGTCCAGACCGAAATCCCCAGCACCCTAGCGACGGATAAACAGTGCTTGCTGGAGGTGGTGCGCTGCATCCGCCCCGGCAGTTCCACCGCGCTCCACGCGGGCTGGGTGAATGGCGGTATGCAGGTGAGCCAGTATTTGAACCCCAAACATCTCAACCGCGTGATTTTGCTGTCCGATGGCTTGGCAAACGTGGGAGAAACGAATCCTGACGCGATCGCGACTGATGTCCACGACCTGATGCAGCGGGGCGTTACCATCACCACCCTCGGCATCGGAGCCGACTATGACGAAAACCTCCTCGAAGCGATGGCCCGGAGTGGCGACGGCAACTTCTTTCACATCGAAACGCCGGATCAACTGCCGGATATTTTTGCCACAGAGCTTCAGGGTTTGGTGGGCACTGTGGGCCAAAATGTCGCCCTATCACTGACGCCCTTGGCCAGGGCCGCGATCGCCGACGTGCTCAATGATCTAGAACGCACGCCCACCGGATCGCTCAAACTCCCCAGCCTCACTGTCGGCAGTCCCATTCATGTGGTGCTGCGGCTGCACACCCCAGCCCTGCAAAGGAAGACGGAACTGATGCAGGTTTCCCTCCAGTGGCAGTCTCCCCAAAACTTGGAGCCAATGACCTTAACGGAAACCTTGGCGCTGAGCCCCGTCCGCCCAGAACAGATGAGCGATTTTCCGGCCCATCCCGAGGTGCAAGAACAGGTGGCGCTGCTGATGGCAGCCCGAGCCCGCAAGGAGGCGGTGCAGTGTGCCGACAGCGGCGACCTGTCTGGTGCCAGTGCGGCTCTGCGGGAGTCTGCGGCGGTCTTGGCGGCGATGCCTGCGGCGTCCCCCGCGATCGCGGAGGAAGTTACCGTGATCCAAACCCTGGCCGACGACTTTGAAACCGGAAAAATGGCCTCTGCGCGCAAGCGGGCCTTATCTGAAGCCTTTAACCTCAACCGCAGCCGCGCTTCAGAGTACGGCAAACGGAAGCCAAACAAGTCCGATCAGTGATCGCCATCCCATAAGCCTTAAAGCAAAAAGCCAACCGCTGAAATCAATGGTCGGCTTCTTAAAATTTGGTGGCGGGGCATGGATTTGAACCATGGACCTTCGGGTTATGAGCCCGACGAGCTACCAGACTGCTCTACCCCGCGTCGGTTTTTCAACTATAGCAACTCGTGGCGCAGTTTGACAGCTTTCCCCAAAAAAATCCGCTAGATTTTGTGTCCTTACATCAATTCAAGCTCGCCCTGGACATCCAGGCGCTTGTAATCGCTTAGGGAGGTGTAGTGCTCTGAGAGGGCTTCGGCCACATCCGGCGTAATCCACCCCAGTTGCTTCAACAACTGCACCGCGACGGCATACTTGGCCCGCTTGGCCCCATCCGTCACCTTAATGGCGAGGCCCAGCCCTTGCCCAACCCGCCCAATGCACTGGACGCCCTCGGCCCCAGATTTGCTAACCAAGGCTCCCTCAGAGCGGCGCATCAGTTCAGTATCAAAGGCTCCCTCTCCGCCGACGAGCTCGGGATAGTGGGTCATGGCGCGGATGATGCGCTCCATGTCCACGTTGTCGCCGGAGGCAAGCTTGGCAAACAGGGCCGCCATTTGATGGAGGGGCATCATGTAGGTCGGTGCGCCGCAGTCGTCGTGGGCGGCGATGAACTCATCGGCGGGCATGCCCAGCAGTTCTGAAAATAGATTCAGAATTAACACCTGGACGGGGTGGTTGCGATGCAGATAGCTGTCGAGGGGCCAGTTGCGCTGTTGACAAACGGCCAGCATCCCCGCGTGCTTCCCGGAGCAATTATGCTCTAGGGGGCTTTTGCGGCCTTCGGGGATGGGGCACCGCAGCATGGTGGGTTCGAGTTCCGCTTTCCAAAGAATGTGAAAGGCTTGGCGAACGTGCTCCATCGTGCCTTGGTGGGAGGCACACATGATGGCAAGGTCGCGATCGTCGAGGCCAAATCGCTCTAGGGTGCCGGATGCGGCGGCTGCGAGCGCCTGAAAGGGTTTGAGAGATGAACGGATGAAGGTGGCGAGTTCGCCATTGCCCGCAACGGATAACATGCGGCCTCGGCTGTCGCACACGACGGCGTGGGCGACATGAACGGACTCGACAATGCCTTCGCGAAGCAGCTGAACTTGAATTTCAGCGGATTGATAACGTTTAGCCCTGGTCATGGCTAAGACTTTGACATAGAGCGGTCATCTCTGCAATTCTCCCTAAACAAATTGCCACGCCACCCAGAGGGCGCTGAGCAGGGCCGCGATCGCAACAAAGGTTTTCTGAATACGACGCAAAATCGGCGTGACCTGATATTCCACAATCAGGCGATCGCGATTTTGGATCTCATCTGGCTTGACCCACACCTGACCGTCGTACCAGCCCGACTCTTCATAGGGCACGGTTTTTTGTCTCAGCCGCTGCCCCACGTGGAACCATCCCACATAGAGCTGTGCTAATGCCAATACGGGCAAAATCAGCGCCCCTGCTGCGGCCCAGAGCATAAATGGCAGCGGAGCCTTGCCGGGGGCAAAACTAGCGGCGGATACCGGGCCACTCACAACCCAGCTCACACACCAGAGCACCACAATCGGACGGAGGTAAGCTTGCACATCCAAGCTGCCCCACCGATAAAACCAAGACTCGCGCATGTCTTGGTATTCGTTGATGGGCAACTGTTCTGGGGGGACGGGGCAACGTTGGGACGTCAAAGGCATCGAACCATGACTGAGGGTGAATATCGTTACCATAACGCCAATTTTGGCTTTCTGAGGTGGGTGGCACGACCCACTGGCGATCGCACCAGTTGAGATCGCCGCACACTGACCGTTTAACCCGGCGAGATCGCCCTACTGGGTGTCGCCTGCCGCCGCAAAGGACACCGTTTCAGCATGGCCCCAAAACGCCTCTAGGCTATAGAATTCACGTTCTTCGGGCATGAAGATGTGGACAATGACTTCGCCATAATCTTGGAGCACCCAGCGTCCTTCCCCTTGCCCCTCCGTGCGGAGGGGGAGCCGCTGCCACGCTTCGGCAACTGCGTCTTCAATGGTGCGCGCGATTGCGCGCACCTGCACCGCTGAGTATCCCGTCACAATGACGAAATAGTCGGCCAGGTAAGACACATCCGCCACATAAAGTACCCGAATATCACCCCCTTTGCGCTCATCGGCGGCTTGGGCGATGGTGCGTGCCAGCGCCAGGGCATCGTCGGGGTTGGCAGAGACAGAAGGCTGACCCGCCTGGGCAGTGCGAAACGGCGTAACCGAAGGAGGGAAATCTGACATGCGAAGGGGAAAAACCTCAATTCAATAACGAAGCGAAACCAGCATGGCCCGACTGTACGGTAGTGCGTACAATGCAGCGGATGCGCGATCGCGTCACCCCTTTTGGCGAGGCGCTCGGCATCTGCCTTACTCAGGATTTATCCTGTACAACTTGCGCAGATCTGAATTGCGATGATCCTATCTTGACCGTGCCCGAGTCGGCAGCGGGCTAGAGCGCCGCGAAGGGGATCACGGGCCTGAACCCTGCGGTCGGATCCGGGGACGTTACTGGTCAGGATAGTGCGCGAATCTGAGACTCGGGGACTTTGTCGAACATTTTTAAGGAATTCTCGATGACACAGGCGCGATCGCGATCCCCCACAATGCCCCAGGCAACCCTAGCCCGCGCGCGTTTCACGATGTTTTGCAAAACATCCCCGCCCGCCGTCCATTCCCCAAGTCAGCAGGTATCATGATGCTCATTCGTTTTGAGGCTGGCTGCTGGGTCTGAGGGAGGGCGTTGGCTCTGCTCGGTGCGATCGCCGCCAGACCCACCACCAGTCACAGCCACCATACCTTGGGCATAGGAGCAATCCATGACGACGGCAGAGCTGCAAGCCATGAGTATCCCCCTGCTAGTGGGCCTGGTGATTGGCCTCGCGATCGCCTACCTCTGGATGCAAGGTCGCATCCGTCGTCAGGCCCAGGCGCTCAAGGCCAGCCAACAACGGCTGAACGACCTCGAAGCCGAACACGAGCGGCGGCTGCGGGAAACCCTTCAAACCCTGCGGGCCGACTATGACACCCATCTGGCGCAGCAAATCGCCCACTATCAAGACGAACTGGCCGATCGCACCCTAGAGCTAGAGCAGGAATATCAAATGCGGATGGAGGTCTTGCAGCAGGGCATTGATGTGGCTCCGCCCGCGGCCCCGGCTAGGGCTCCTGGCCCAGTTGAGGCGATCGGCCCTAGCGAAACCGCCAAACTGTCGGCCCCCGAGGTTGTCAAGATCAAGCACCAGTATGAAACCCGGCTCAAGGAAGCGGCCCAAAAGTTGCAGCACGCCTATGAACAACAGCTTGCCCAGCGCGTAAAGGCCGCATCCACGGCAGTGCAGCACGACTATGAAACCCGTCTCGCCCAAAAAATTGAGCACTACGAGCAACAATTTGCTACCCGAATTACCCAGCTTGAGGAAGAATATCAGGCGCGCCATGAGATGTTGAACAAAGCCGGGTCTGCGTCGCCAGCAGCCTTGCCCCAGTCTTCTCCCAGCGAAATCATGGGTCGCCCTGGCGATGAAACCACGATGACCCTGCCGCCGATGGCGCGGCCTGTAGCCCCCGCCGTGGTGCCAACGTCCACCACCGACGACGCCAAGCTGCTGGCAGTGAAGCAGCAACTCCGTGCGGAGTATGAGCAACAGCTCGCCGCCAAAATCGAGCATTATCAAGACCAGCTCGCTGCCCGACTCAAGGCCCAGGAGGAGGAGTTTACTGCGCGAATTGCGGCGCTGCAATCGGCCCAGACGTCTTCACCCCTTGGCGATGATGAGTTTGAAGCGGGGTTTGATCCCCTCGACCTGAGTGACCTGAGCGATCTGACCTGAAACCACATCACGGTAGACTAATTGAGCATCGGATTTCGTCCGAGTGTGCTGGCTGTTGGCTCGGGCGATCGCGCTCAGGCTTCACCGGGTTGTCTCCGTTGGTTCAGGAGCGTGAACGCTATGGCATTTGTGCTTGGGGCGCTGGCTGGTCTGGTCGTTGGCGCGATCGCGATTTATGTGCTGTTGTCGCGACGCATTGAGGCCCAAGTTCACCAAAATAACGAACTCCAGAACAAGCTTAAGCAAGCCGAGGCCGATCATGAGCGCCGGCTAAAGGTTGCCACCGATCGCCTCCGGCAAGACTACGCGGCCCAGCGGCTATCTGCCGCTCCGCCCTCTCCTGCCGCCACTCCAACTCCGGAAGTGTCGCCACCTGCGGCGATGCCAGAGCCTGCGGCCAATGTTGCTGCGGCACCGGAGCCGCAGCCCTTGGCTGCGTCCGTGACTCCGCCAGCGCCACCGAGATCAGCGCCGTCGGGATCTAAAGCCCCACAACCTGCCCAGGTTACGGTCGATCCCTTTTCTCTAGGGGGGTTAATGGCAGACAGTTGCGCCCCTGATGCGGGAGTGCGATGTGACGTTGCCACTACGATCGCGACCCAGTTTTCGGGGCCCCTTGCCAAAGCGCTGCCCATCTTGGGGCGTCTTTCTCGGGATGGCGATCCAAAGGTGCGGCTGGCAGCGGTGCAGGCACTGGGGCGGGTCAAGTCTGCCCGGGGGCTGCCGTGGCTGCGCCGCGCCTTAAAAGATGCGGATCCGGCGGTGGTTGAGGCTGTGAATCTGGCGATCGCTCGCTTTCGTGGACGCCCGCGCCCGTCCTCTGCTCGCCCGCAACGTCGCCTGCCCAAAAACCGCTAAGCTGAATCGTTCCCCTTTGCGGTGGGTCGGGCTTTGCCTGTCTGCCTAGCGCGATCGCCTCGCTTCAGCCCGTTGTCCGTTTCATCAAAACCGAACAGGAGAGTGTTATGACCCGCGCCATCATGGAAACCGAGAAGGGCACCCTTCACATTGACTTTTTTGACGCCGACGCGCCCAAGACGGTTCAAAACTTCGTTGACCTGTCCAATGCAGGCTTTTACGATGGCCTCACCTTCCACCGAGTCATCCCTGACTTTGTAATCCAGGGTGGCTGCCCGAAGGGCAATGGCACAGGTGGCCCCGGCTACACCATTCCCTGTGAAATTAACGCCAACAAGCACGAGGCAGGTAGTCTCTCAATGGCCCACCGGGGACGCGACACGGGAGGTAGCCAGTTCTTTATCTGCCATTCGCCTCAGCCGCATTTGGATGGTGTGCATACGGTATTTGGCAAAACCAACGACATGGATGTGGTGAACGCCATCCAGGCTGGAGATAAGATTCTCTCAATCAAGATTGAGGCGGCGGAATAACCGGCGCGATCGCGGTTGGGGACGGTGGTTCCAGCTTTCATCAAAAAATTGCTAAAAAAACGAGGGGTATCTGATTGCCAGATACCCCTCGTTTTCTGATCAGCCGGGGCTGGGTCATCCCAATTCGCCAAAGCAGGACAATAAAACCGGTCTCTTCAAAGCCCCTCTCCCCATGATGGGGTGAGGGGTTGGGGCGAGGGCCAAGGGTGGCGACACCGGATAGAACTGGTGTTAGTAGTCGATTTGATCCAGCGCAAACTGCATAAACTGGCTGGCGACATCGAGGCTTTCATCGTGGGCGGCAAAGACAACCACCATGCTGTCAGCCCCTGCGGCATAACAGAGAATGCGGAAGGAACCATCATCGAAGTAGCCCGTGCGATCGATTTCGCCCCCATCAGACGGGACGCCTAGCTCCGCAATGAAGGTATCGGCACGGCTCAAGCATTCGGGTTGGCCAATGCCCTCAAGCCAGCGATCGCCGCTGGCAATTTCGGGCCGTGCCAACGCCGGCAGACCAATGGCAGAAATGCTCAGACCAAGCAAGCTCGTAGAAATCAGTTGATTCAGTTTCATGGCAGTTTTTTTGACACGCTCACATAACAATCGAAGCGAGAGGGCTTCACCCAAGATAATCGCAACGCCCTATTCTGCAAAATGCCGACCGAGAATCTGGATTAGAAGGTTAGGCTAGGCAATCCTACAGGGAGCCGTGTGTCTTAGGGTACTCAGTCGCTACAGAGAGCAGGAGGAACTCTCCGGAAACCAATGGATTCGTTTCTCAAAAACGACGGTGATCGCAGAGCAGAAGTTGCGAAGGGCGCGATCGCGCAATCCAGGCAAGACGGCCCCAGCGGACAACTCACGACAATCTGCCAGGTGCGGCGTACTATAACGGGAGTCACCTGTTTTTCCGCAGCGCCGCCCATGTTTCTTGCCCCTGGCTTTGAAGAACGCTCCATTGTGACAACGTTGGGCACGATGGCCTACGGGGCTCCACAGCCCGAGGTCTGGCCCCGCCCGAGATCGACCCAACCCCTTGTCTTCATCCACGGCTTTGGCGGCGGTTCCTCCTCCTATGAGTGGTCGAAGGTGTACCCAGCATTTGTGGGTGAGGGGCGGGTCTTGGCTCCTGACTTGCCCGGGTGGGGACGCTCGGAACAGCCAGCTCGGGCGTATCAGGTGGCGGACTACACGGGAGCGATCGCGGAATTTTTGGCCCAAACCTGTGACGAGCCCGCGATTGTGGTGGCCTCTTCCCTAAGTGCTGCGATGGCTGTGCAGGAGGCGATCGCCCATCCTGATCACATCAAGGGGTTAATTTTAGTCGCGCCCACAGGCTTGGCCGATTTTGGTGAATCCAGCATCAATCCCTGGCTGTCGCAAGTGTTGCGAGTGCCGCTGCTCGATAACGGACTGTATCGCAGCGCGATCGCCACGGCCCCCGGCATTCAGGCATTCCTCACCACCCGCCAATTTGCCAACCCCGATCGCTGCTTTCCCGAAATTGTGGCCGCCTACCTCGCCGCTGCCCAGCAGCCCAACGCCCACCACGCAGCCCTCGCCTTTGTCCGTGGCGATTTAAGCTTTGACCTTGCGGCCCTCATGCCCCGGCTGACAGTCCCCACAGCATTTCTATGGGGAGGGGCGGCACAATTGCCCCCGATTGAGGTCGGGAGGCGACTGGCCGCGTTAAACCCTCAAGCGGTGCAACGATTCGAGGTTGTCGATGGAGCGGGCCTCACGCCCCAACTCGAGCAGCCGACCCAGACCATTCGGCTGATTTTCCGCTGTTTGCGGGCAATCACCGCCGCTTCATCAGCAGGCTAGCCCAGGCCACCTATTCCAGCGACTCAAAAATCACCGCGATCGCCAGAAAACTCAGCAGCGACACCGTCAACTTGGCGAAAAAGGGCATCACCGTCTCCACCAACACCGTGGCCTGTGGCCCCGCCCCAAAGGGCAACAAGAACAAACAGGCACAAATAAAACCCGCCAGCAATAGGGCCAACAGCTTCAACCCATCATAGGCCATCCGAAACAAAAGGGTATGTCGAGGTTTCTGCATCATGATTTCCCTGGGTGTGATCCACCCCGGAGCGGAGGCTCTAGAAAGAAGTGGGATCTGCCCCAATTGTGTGACGAGCTGGCCGGGTCATCTCGCTGCCCCACCCCACCCCTTGCGACGATCCACCTGAACTTCCGACGGTTCAGGTTTCTGTCAGAAAGGCGCGGTTTCGATGATGGATGAAACCGCACCCTCTTCTCAGTGGAGAACAAGAGAATCAGGGGTTAGGCCGCGTATCCCCGTTGATGCGTGGCTTGGGCCGCGATCGCCCCAGCCGGCTCAACCACCAGAATGGTGCTGCGCTCGCGCCCGATAATGCGCACCGTAGTGCCGACCGCAATAGGCTGGCGATCGCAGCGCGCCCGCCAGCGCGTCCCTTGAAACTTCACACGCCCCAGTTGCCCCGGCGCGATCGGTTCCGTCACCACCGCCAGCAACAAGCGATCGACATGGGCCTCATCAAAATCCACCAAACTCGATAGAAGGGGCAGTGTATTCTCGAAGAACTGAGCGTCTGCAACATCACCTTGGAAGAGGGCTTTCAGCAAGTTCATGGCATGACCTCACGGTAGATAACAATTCAAAACACTGGGCAAAGGGCTGGCATGTTAGGTGATCTTCGAGTGCGATTAAGTATCAACGTGGTGGCTTTATTTCTATGCGAAGGGCGCGGATTGTTCCTTCACCACCTCGCCCCACCCGAGCCTGACCGCTGGGATTTGCCCGGTGGCGGGCTCGAACCCGCCGAAGACTTAATCACAGGACTGCGCCGCACCGTCCACGCCGGAATCGGCTTAACGGACTTCACCGTTGACCGCTTACTCACCGTCGCGGAAGCCTTTTATCCCGAAGGCCAAGGGCGACAGGTTCACAAACTTGATTTGGTGTATACCTGCCAAGCCGATCCCCAACCGCTGACCTTTGACACCTTTGACACCCAGACCATTGGGCCGATGGGCATTTGCTGGATTCCCGTTGCCAACCTGCTGCCTGAGACCTGCACCAGTCGAGCGTGGAAGGCGTTGCAGGCAGCTCAGCAAGGGGCTTAGGGCGGGCGTTGGAGCCTTCTCTGTTGCCATCACACAAACACTTGACGACGGCACGGTGGCTTGGGTTCTGCTGGGGGCACAGGCCCCCCATTGGATTGCAAAGATGGGCAGTCTCAGAGCAACAGCAAGAGGGTAACCAAGACCCCTGCCGACCCAAACATCAGGCTGCCGAGGCTAATGCCATCGGCGGGGGCGGTACTGAGATCTTTTTCAAAGTTGCAGTTGAGGCAGGTGTAGACCCCATCGCGGTAGCTCACGATGGTGTGCTTTCCACAACGGGGACATTCGAGGGTAGTAGGCACTTGCAAGAAAGGCGTTTGCATGGGAAAGAGCTCCTGATAGCAGCATCGGACTGAACCGAGCACACTTCCAGGATGACGAAACGCCCATTCTGCGTCGATGGGAAAAAACTCAGAAAAACTCGGATGAAAGTTCAGTAAATGCTTTTAATCGCCAGACTTTCAGGCATTGCAGCGTTAAACAACCTGGAAAGTCTTAATGTTTGAGTCGCTTTAGCGCGGGGTGCGATCGCGCGTCTAGTCCAATCCTTTCAAGAGGATATTCGACGCGGCGGGCACTGTCAACCGCAGGGCGATCGCACAGGCCCCCCCAATTTCGGTAAACCCAGCATCATTTCCCAAGACTTGCTAGCTTGAAGACAGCTCTCTCTATCAAAGCCCGCCATTCCCGTTAGGGTGGGCCTATCCTTCTACCCCTAACTGAGCTGAACTTGCGATGACCGCTCAACCCCAACGCCGCCTCATTCAGGTGTGTCAGCACAGTTCCTGCCTGCGCAGCGGCGCTGACCAGGTGCTCGCTGCCTTCCAAGAACACCACAGCGAAACGCTGATGGTGAGTAGCTGCGAATGCCAAGGGCAGTGTAGCTCTGGCCCAACGGTGCGCGTCATGCCTGACAACACATGGTACTGCCGCGTTACCCCGGCAGATGTGCCCGAGATCGTGCAAGACCATATTCACAGCGGTCAACCCGTTGAGCGGCTGCTGCACCCTCGACTCCACAATCGCCAAAACGCCTACGCAAACCTCGCAGCCCAGTATCAAGCTTTTATGCAAGGGTCGGCAGAATAGCCCGCCGGATCTGAGGGCTGGCTAACTTTACCAGATCGCGTCACCACGGGGTCGTGCGTAGTGCATCGAGCAGATCCGCTTGGATTTGGGGCGTGGCAGCGATCGCGAGGCCCGGAAACGAGTAGTCCTCGCAGGCATTTGCTGGGGGCAGTGCCGTCCCATCGTGGGTTGTCACTAAATAGCCTGCCTCTTGGGCCAAAAAGGCGAGGGCCGCGCCATCAATGAATTTGCCACTTGCGATCGCTGCCCCACCCAGTTCTCCCGTCAATATCCCATTGACATTGGGGATGGGAATATCGCGGGAATAATCTTCTGCCACGCTAATAACGCGATAGCGATCGCAGAGTTTCGGCTTCAGCGGAGCCAATCGCGTTCCCAAAAACAGGGTGGGTTGTGGGTCGATCTGCAATTGCTGACAGTCCGCAAGGTCATCGCTCAACTGGCCCCAGCGCGTCCCTTCACCGCGCAGGGCATAGTAGTACCGCTCTTGGGCCGGGCTGATGGCGATCACCGCCTCAAAGCCGTGGGTATCCATCACCGTCAAAATGATCTGGTAGTTGGGATGCCCATCGAGGTAAAACAATGTGCCGTCGATGGGGTCGAGGGTGACGAGATAATCTCCCGCTGGCCCCAGCGCGATCGCCCGAAAATACTTCGTGTTATAGGACTTCTCGTGCTCTTCACCATAAAAACGGATGTTAGGAAACGCGCCCAACAACGCCACTTCAATAAACGTCTGGATGGATAAATCGGCATCGGTCAGCGCGTCAGAAAAGCGAGTTGCCCCGCCTTTGCCCGGCTGAGCCACAATCCGCGATTGAATCTGGCGGGCATACCCCGCCGCCAGCCGCAGCGACGGCAAGAGCGTCTCTAAAATCTGGCGCGGCGTTGGCGTGGCAGTCATCACTCATAACAAAAAACAACGCCCTCATTATGGGCTGAATGGGGCGCGCCGACAGAAACAGTAGGTTAAGGACACGGCTTTAGTCTGAAGCCCGTGACGTTTTGAGCAAGAAACCGACCCCAACTCAGGATCGATCGCATCCCAGACGAATCGCCCCCCTGAAACTGCAGGCCGATCGCGGAATCAGTGCCCGCTAGGGCAAGTTACTCGGTAACTCCACTTCGTAGGGTTGGGCAGGGGATTTCACCTCAGCCTCGGCGATTTCTGGGTGTCGCTGACCCCGAAATTGCGATCGCAAGCGCTGAAACAGCGCCTCATAGCGATTCAGCGCTTGCTCAAAAGAATATTGGTCGAGGGCATGTTGACGACCCCGCTGCCCCAATCGCTCCGTTTCTTCCCGATTCTTATACAGGTCGCGAATCGTGTCTGCAAGCGCCGTCGGATCCTCGGGCTCCACCACAAGGCCGCCGCCGCTGGCCCGCACCGCCGCCGCCGCCGTGCCGTGGGCAGGCACCGACGCCACGATCGCGCGACCACTTGCCAACAACACCTGCGTCTTGGAGGGCATGTTAAAGCCCACCACATTCCGCTTTTGCATGATCAGCCCGACATCCGCCGCCGCCAACATTTCCGGCAACGCTGCCCGGGGCGCAAAGGGCCGCAAAATCACATTCTCGACCCCAAGCTGTTGCCGCAGGTCTTCCAAATCAGCCAACTGGCTTTCTTCACCCACAATCACAAAGGCAATGTCAGGAATGTCTTGCAGTTCCGCCGCTGCGCGAATGACGGTACGAATTCCCTGGGTGCGGGCAATGTTGCCGGAATACAGCACCACAAACTTGTTGCCGAGCCCATTGGCCTGACGAAAGGCGTTGTCATACTTTGGCAGGGGGCGAATGAAATTCACATCCACCCAGTTGGAGATGGTCGTCATCTTTTCGTTGGGCACGCCCTTGCCCAGCAGGTTCGTGCGAAATCCTTCGGCAATGACGCTAATATGGCTTGTCCCCTTGTAGGCAAAGCGTTCGAGCATTTCAAACAGGCGAATGGCATGGCGATTGCTGATTAAACCCGTTTGCACCGCCGCCTCGGGCAAAATATCTTGCAGGTTTAGCACCCCTGGGCAACGATACAGCGTTTTGAGCAGCACGGCAGGCACAGCGGCAGCGGGCAAGGAGGGACTGGTGTAGAGCATGACATCGGGTCGCCAGCCCTGAAGCGCTTGCAAAAAGCTGAGAACCACAAAACTGCCATCCAGCAAAATGCGGGTGAGCAAACCCGGATTGGGGCGAATCCACACGTAGCAGCGTTGGATTTTGACGCCGTTGCGAGTTTCGGTGGTGTAAAACTTGCCCCGATAGGCGGGGTAAATCTTGCGTTCTGGATAGTTGGGCATGGCGGTCACAACCCGCACGTCGTGCCCCCGTTTGACCAGACCTTCGGCTAGCTCGGTCATGAGGGGCGCAATGCCGATGGGTTCAGGATGATAGTTGTAGGAGTAAATCAGAATGCGCATAAAAACTGAGTCTAGTCGGAACAGCTTTTTGATCAGAAACCGAGTTCACCCTGGGTGATTTTTAGCCGAATGGCCTGCTGGGCTGGTGGCGTTGAGGTCAGTCGAAGGAGTTGCACATTGGCGTCCCAATAACGGCCACACCGAGGAAGCGGGGTAGAATACGGTCTTGATTCAGAAGGGTGGCGATCGCAGGGCGGCGGTGAACCCGCTTGACCTCAACCTATCGCCAGACAAAAGCGACGTATTTTCAGGATGGGGATGCTGTAGACCTCAGTGCGGGATGAGAATACGGGCAACCCGATGGAGTTTGACAAAAGTTTCTTCATCAGGGTTAGCTTTCTCAGAACTGAGTCCTAATCTTTAACCCCAGCCCACATTTAAGTGAAGCTATCATCAAGCATGTCAGCTTTTGTTGGCATGATGGAACCCGGCACACCCTTAATTTTACGGGGGTGATGCGATCGCCTGCTCTAGATACGGGCTTGCGATCGACTAATCTGTAAGTGAGAATGCCATGCCAGAGGGGCCAGAAATTCGACGGGCGGCAGACAAGCTGGAGGCGGCGATCGCGCGACAGCCTGTAACAGAGGTCTTTTTTGCCTTTGAGCACCTCAAGCCCTACGAGGCTCAACTGCGCGATCGCACCGTTGAGAAAATTGCTACCTACGGCAAAGCCCTGGTCACCCACTTTGATAACGGGTTGTGTGTCTACAGCCACAATCAGCTCTATGGCAAGTGGATGGTGCGCCGTGCTCACAGCTATCCGACCACCCGGCGGCAACTGCGCTTTGCCATCCACACCCCGAAAAAATCAGCGCTCCTTTACAGTGCATCAGACATTGAGGTGTTGCCCGCCGCTGCGGTTCATCAGCATCCCTTTATCCAACGGCTTGGCCCTGATGTGCTGGACGCGACGGTGACACCGGAGCAGATCTTAGCTTGGGTGCAAGACCCGCGATTTTATCGGCGGCGATGGACTTCGCTTTTGCTGGAGCAGTCCTTTTTGTGCGGGGTGGGCAACTATTTGCGCAGCGAAATTTTGTTTGTGGCGCGGCTGCACCCGACCCATCGCCCCGTGGATGCTGACTTGGCTCAACTGGCACGGTTTGCCGATGCGGCGTTGGCGGTGCCGCGACAATCCTATCAGCACAATGGGGTTACGAATGATCTGGCGATCGCGGCGGATCTCAAGGCCCGAGGCATGCCCCGGCGGGCCTATCGTCACTGGGTGTTTGACCGCAGCGGTCAGGGGTGTTTTGTGTGTGGCACGCCCATCGTCAAAGATCACACGGGCGGGCGGCGGTACTATTTTTGCCCCACCTGCCAGCCAAGCGCGGGGGATCGATTCTGAGCCGCTACAGTTCACCGATCGCGATGACTTGGTTATCGGCAATCATGTAGGCGATCGCGTCCGCAGAGAGCGGAACCTCATGGCCGCCAGTAAAGTCGCCAAAGGCGGGCAGGGTCAGGCGGTTGCAGGATTTTTCCCAATAGAAGCAGGGCAAACGAAGGCGATCGCCCCGTCCCCCGAGACGGACGCAGGGGTGAATGTGACCACAAATGTTGATCCCAGCGTTAACAGATATGTTGACGGCCGCCAATTGCGGCAGGGGCTCGTGGCTCAGGGTCACGCCATTGAGATCCAGCGCCGTTGTCCAACAAGTGAGGGAGAGGTGGTTCAGGGTTTCAGTCAAGGGGCGATCGTGGTTACCCAAAATCAGATCCGCCGTGAGCCCTGTGCGATGCAAAAAGTGCAGCCACAGGTCGATCACTTCATCCACCAGCGCCCACGGCCCATGAAAGAGGTCGCCAAGAATCATCAGGCGACGGGCTCCGGTACGATCGCGGGCGCGCTCTAGCCGCGCCAGGGTATCGCGATTCACGCGGCTAGGGATGGGAATGCCGTGGTGCTGGAAGGTTTCAGACTTGCCCAGGTGCACGTCTGAAACCAGCAGCGCCTCTGACGCGGGCAAGTAGACCGCTTTCTCTGGCAAAAGCTGAATCTGGATGGAATGCTCGCATCCGGGGAAAGACAACGGCAGGGAACCAGGCGACGGTGCTTGAGTCATGGGAGATTCTAGCAAGGACGGTGCGCGGGCGCGATCGCACTCAACTGTGTTTAGGATGACGCGAATCTTCCCAGAACGGGATGGGTCAGAGCCCATCCTCCGCGCCATCATAGGACAATCACACCCCTGCACCCTACACATCGCCACCGTGCTATGAGCCAGAGCATCCCTGTCCTGAGTTTGGCAGACTTTCTTGACCGCACCCCAGCCCAACGAGATCAGTTTGTGGCCGCGATCGGCCAGGCACTGAAAACTATCGGGTTCTTCGCGCTGGAGGATCACGGCATTGACCCAGAGCTGATCGCAGCGGCCTATGCCAGTGCGGCGGCGGTGTTTTCGCTGCCGCCCGCGACCAAGGCTCGCTATGAAGATTTGCGGTTGCACGGTCAGCGGGGGTTCACTGCCTTTGGCCGCGAGCACGCGAAGGATTATCCCTACCCTGATCTCAAGGAGTTTTGGCATATTGGGCGATCGCGCACAACGCCTGCGAATCTTTGGCCCCAGGAGGTTCCGAGTTTTGCACCCGTAATGCTGGAACTGTTTGAGGCGCTAGATCGCTGCGCCACTCACCTGCTGACTGCCTGTGAGCAGTTTCTCGGCCTGCCGCCGACTACGCTAAGCACCATGACGACCAACGGCCCCACCCTGCTGCGGGTCATCCACTATCCCCCCATCCCGCCCGATGCTCACCCGGCCAGCCTGCGCGCCGCCCCCCACGAAGACATCAACCTGATTACGCTGCTGGGTGAGGCAACAGCGCCAGGGCTCGAACTTCAGCGGGTGGACGGCACTTGGCAAGCGATCGCCGCAATTCCCGGCCAGATTATTGTGGATACGGGCGATATGCTGCAAAACCTAACCAATGGGTTATTCAAAAGCACGACCCATCGCGTGACTAATCCAACGGGCGATCGCGATCAGCGATTTTCGCTCCCGTTCTTCGTCCATCCCCGCCCAGAGGTCGATCTGACTCCCCTACCCGAGTGTGTGGCACGCAGTGGAAATCATCCCCGCTATCCCAGCCTAAGTGCCGCCACCTACCTACAACAGCGGCTTCAGGAAATTGGGCTGGCGTGATCCTGCCGAATTTCAGCACGGGCTTCCCCCTCTAGCAGGGTGCTCTAATCGTTCTAAAAACTGCAAAACACGAGGGATCGTGACAGATTCCCTCGCGTTGACGCATCATGATGGCCAAAGCCCGGCCCTCGGCTAACCGCCCATCGACTGATAGAAGTAGTAGGTCGCCATCGGAATGATGGTGGCGGCAATGAGAAACCCGACAACAATCACCGTGGCATTGCTGCGGTTCTCTTCAGTTTCCTCAGCGGTGGCAAAGGTGCCCTCCGTCTCGTAGGACACGGTATCAACAGGCGGGCCAGGATCCGGCTGTCCAGAGATGACGGCCACGAGGCGATCAGAGGCATCCACCAGCGCCTGGTTGTACTTGCTGTCCTTGCGGAGGGGAATGCCAATCGTTTCGGCGGTGATGCTCTCGGCAATCTCAGCAGTCAACTGCTCAGAAACGGCTGCCCCAGCGACTAGGGCCGCGCCGTTGGTGACATCGTCCAGCACCAGGATTACCTGATTTTCCTGGGCTTCTGGGTTCGGAAACCACTGCTCTAGGAGTTCCTGGGCAAAGCTTTCGGGGGTTTCGCCATAGTCGAGGCGGTGAATGGTGACGAGGCGAACTTCGGATCCGGTGTCGCGGGCCAGTTGTTTGAATTGATTGCTGATTTTGCTCTCGTTGAGGCGGCTGAGCACCCCAGCTTCGTCAATGACCCAAGAGCTATCGGTGGGGGCGGTGGGGGGCATTTGGTAAACGCCCGTGGCTAGGGCTGGGCTCGGGCAGGCCAGCCCAATCACGAGGGCGATCGCGATCGCAAGCCATCCCAGTGTGGAGTGTGTGAAGCGGTTCAGCATGGTGTTGTTATCCCGTTCGATTCGCCATCTGCTGTTTTTTCAACTATACGAGAATGGCCGCGATCGCCCGATGAAATCAATAGAATTTTTCCGTGGGAGCCGGAGGTCAACACCGCTTCATGGGCGTCAGGAGCCTGGGCTAGGGGAAATTCGGCTTGGATGATGGGGCGCAACGTTCCCGCCTTGAGCCCGGCAAATATCGCAGGTTGGATGCGCGCGAGGGCATCTGGCGGGGTGTTAAACAGCGTGAAGCCCATGATCTGCCCGTCGCAGGCCATCAGGTCGCGGGGATTCAGGGTCGCATCGCCGCGATTGCCCACAATCACCACCCGTCCTCCGGGAGCCAGGATTGAGAGATCGTGGCCAAGGTTAACGTTGGCCAGCATTTCGATTACAACATCCACGCCGCGTCCTCTGGTGAGGTGGCGCACCTGGGCGAGATAGTCCGGCTGGTGGTGGTCAAGGACGGGGGCGGCTCCTTGCTGAGCCACGATGTCACGGCCTGCGGCGGTGCCCCCGGTGCCCAAAACGATGAAGCCCGCCGCGATCGCCAGTTGAGTGGCCGCTAATCCAACGGCCCCCGTGGCCCCGTGGATCAGTACGGTTTCGCCCGGTTGAGCCTGGGCTTTCTGAAACAGGGCGCGATAGGCGGTGGAGTAGGGGACGAAAATTCCAGCTCCGTGGGCGATCGCGAGAGTATCGGGTAGAGGATAAAGCTGGTCAGCCGCGTAGAGGGCAGATTCGGCATAGGTGCCGCTGAGGGGTCAGCCGCCATAGACGCGATCGCCCACTCGCCACGTTGTCACCCCCTCGCCCACGGCAGCAACAGTGCCCGCGCCATCAATGCCGGGAATATAGGGCAGGGTGGGTTTATGGGCGTAGGTGCCGGCACGGATGTAGGTATCAACGGGATTGACCCCAGCAGCAGCGAGATTGACCACGACCTGCCCCGGTGCGGGCACCAGATCGGGGGCGCTGGCCAGCACCATGACGCTGGG
>JACYME010000099.1 GCA_015272155.1 Leptolyngbyaceae cyanobacterium T60_A2020_046
GTCGAGACACAGACTGACTGAAATCTTTATGTGATTTACGTCACCTTCGAGTATATCGAAAAATAGCTGCCTTAGATTATTTTTTCCTAAAGGTTTTCCAACTTAAATGAGACAGGTCTACTCAGATAATCAAAAGCTAAACCGAGATGTAAATTTCTCAAGTCAAGGCGATTTCTCAGAATTTTTTCTTACTAATTAGCAAAGATATCTCAGGAGAGGTTGCCTGCTTCATGCCGGAGTGCTGACGGCGTGAAACTTAGAAAGCCTCAACGTTTCCTTCTCTTTGACTCGATTTTTCTTGGCGAGAGCTTCATTGGCTTCAGTACACTGAAAGTTTTTGCAGGATCAGAAGAGTCTCAAGATTAAGGAGACGTAACACTCAAACTGTGGTTGTACCCCTGAGTATCATGGCAAGATTCGAAACCCGCATGATAGGCTCTGCAACGGTTTACAAATAGTGGCTCCCTAGATCTATTAAGTGGCAACGGCAATTGCCCTAGGGTGAGGAAAATCTCGGGCTTATTTTCTGGGAACTACGATACTCCAGACTTTAAGACCCACAAAGCTATAACGTTGTGATCTGCGAATAACAGAGATGAATAGGCCGCAATTGCCACATCAGTGGAGTAAGACTGAGCTTTGAACTAACAGCAGTTACCGAACCGTGAATCTACGCTAAGTCGGTAAAATTTCTGACGGGCCTAGAACGGAGAGGCACCCGCTAAGCCCGTTCAGAAACTTCTGGAGAACATCCCCCACCAAAAGGTGGGGGTGGAGATAGGGTTACTATCTCTACAACTCGTGCTTCGTCAATCTACTGGGATGCCTCGAAGTATAGACAGAGATTGTGACATTCCTGTGACAATCATACTTTGTGGCATTCTGAATTTTTTGGCAGATTTTTAGTTTCATGCGCACAGATCGCTCCAACGCAACTAGCCTTGCGCAAGACATAGCTCACTGCTGATCAACATTTCCTGAACTGGCTTTCAAACAGACTCAACAAGTTCTAATAACAAGGCGCTCTAAAAAAGTCAAGAAGAAGACTATTTTGGGGGCAATTTTGCCGGGGTGAGGTCACTCACTTTCTAAGCTATGACCATCCTCAGTTTTTGAGGTTAACTGTCATTGCTCAATAGAGCGTGGAGAGCACGATGTTGCATCTTAAGAGCTCGTTCAAAAACCCTCAAAGTAGAACCCTAGTAAGAGGCTGTAGCAACTGCTTTTCTCAGTTCATCGCCTGGACAAAGACGGGACGCTTTGGGGGAGCAGAAACCGCCTGCGATCGAGATGGGTTTGGGATTGAAGCCGTTCATCATAGGCAAGACTTGACGCCTCAAGAGATATCTGAAGGACTTCAAGAACAGTCAGGAACCCCTGAGAAACTAGGCTTTGAGCGGTGGCCTTATGTTACTAGCAAGAAGAATGTTGGGCGAGGTTCAGGCCGCCTTTTGTAAAAGCATCGGGGGCGGACGCTTAAGAAAGACTTCCACTAGGAGTAGCGCGTTCGGACAGGATGTCCTTAATGGAAGCCCTTATCTCTGGAGGAGTTGCTGCTTGAGTTCCCGTAACTCAACCGAGCCCATCTCAAAGGATATGGTTGCCTTTTTACCGTAGCTCAGCAGGCTAGCTTTTGTCGGTTCTAAGGGCTTGGTCTTGCCCCCACGACGTTGATGAATTTCTTGGAGTAGCAATTGCTTTTCCAACACTTTCTGTTGCTTCATTGCTCAAATCGCACCCTGAAAATTGCCTGTAGAATAACGCGCTCTGTCTCGGAGCGCAAGGGGCACTGACCACCCCCTACCCCGAACTCAACTTACCCAAATCGATAAAAGTTGCGGTTGATCGCATCCTCTGATTCGTGCTGCAACGATATTGGTTACCGGAAGGAACGATATTGGTTACCCGAAAGGAAGGATCTGCGATCGCTCGCCGCGCCCATGCCCAAGTTTAGGCCCATGATTTGGAGAACGTTGTGAGCTTTATGAGCCCATAGCTTGCGTCTTTGCAAGCTGTGGGCATTTTTTCGGGTTGCCTCTACCCGAAATGCATTGAAAAATACAGTATTCCGAGGGGAGTAAGAAATTTTACTGAGAAAACTGAATGGTTACGGATCGGCGAGATCGCCGAGTTTGCTAATTCTGCGATCGCATCCTAGGGGTAATCCATGGAGAAGATTCCACGTGAGCGGCCTAATCCCTTGCCCAGGCAAGGGGTTGGGCAAACCGTAATCTGCCACACATTGCAGGAGCCAGACGCTGTAGTATCAAGCTATTGTGAATTAATGGTGTTTATCGTTAAATTGTGGTTTTCATTCAACGGAACGTTTGAGAGGACACAGTTCCAACCCATGCCATCAACACCCTCGAAGGGTGATGCAAAGCTCCTCCTGCCGTTGCAGGGAAAGCTCCTGGGAGGTTTCCCTGTCCCTACCTCCCGGCAGACGAGCAAGTTGTGGTTTTTCATGAATAGACGATGGGGCTTGCTGGGGCCTGCCCTTAGCTTCCGTTGAGAGCGGTAAACTTGAGAGCGGTAAACGATTGTTACCGACCTTGTCATCACAATGTTGTGAGGGATAGCGGGATCAATGGGGCGGTTTTGGTTACCGTGGGTGCTAGTTTTTAATACTCTGGGTGTGGCCTTTGGCTCAATATTGCCAGGGCTCGCCCTTGCGCCTGAAGTGGCTGAGACGGTTACTCTGGCTCAGTTGCGCCAGGTTGATTCGCTGCAAGGCGCAAAGCGCATTCAATCGAGGGTGCAGGCTGAGCTTGAGAATCTATCGCCCGCGCGATTTACCCGCGATATGGGCGAGCTTGCTCCTTACTTTACGCTGGCTCAGGTTGTCTACCGGGTTAATCAACGTATCACACTTGAAGAATCTGCGGACGCTGATTATCGCCGAGCGTTGGAACTGGCTACCCAAGCGATCGCTGCGCGGAATGCAGCAGCAGAAAACGCTGACGAATCTTTGGAAACCTTCGCCCACCAAGAATTCTTGTGGCGAGCTGCGATCGCCCAGCTCGATCAGATTCCTGAAGAGTCGCTGCTGTCTCGAAAGGCGATCGCTAAAAAGACAGAATATGAGAAAATCCTAGCGCCGGTTGCCGCTCGGGTAGACGAGCTGGAATCTGGCTTTTTGCAGGAGATTGCCGAAAATACTGGACGACCTGAAGCGATTCGCATCACCATTTGTCACCTCTCGGGGGAATGTCGCAATTATCAGGGCGATATTCCGCCCGAAAGTCCGGCTAGTCTCATTAAGCTGCCGATCGCTGTAGCGCTGATGGATAAAGTCACCCGTGAAGGGATTGACCTCGACACAGAAGTCTATGTTGAACCGTACAACTGGACCGAAAATGCAAACGGGGCTCAAATTTATGTTGATCGCGAATACTCGCTTCGAGAAATCATGGCGCGCATGATCAAGGAAAGCAACAACATTGCCACAAACCAGCTTGTAGACTACATCGGCTGGGATGAAATGAACCAAACTCTAGGCGATCGCGGCTTTGAGCAAACTCGCGTCAATACTAAATTAGCGGGCGACAGCACCCTGCCCAGCGTCAACACCAACAGCGGTGGCGGCCCCAACGTGATGACCACGAATGAGGTCACAGAGATGATGCGCCAGATTTATACCTTTCAGCATCCAGGGGACGATGAAATTCTAGATGCGCTGGTGGGGCAATACGATTGGGAGTTTGGCTACACGGCCATTAAACAACTGCGAGACAAGCGTGTTGCCTGGATTGGTGAAAAAACTGGACAAAACTCTCGCGTCATTGGCAGTTCTGTTGCAGTCAAAATTGATAATGAGCGCTACGTCATGACGGTCACCATTGATGACAGCGCCAATCAAGTCATGCTGCGACAGGTGATTGGCGAGGTAATTCAGCATATTTTGGATGACGGGCACCTCGTTAACGTCACTGGGCGATAACGACCGCGATCGCGTCCCCTTTAATCCCCCCTGAGCAAAACAGCCCCCCAGCCATTTCGGTTGGGGGGCTGTGCTGTGTTTCCGAAAGGAACCTAGGGTGCTTCGCTGTTGTCATCAATCAGCAAATCGTCATCATCCTCAAAGGACGGCATGCCACCGCCCATTGGGCCGCGATCGCCACCCAATTGAGTCGTCGATAGGCCAATCATTTCATCATCCTGAAGCACCCCAAACCCGTTCTCAAAATCGTAGGTACGGGCCGTTTCATCATCCAGCACTACGTCCCGGGCCACGGCATCATCAATCAACGTGCCATCATAGGCCGAGGCATCGATTTCGGGCGTACTAGGCTCTTCGTAGGCGTTGAAACCCGTTCCCGCCGGAATCAAGCGACCAATGATCACATTCTCCTTCAGGCCGCGCAACCAGTCAGACTTCCCTTCAATTGCGGCTTCCGTCAATACCCGAGTGGTTTCTTGGAAACTCGCCGCCGAGATAAAGCTGTCCGTATTCAACGAGGCTTTCGTGATCCCCAGCAGCACTGGCGTATACTGCGCCGGTGCCCCGCCAGTAATCGCCATCGCCTCATTAACCTGCTCGATCTGATAGATCTCCATCAGCTCACCGGGCAGCATTGTGGTGTCGCCCCCATCGTCGATCCGTGCCTTAGAGGTCATCTGCCGGACAATTACTTCAATGTGCTTATCCGAAATATCAACCCCCTGAGACTGGTACACCGACTGCACTTCGTTCACTAAGAAAGTCTGAACCTTCTGCAAACTCTGCATCGCTGCATCGTGAATCCCCATCCCCTCGGAGAGATAGTAGTTGAAGAAGATCTCTAGGATTTGGTGGGGGTTGGCAGGCCCATCGGTCAACGGTTCCGCCGCCGCCACCTCTTGACCATCACTAATCAACAGGCTCTGGTCAGGGTTGAGGGCATACTCACTCACCACGCCATCCGCTTCGATCACCTTAATCTCAGCAGTTTCGTCATCTAAGAAAACCACCTGAGCCGTCCCGGGGCGCTCAGCCAAAATACAGGCTTCCTTCGGCTTCCGAGCTTCCAGCAATTCCTCAATTCGGGGTAGACCCTGAATGATGTCGCCGGTTTTAGCCCGTTCAAACACCAGCAGCACGAGATTGTCGCCCCGTTGAACAAGGTCGCCATCTTCAATGTGCAGCACAGCTCCAGTCGAAACTCGGTAAGGGCGACCGATGCGCAGAACCACCTGGGAATCTGTGATATCGACCACTTGTCCCGATTCTTCAGCGCAAATACCCTCTGCAATTTCAGTACCCGCCACAATCAGATCGCCAATGGCGACGTTGGGCGATTTGCCTTGGAGGTCGATGGTCATACGATCCACTTCACGCACCACCAGCACGCGGCGAGTGGCTTCCATGCCCTCGCGGATCCCGCGAATTTCGCCAGCTTCTTTACACTGAATCTCAGTCCGTGCAACAACGGCACCGGGCTCAATCTGCTGGCCGTCTTCCACCAATAGCCGGGTCAGTGTGCTGCCTTGGGTCTGGTCGGCCACCACATCACGGCGCACCACAATGGACTCCAGAATGACGAGCTGCAAGCGCATCACGCTGGGATCTGCCTCATCGGGCACTTGTTCGATATCGGCTTCCAGGTGAGAGGATTCTTCCCCAATCTCTAGCACCAGTTGAGTGCGGAGGAGTTCTTGCCCTTCAACAGATTTGACCCGTTCGCCGTCCTTAAAGGAAACGCGCTGTACGGCACGCAGGCGGATGTTGCTGCCGGTATCGCTAGCCTCCTGACTCGGAACTCCAGGTTCGTCGGGCACGGTGTATTCATCGACGGGGCGCAGCAGTACAGCGGGCCCTTCTGGAGACTCAACATACTCGACATACCGCAGGGCGTCGAGTACCAAGCCGGGCATGATTTCTTCGCCAGGGGGGACAATGGTGCGATCGCGATCCATGACCGCTTCCGGAGCATCCACCATGTGGAGATCGCCAGGCTTGATCACCACTTCCCGCAGAATGTCATTCTTCTGGGTCACCTCAACCACACCGCTGCTCTGGCAGAAGATGTCCTTCACGACTTCGGTGCCCGCTTCGACATACTGACCATCTTCGACCATCAGCAGCGAGATGTCCTTGTTCACCTCATGGGTTTCTTCCGGAATCCACAACAAAGTGCCGCCCTTGGTGACTTCATATCCCTGTTTGCCCCGGCCTTTCTTAGCCGCTTCAACTCCAGAGTATTGAATCATCCCCCCGGTTTGGGTTCGATAGCTGTCGTCTTCTAGTTCTGCCACCACGTCGTTGCTCGACACCTTAGTACCCGGGGCGGCAATTAGCGAAAAGCGGCTACCATTCGGGGTTTCAATAACGTAGTGTTCACCGGCTTGGCTGCTCTCCATCTTAACCTCAGCTTGGTCAAGCAACACGGAGGAGGTGATCACCTCCACTTCGCGACCCGCCTTGCCCTCTACAACTTCAGGAAGGCGAACCAAGCCACCCCGCTCGCTAACCTGACGGGTTTCAGCGAGAATGCCACCGCGTTCAATGCGATCGCCGTTCTTCACGACAGGCTCTGCATTGGGTGGCAGGTTGTACACCTCACCAGATAACACCCAGATCAACCCACCCCGCTGCGCCAAGCGGGTCGTATTGCCCTGTCGGTCTTTTCGCTCTTCCTGAACCAGCCCTGCGAACCTTATCTCACCAGATAGATCGGTGGTCACATCCTTCGTCGCCTTTTCCGTGACCTTGCGAACCCGGCCTGTGGTTGGCAACTCAGCCAGGATCTGCTCCTTCCGCACAGTGTCCCCATGCTTAACAAACAGAATCGTCCCCTGGGGAAGGCTTTCCTTATGAGTTTGAGATTCACCCTTGACGATAATCTCAGTGGCACTTTCCAGAATCAGCGCCTCTTCACCGTGCCGGGTTCGGAATCCACGATTTTTGAAGCGCTTTGGCAGCTCAACAACCCCCGCAACATTGGCCCGAACTTGGGGAGCCATTTCTCCGGTAAAGGTTCCACCCGTGTGGAAGGTTCGCATGGTGAGCTGAGTGCCTGGCTCACCAATGGATTGGGCCGCAATAATCCCAACGGCTTCGCCCAAATCCACCATGTCAGAATGGGCCAAGCTCCAGCCATAGCATTGACGGCAGACAGAACGAGTTGCTTCACAGGTTAGGGCCGATCGCACCACCACCTCGTCGACCCCAGCCGCACACACCGCCTCCGCTAGGGCTTCGGTAATGGGCTGATTGCGCTCCACCAAGACTTCACCGGTTTCGGGATGTACGATCGGCTCAGCCGCAACTCGGCCTATCAGACGATCGGACAGCGGAATCAAAATGCGTTCACCATCGGTCATGCTGCGCAGGCGCACACCGCGCTCAGTCCCACAGTCGTGCTCTCGAACGATCACGTCCTGGGACACGTCTACCAGACGGCGGGTCAAATACCCAGAGTCCGCCGTCCGCAGTGCCGTATCCACCAGTCCCTTCCGCGCCCCGTAGGAAGAAATGACGTACTCCGTTACGGAAAGCCCCTCTCGGAAGTTGGTACGAATGGGTTGGTCGATGATCTCCCCTTGCGGGTTCGCCATTAGGCCCCGCATCCCAACTAACTGACGCACTTGGGAAATGTTCCCCCGCGCCCCTGAGAAGGCCATCATGTAGACGGAGTTGAGAGGATTATTTTTCCTAAAGTTGGCAACAACCTGATCTTTCAGCTCTTCGCTAGTGCCGTTCCAGGTGTCGATTACCTTTTGGAATCGCTCCACTTCGGTAATTTCACCCCGGGTATAGCGCTCTTCTGTGATGCGAATTTCCTCATCAGCCGCCTCTAGTAGATCCCGCTTCTCGGGGGGTACCTGCAAGTCTTCCACACTGATCGAAACCCCAGCCCGAGTCGCATACTTAAAGCCCAAATCTTTGATTTCGTCGGCCATTTGGGCGGTACGAGCGGTGCCGAAGTTATCAAACGACCAGGCAATCAGCTTTTTAAGCTGTTTTTTGTCGATCACCCGGTTTCTAAAAATCATCTGGGATTGGTTAGACCCTTGCTCTGCCATGAGGTAATCTCCGCCTGTTTTCGGGTTGTGTCTGCTGTCAAAAGGAAACTGTTGCCATCTCAGGGATGACGGCCAAGCGCGTTAGCTAGCGAGGGCGTCATGCACCGCCTTGTTATAGATGATGCGTCCCGGTGTTGTTTTGACGTACTGGGAAATGAGTTGACCGTTGGCGTCTTCGCGCACCCGACGTCCTTCATAAACGCGGGTCACGATGCCATCGTCTGTGGTGTGTTCTTCCAGCAAGCGATCGCTCTTCTGGTCTACATCAACTGGGCCGTCAAAGCGTAGCCAAACCTCCGCATGCAAACCCACCAACCCTTGCTCAAAGGCCACGATCGCGTCTTCCATACTGCTGAAGTAGCGACCTGCCCCCTTCTGCTCATAGGGGTTCTCCGCCGTCAGGTAGTAGCAGCCCAAAACCATATCTTGGCTGGGTGTGATAATAGGGCGTCCGGTAGCAGGGGACAGCACATTATTCGAGGCCAGCATCAGCAACCGTGCCTCTGCCTGGGACTCTAGGGATAGCGGCACGTGAACCGCCATCTGGTCACCATCAAAGTCTGCGTTAAAGGCCGGACACACCAGAGGGTGCAACTGAATTGCACGCCCTTCCACCAGGATCGGTTCAAACGCTTGAATCCCCAATCGGTGCAAGGTTGGGGCTCGGTTGAGAAGCACCGGATGACTTTCGATCACTTCCTCCAGCACTTCCCACACGCTGGGATCATTGCGCTGAATCAGTTTCTTCGCTGCCTTGATATTGTTCACCAGCCCCTGACGAATCAAGCGATGGATCACAAACGGCTGGAACAGCTCGATCGCCATCTCCCGAGGCAAGCCACACTGGTGAATTTTGAGGTTTGGCCCCACCACAATGACAGAACGTCCGGAGTAGTCCACCCGCTTACCCAGCAGGTTTTGCCGAAAACGCCCTTGCTTCCCTTCAATGATGTCAGACAAGGATTTTAGGGGTCGGTTGTTGGCACCCACCACCGTCCGGCCCCGGCGACCATTGTCAATCAGCGCATCTACCGCTTCCTGGAGCATCCGCTTTTCGTTGCGGACGATAATTTCAGGGGCAAGAATTTCTTGCAGACGCGCCAGTCGGTTGTTCCGGTTAATGACCCGGCGATAGAGATCGTTTAGGTCAGAGGTGGCAAAACGGCCCCCGTCTAACTGAACCATTGGACGCAGATCTGGCGGAATCACTGGGATCACGTCCAGCACCATCCACTCCGGCTTCGAGCCTGTGGCGATAAAGTTGTCAATCACCCGCAGGCGTTTGATTAGCTTGGCGCGCTTTTGGCCCTTGGAAACTGCAATGTCTTCCCGCAGCTTTTCGGCGGACTCTTCCAGATTCAGGTCTTGGAGGAGTCGCTGAAGCGCCTCTGCGCCAATGCCCACCTCAACCCCTGCCAGTTGCGAATCTTCGTCATAGAGCTGGTCTTCAATCTCAATCCACTGATCCTCTGTCAGCAGTTGCTTATAGCTGAGATTGTCGGCATTGCCCGGGTCTAGCACAACGTAGGCATTGAAGTAGACAATCTGCTCAACATCCCGCAGGGGCATGTCAAGCAAAATGGCAATGTAGCTGGGAATTCCTTTGAGGTACCAGACGTGAGCAACCGGCGCAGCCAACTTGATGTAGCCCATACGGTGACGTCGCACCCGCGATTCGGTCACCTCCACGCCGCAGCGCTCGCAGACAATGCCCCGGTGGCGCACTCGCTTATATTTGCCGCAATGGCACTCCCAGTCCTTCGCAGGGCCAAAAATCCGTTCACAGAACAAGCCGTCCATTTCAGGCTTGAGCGTGCGGTAGTTAATGGTTTCAGGTTTGGTTACTTCACCGACCACCATTCCGTTTGGGAGCGTCCGCTCTCCCCACTGGCGGATACGCTCTGGGGACGCTAAACCAATTTTGACGTAATCAAACCGCTGTTCTAGCTTTGGCATGCTCAGCTACTTCCTTGTGCAGACGTGCAGACAATGGATGACAGACCACCGTTAGGGAAGGCTGCGGTGCGATCGCGGCCTCTCCCAATGGACAGGACATTACTCTTCGACTTCTTCTAGCTCTGCCGACGTAATTGACTCATAGGTCGGGCGTGACGGGGCACGGCGATTGCTCACGTCTGCCATCAGGTCAACTTCGACATCGCGGCTGGTGCCATCTTCCCGGGTTTCTACCTTGTGAACGGCGATATCAAGGCCCAAGGACTGAAGCTCACGCATCAACACCTTGAAGGACTCGGGCGTGCCAGGACGAGGAATCGCCTTCCCTTTCACGATCGCGTTCAGCGCTTCGTTCCGCCCCTGCATGTCGTCTGACTTCACCGTCAACAACTCTTGCAGGGTATAGGCTGCACCGAAGGCTTCCAGAGCCCACACCTCCATCTCACCAAAGCGCTGACCACCCTGCTGGGCCTTACCGCCCAAGGGTTGCTGCGTCACCAGCGAGTAGGGGCCAGTCGATCGCGCGTGAATCTTGTCATCCACCAAGTGCACCAGCTTCAGCATGTAGGCTTTGCCCACGGTGACGGGGCGATCAAAGGCCTCACCCGTCCGCCCGTCATAGAGCTGAATCTTACCTGGGTTGTCGGGATTAAAGACCCAGTCCGCTTGATTAGCGTCACGAGCCTCCTGGAGCTTGCCGTGGGTCATGTTGCGCGACGCTTCTTCGCCATACATTTCGTCGAAGGGCGTAATCTTAAAGCGCACATCTAGCTTTTCTGCCGCCCAGCCCAACAGACACTCAAACACTTGGCCGACATTCATCCGCGAGGGGACACCCAGCGGATTGAGGGCAATGTCGATAGGTGTGCCGTCGGGCAGATAGGGCATGTCCTCAATGGGCAGAATTCGGGAAATAATCCCCTTATTGCCGTGGCGACCCGCCATCTTGTCGCCCACCTGGATCTTCCGCTTCTGCGCCACATAAACCCGCACCACCATGTTGGCACCGGGGGGCAGTTCATCGCCCTGCTCACGGGTAAAGACCCGTACATCCACAACCCGTCCTTTTTCCCCGTTGGGCACTCGCAGGGAGTTATCCCGCACATCTCGGGCTTTTTCACCAAAAATCGCGCGCAGCAGCTTTTCTTCAGGGGGCTGATCCGACTCACCCTTGGGGGTTACCTTACCCACCAGAATGTCGCCCGCTTCGACCCATGCACCAATGCGGATAATCCCGGTTTCGTCGAGCTGCCGCAGGGCGTCTTCCCCTACGTTGGGAATTTCCCGCGTGATTTCTTCAGGGCCAAGCTTGGTCTGACGCGCCTCAATCTCAAACTTTTCAATGTGGATGGAGGTATAAACGTCGTCGTAAACAAGGCGCTCACTAATGAGGATCGCGTCTTCGTAGTTATAGCCTTCCCAAGGCATATAGGCGATGAGGACGTTTTGACCTAGGGCAACTTCTCCCCCTTCTGCGGCAGAACCGTCGGCCAAAACCTGACCTGCCTGAACGCGATCGCCCTGGAACACAATCGGGCGCTGGTTCAAACACGTATCCTGATTCGATCGCTGATACTTTTGCAATACATAATCTTGGGTATGCCCACTTTCGTCGCGCACCCGAATCAGGTTTGCATCCACATAGATCACCTCGCCCGCCATGCGGCTCACCAGCACCATGCCAGAGTCACGGGCGGCCTGCGCCTCCAAGCCAGTGCCCACCAGCGGACGCTCGGGTCGCAGGAGCGGAACCGCCTGACGCTGCATGTTTGACCCCATCAGGGCGCGGTTTGCATCATCGTGCTCGAGGAAGGGAATGAGCGAAGTCGCCACAGAGATAATCTGCACAGGAGACACTGCAACGTAGTCCACCTCGTCCGGAGGAATCGCAGCAAAATCTTGGCGATAGCGCACTGGCACCATCTCACCCAGAATGTGCCCTTCCTCATCCGTTGGCAGGTCACCCGCCGCCACCCGCAGATCGTCTTCTTCATCAGCCGTCATGTAGACCGCAGGCAAATCGCGACGGACACGCCCGCCCTCAACCCGATAGAACGGCGTTTCAATAAACCCGAAAGCATTGACCCGAGCATGGGTTGCCAGTGAACCAATCAATCCCGCATTCGGGCCTTCTGGAGTTTCAATGGGGCAGATACGACCATAGTGGGAAGGGTGAATGTCTCGCACTGCGAAGCCTGCACGTTCTCGGGTCAAACCACCAGGGCCAAGGGCACTCAGCCGTCGCTTGTGGGTCAACTCAGCCAAAGGATTGGTCTGATCCATGAACTGAGACAGTTGGCTAGATCCGAAGAATTCCTTGATCGCTGCCACGAGGGGCTTGGGGTTTACCAACGATGCTGGGGTCAAAGACTCAGCATCCGAGACAGTCATCCGTTCCCGAATGATCCGCTCCAGACGATTGAGGCCAACCCGCACCTGGTTTTGTAGCAATTCACCAACCGATCGCACCCGGCGATTGCCCAAGTGGTCAATGTCGTCTACCGAGCCGATATCGAATTCCAGGTTGATAAGGTAGTCGATCGCCGCCAAGATATCCTGAGGTGTCAGTACACGAATGCTGTCTGGTACACTCAGCCGGAGTTTGCGGTTCAGCTTATGGCGACCAACACGACCCAAGTCATACCGCTTGGGCTCGAAGAATCGGGATTCTAGAAGCTGTTGCCCCCCGGTCACCGTAGGCGGTTCACCGGGCCGCAGCTTACGGTACAGTTCCAGCAGCGCTTCGTCTTCGCTGAACTGCCCTTCCTTTTCGATGGTTTTCTGGAAATATTCCGGGTGTCGCAGAGAGTCAAAGATCTCGCCATCGCTCAGGCCCAGCGCCTTAAGGAGCACTTGTGCGGATAGTTTACGGGTTTTATCGATGCGAACCCACACGAGATCATTCTTGTCGGTTTCAAACTTGAGCCACGCCCCTCGGTTGGGGATCAGGTTGGCATTGTAGGTGCGGCGACCGTTTTTGTCTGTTTCAGCCTTGTAATAAACGCCAGGGCTACGGACGATCTGGTTGACAATCACCCGCTCTGCGCCGTTGATAATAAAGGTGCCGCGATCGGTCATGAGCGGCAGGTCACCGATAAAGACTTCCTGCTCTTTGATTTCGCCCGTTTCTTTGTTGATCAACCGGGTTGGCACATACATTTGCACTGCATAGGTCGCATCTCGCCGTTTTGCCTCATCGACCGTGTATTTGGGGCTCTTGAGCTTATAATCCTTCCCCAAAAAGTGAAGTTCTAATTTGCCCGTGTAGTCCGTGATTGGGGAGAAACTATCCAGTTCTTCAATCAGCCCTTCTTCGAGAAACCAACGGAAGCTAGAACGCTGAATCTCAACGAGATCGGGCAAGGCAAAAGTGGATGCGGTCGTAATTTGGTCGGTCATGCGTTTCCTCAGGCGGGTAAGCCCCAAAGTTTCTACAGCAGCTGCAAGTGGGTTGCGTTTGGTGCAAGCACCGAAAAGCGGGCTGAAAGGCCCGGTTTTGCTAGACGCGCTGTTGGGGGTGGCTTGCGGCCTTGGGCCATATCAGCAAGCATGCACCCTCAGGAGAGTTAGGCCGGTCAAGGCAAAGTCATGAAAGTTACCGTCATCATCGTTTGATAGACGCCACGCGCATTGCGACTCCTGAAATCAGTGTATACCTCGATATGTAGACAGCTTAATAAAGAGAGCTCAATTTAGGATTCTTGTCAAGCATCTAACAAAACTTTTGCAATCGCGATCGCAATCGCTTCAGCCCCCATGCCGATCACCCTGCATTCATCGCCACTGGTTTTAAGGGCATTGCTTTCAGGCGATCGGAAAGTCGGAACAGCCGACAGGCGTTTTCAGTGGTTTGCTGAGCCAGCACCGACATGGGCTCGCCCCGCAAGTCTGCCAGGTAAGCCGCCACATGGGCCACGTTTGCAGGCTGATTACGCCGCTCCTTACGACGGGGTTCTGGCGTTAGAAAAGGACAATCGGTTTCCACCAGTAGGCGATCGCAGGGAACCAGCCTGGCTGAGGCTTTAACCGCGTGGGCGTTCTTGAACGTCACAATGCCGCTGAAGCTGACATAGAACCCAAGATCCAAAAAAACCTGCGTTTCCTCTGGGGTGCCCGACCAACAATGCATCACACCGCGGACGGAGTATCCGCGATCGCGCTGAAACCGCCGAACGATGTTCGCCAAATCCTGCGCCGCATCACGACAGTGAATAATGACTGGCAAATCAAGGGATGCTGCCACATCAAGCTGAGCCTCAAAGGCTTCAGCCTGGATCGCTTTGTCATCCGCCTTGTAATAGTCCAGCCCCATCTCCCCGATCGCCACAACCCGATCATCAGAGGTTGCCAACCGCTGAATGTCTGCAGCGGTCTGGAGCGTCCACTTATCCATATCTAAGGGATGCAGTCCAACCGCAAAGGAAATCTCCGGGTAGCGATCTGCGATCGCCCGAATTGCCCCAAACTCGCTCGGCTCAACACAGGAATGCACTAAGTGGATCACGCCAGCATCGCGCCATGCAGCGGCGACGTCATCCAGATCTGATGCAAACGCCTCAAAGTTTAGGTGAACGTGGGTATCGATTAAGCCCATGCAGCCGTGGTGGTAACAACGCCAGTTTCGAGTCGCGATCCGGAGCTTTTTGGTCAACCCAGCTTTAACTGACCTGAGCTTCAACCCGCTTCAACGCACGGCTGAGACTCGACTTCCGACGCGCGCCCATATTAGGGTGATACACCCCACGCTTCACGGCCTTGTCAATTTTGCTGAACACTACAGACATCTCCTGCTGCACGGTCACCATTGCCTCAGGGCTAGGGCTGGCCGCATAACTTTCAAGGGCAGCCAGGTAGCGCTTGGTAAGGGTTTTTACGGCAGACTTGTAAGACTTATTGCGGAGACGATTACGCTCCGAGATCTGGATGCGCTTGATTGCAGACTTAATATTTGCCACAGCTCGCTCTAGCTTACACAGAACAATTAAACAGATAAAGTATGATAGCACCAAATTGCGGTAATGATGCTTCGTGCTCGGCAAACACCGAAAAACCACGTTAAGCTAGGGAGAGCCGAGGAGCCTAAACGTCCTCCTCAGATCAACGCCAACCAAAGAGCCACGCTGGTTTCTGGGGTTTAGGTTAAGACGCTCACTTCAAGTCAGGTTTACGCCGAATGCTGCGCATTATCCAACAGCTAACTGAGGCTCAGATAGAGCTGCAACGCATTTGTGCTCGCACCCACGACGATCAGGTTTTCCACAAGGAAGCAACGGTTCGCGAGATTCTTCAAACAGTTCGTCGGAAGGGAGACGATGCAGTTCTGCAATACACTGCTGATTTTGACAGTCAGCACCTGAATCGTGATGAGCTACGGGTGCGCGGGGCCGAGCTCGATGCCGCCTACCAGCAAGTCTCGAAGGAACTGATCGATGCAATTCGTCTGGCCCATCGGAATATTGAGGCGTTTCATCGGCAGCGGATTCCCCGCAGTTGGGTGACCTTTGAGGGGGATGTCGTGCTAGGCAAGCGCTATACCCCTGTGGATCGCGCCGGGCTTTACATTCCAGGCGGGCGGGCTGCCTATCCTAGTACAGTATTAATGAATGCTGTGCCAGCTAAGGTCGCCGGGGTTGAGCGCATTGTGATGGTCACGCCACCGGGCGAACGGGGCGCAATTAACCCTGCGGTTTTAGTGGCTGCGCAGGAAGCGGGCATCACAGAAATTTATCGCGTCGGGGGGGCTCAAGCCATCGGGGCGCTGGCCTATGGTACAGAGAGTATCCCTGCCGTAGATGTGATTACAGGGCCAGGGAATATCTACGTCACCTTGGCGAAAAAGCAGGTTTTCGGTACCGTTGGGATCGATTCTCTGGCTGGCCCTTCTGAGGTTTTAGTCATTGCGGATCACACGGCTGATCCCGTCCATGTTGCAGCGGATTTGTTGGCTCAAGCGGAGCATGATCCCCTTGCTGCTGCAGTGCTTATCACCCCCGATGCTCGGCTGGCGGAGAAGGTTGCTGCTGAGATTGAACGCCAGTTGCAAGGGCACCCCCGACAAACACTGACGGAAAAGGCAATTGCGCACTACGGCGTTGCGATCGTGGTCGATACCCTCGACACCGCTGTTCGGCTATCCAATGAGTTTGCGCCAGAACACCTAGAGCTAGAGGTTGATGACCCCTGGGCCTTGGTGGAAAAGATTCGCCACGCAGGGGCTATTTTCATGGGGCATGACACCCCAGAAGCCGTTGGTGACTATCTTGCAGGGCCCAACCATACCCTGCCGACGTCAGGAGCAGCTCGTTATGCCTCTGCTCTCAGTACCGAAACCTTTATGAAGCACTCCAGCCTGATTCAGTATTCAGCGGGGGCGCTTGGTGAAGTCGCAGAAGCGATCGCGGTCTTGACCCAGGCAGAGGGGCTGCCCTCCCACGGTGCATCGGTGCAGTTGCGTACTCAACCCCGCAGCTATACAAAGCCCTCCTCTCCATCGTCACCCAGCACAGAGTCTTAGCGGGTGAAATTTAGAATGGGCGTAGTCATGCTAATCCCACAAGGGTTTTAGCATGACCTCAATGACAGGTCAGGGCAAAACTGCTATTAACATCGCTGTGCTGTGACAGAGACCTTGGTCTAATTACGTACCGCCCATTTGTTTTGGGCTGTTTTCGGTCACGGTGGCAATGACAGGGGCATGGGTTCACGATTCATGATTTCCGGTTCACGATGTGCCTGAAGGTGTATCCCCTAAGCCTTGCATCCTTGCACCCTGGGCTACAGCCTCCGGCCAAAGTCGGCTTGGTCAAGCTCTAGCGTTCGGCCAGAAGAACGTTGACGGGTCGAAGCCCGTCAAGATCAAGCTCATTTCAAAGATCGTGGCCCCCTTACAGCATGGATCGACTGAACATTTGGGCATCCAGACTTTGGCAATAGAGCCCATTTGGCAATATGGCTCAACCATTAGACCCTATTCGGGTGAACCGTCACAGGGCTGTCACAATTGCAGCTTACGCTCAAGTTCAATCCCATAAGTATGCTGTTCTGCTGAAGTTAAGCTGTCATGCCCGCTCCTGTTCCCCACAATGAACCCCAGAGAATCGCAAAACTCCTCGACTACAACGTCCTCGATACCCAGGCCGAAACGGCTTACGACGACATTGCTCAGCTCGCTGCCTATATCTGTCAAACGCCGATCTCTCTGGTCAGTTTAGTGGACAGCGATCGCCAATGGTTTAAAGCCAAAGTTGGCCTCACTGCTGACGAAACGCCGCGCGATCTAGCCTTCTGTGCCCACGCCATTTTGCAATCCTCTCTCCTGGTCGTGCCCGATGCACGGTGTGACGCTCGATTTGCCGATAATCCCCTCGTGACCGGGGAGCCCTACATTCGGTTTTATGCGGGTGCGCCCTTAATCACGGGCGACGGACTCGCCCTAGGCACCCTGTGTGTGATTTCTCCAGAACCTAGCGACCTCGATGAAATGCAGCGCCGTGCCCTCCAAAGCTTGGCACGGCAAGTGGTTAGCCAGCTTGAACTGCGCCGCAGCCACCAGCAACTCAGCCAAGAAATTGTCAACCATGAACGCAGTATCACCGCGCTAAAACAGACGCAGGCCAAACTTGAGCAGGAACAAAAGTTCCTCAATACATTGCTGGAAAATCTCACAGAAGGGATTGTGGCTTGTGATGAAAACGGTTCCATCACTGTCGTTAACCGCGCGGCACGCAAATTTTATGGCTGCATGGATGGCGAGAATCAGCTTAGTTACGGAACGTCGCAGGATGCCGGTCAGAGCGCTTTTGATGGGGCCGACTCCTTGAAGGTTGGGTTACCACTGTTGGTAGACGGAATGCCCCTAGATCGGGCACGAAATGGTGAATTGGTGCAGGACATAGAACTGGTGATCGAGTCAGAAACAGATGCACCAAGAACACTCTTGGCCAACGGACGTGCGTTTTTTGATCGTGCAGGTCATTCGTTGGGTGCTGTGGTTGCCCTCCATGATGTTAGCGATCGCAAACGTGCTGAGGCCGAGCGTGATCACATGGAAAGGACTCTTCGTCAAACCCAAGCTCAAATGATTCAAGCGGAGAAAATGTCTAGCTTGGGACAAATGGTGGCAGGCATCGCCCACGAAATGAATAATCCTATCAACTTCATTGCGGGGAATTTGATGCACGTTGCAGATTACTGCCAAGATTTGCTCAATCTCATTACTGCCTATCATGAAGAATATCCCGATCCCTCCCCCGCAATTCAGAATCAGCTTAGTCAAATTGATGCCGAATTCCTCAGGCAAGATCTGCCCAGAACTCTCAGTTCGATGAAAACCGGAACGAATCGTATTGCAGAGATCGTCAGATCACTGCGAACCTTTTCACACCTCGATGAAGCTGATCTAAAAACTATCAATATCCACTCTGGAATTGAGAGTGTGCTTATCTTGCTGAACCATCGCCTTGATTCATCCGTAGGTGAGTCCAGCATTCATGTCATCAAAGACTATGGTGATCTTCCGCTCTGCACCTGCTATCCAGGGCAATTGAACCAGGTGCTGATAAATCTTTTAAATAATGCCGTTGATGCCATTGAGAGCGCGATCGCGCGATCTAATCAAGGCTCGCGGAATTCCCAAACTTCATCCCGTCAGCCGTCGAAGAATCTGAGTCTCCCGACCCTGACAATTCGCACTCGAGCATCGACCCAACAGACCTTGATCATTCAAATTTGTGACACAGGTTCCGGCATCCCTCCAGAAATCCTACCAAAGATATTCGATCCGTTTTTTACAACTAAGCCGATTGGTAAGGGAACAGGACTGGGACTCTCAATCAGCTATCAAATTGTTGTAAATCGCCATCGTGGGAGGTTGTTTTGTGACTCAATTCCCGAGCAAGGGACAACTTTCACAGTTGAAATCCCAATTTCCCAACCCTTAGCAACCCCTCAAAGAGTACACGAGGCAGTGCCACACTCGAAAGTAGGCTAGCCCTAGGTCATGATTCTGAAGTTTCCCTGACTCCAGCTAATTATGAGAATCTTACTTGTTGATGATGATGAAATACTTCGGCAAAGCCTGATGGGCTTACTCAAGTCTCAACATTACACGGTTGATGCCGTCAGTGATGGAAAGTTGGGTTGGGACTATGCCCAATCCGTGAATTATGATCTCATCATTCTTGATGTGAACTTACCCAGAATTGATGGAGTCAGCCTATGTAAAAAGCTTCGAAGCAATCATTATCTAGGGCCAATTTTGCTGCTAACCGCTAAGGGAGAAAGTTCCGACAAGGTGAGCGGCCTGGATGCCGGGGCCGATGATTACATTGTAAAACCCTGTACTTTAGAAGAATTCTTAGCGCGAATTCGGGCAGTTTTGCGGCGTTCGAGTTTCGTATCGACCCCACTACTTGAATGGGGAGAACTCCAAATGGATCCAAGTACCTGTGAGGTTAGCATTGGGGGTGAGCCGTTAATGCTTTCTCCCAAAGAATATGGCTTGCTAGAACTTTTCCTGAGAAGCCCGAAACGAATTTTTTGCAGTAGCGTCATATTAGAACATCTGTGGGGATTTGACGACACCCCTGGGGAAGAAACGGTTAGAAGCCACATTAAACGTTTACGCCGAAAACTGAAAGCTGCCGGGATTGAAAATATGATTGAAACTGTCTACGGAATGGGCTATCGATTACAATCGCCAACAGAATCGAGTGCGTCAGAGGGGGCAACTGTTTCGCCTGCTGATCAAGCCCGGACTGCCGCCATCTCCCTTTGGGATAAGTTCAAACCCTCAATTCAAGAGCGCTTATCCTACGTGGAGCAAGCGATCGCTGCTCTAGAGCAGGGTATGCTCTCCGAAAATCAGCGTCAGGCGGCCATCGAGAACGCGCACAAGTTGGCGGGATCCTTAGGAATGTTTGGGTTTTCCAATGGTTCTCAGTTGAGCAAAACCCTTGAGCAAATTTTGCGATCAAGCATGACTGACTATGATATTGATAGCTTGCGTCGCCTCACCGTTGGACTTGCACAGGAAATTCAGCGATCGCCTCAACATCAGGAGACATTATCTTCTTCAACATCGGCAACTGTTTTAGAAAATTACTCAGGACTCGCTGGGGAAGACACCTCAAATACCAAGGTTTCCCTTCCCGCTGAATCCACTACGATTAAAGTCATTGCATTGGATGATGATTCGGCTATTTTAGCGACGCTACAGCAAATACTCCCGGCTTGGGGGATTCACCTAGTCCCCCTGAATACCCCCATTGACCTATGGGATGCCTTAGATCGCGAAATACCAGATTTGGTCATTCTGGATATCGACATGCCTCAGGGAAACGGCATTGAATTCTGTCATCTAATTCGCAACCACGATGCTTGGAGTGGTCTTCCCATTTTATTCTTGACAGCTCACCGGGATCCAGCCGTAATTGTTCAGCTTTACAGTGCTGGCGCAGATGATTATATTGCCAAACCTTTTACTGAGCCAGAACTAGTTACTCGAATTTTGAATCGAATCAAACGCTATCAGCTCTTTCAGGACTGGAAGAAGCCATCTTCAAAGTCTGACTGTTAGCTCAGAAAACTTTAATCTAATCCCTTCTGGCTCCAACCCATTCTCTTTAGGGAGCTATGTCAATCGCCGAAATTTTAGCTCCCGAAACTTCGATATCCCATTCCAATAACCGGCATTCCGCAGGTTGACAAATATAGTGATTCTACTTAAGAATGAGAATCAGACTTGCTTTAGGTACATCGATAGTTAGCAACGACTTCATCCAGCGTGGTGCCGTCAGGAGCATAGGCCAAAATCTTCTTCAAAGCCGCAAAGTCATGCTCACTCTTATTGAAATCCGGCGAGTAGGGAGGCAGGA
>JACYME010000193.1 GCA_015272155.1 Leptolyngbyaceae cyanobacterium T60_A2020_046
ATATCTACTTTGGTACGCTACCGCAAAACCCAACACCCCGACTTCTGTGAGAGCATCTGCGGTTCACAGATGATTCCAAAGAAACCGGGGTGTCGGTGCACTCTGGGTGTCCACAATCTTTCTCGGCCAGGCCCAGTGCGCTAGCTGGCGAGGAGTTCAGCGGTGCCCTCGGGCTTAAGATCGCGCTCCATCAGGGCTGCGACAACTTCCATGGGAGAAGCTTCACTGCGCAGCAGGCGGTTGACCTGACGGGCGATCGGCACGGGAATCTGGGCCTGGGTCGCTAGGTCTACCAGCACTGATGCAGTGTTGACGCCCTCCGCCGTGCTTTGGATTTCGGCCAGCACGGTGTCTAAGGATTTGCCCTGGGAAAGGCCGTATCCCACCCGATAGTTGCGGCTTAAGACGCTGCTGCAGGTGGCGAGCATGTCGCCAAGGCCCGCGAGGCCGACGAAGGTTTCGGGCTGTGCGCCGAGGTGAGTGCCGACGCGCATCATTTCGGCGAGGGCGCGGGTCATTAGCGCCGATTTGGCGTTGGTGCCGAGGTCGAGGCCGTCGCAAATGCCGACGGCGATCGCGACCACGTTTTTCAGCGTGCCGCCTAGCTCTGTCCCAATGGGATCAGGATTGGTGTATACCCGGAAGCGATCGGAGGCAAACAGGGCTTGCACCATTTCCGCCGCTGCCACGTCTGTGCTGGCCACGACGGTCGCCGCCGGGAGCCCCGCCTCAATTTCCTTAGACAGGTTGGGGCCAGACAGCACCACCACCGGATGCTTCGGGAAGGCAGCCTGCCACAGTTGCGACGGGGTTTTCAGGGTGTTGCGATCAAGCCCCTTCGTTGCGGTGACGATGATGGCATCCTCCGGCAAGCCGATCGCTTGAACCTTCGCGATTGTTTCCGGCACGCCCTTCATGGAAATGGCGCTGAGGATGACCGGAGCCGCCGCGATCGCGTCCGCTAAGGACACCTCACCCCGTCGCGACCACAGTTGCACCGCATTGTCACCGTGGCGGGCCAGGGTGGCGAGGGCACTGCCCCAGGCTCCGGTGCCCAGCACCGTGAGATTGTGGGTGCATTGGGGGCGGCGGGCAAAGGCCACCACCTTCGATGCAGAGGACGGAACAGACTCAACTTGACTTGAACGAACGGGTGTAGCAATCATGCAACTTTCTTTTGAACTCAATAGGAATCGGCGATCGCGACAGGATCGGAACTGCGGCATCCGGCTCACAGCCATCGCCCTTGGGCCAGACTCCCCCGCCGGGGAAGTCCATGCCGCTAAACTAAAGCGGGTAGATCTGCTGTAGACGTGGGAATCGTTTCCACAGACTCATTCAGGTTGGCCGAGCGGGCACGGGCTTCCCGGAAGAGGTGATTTGCCCACTGCTGCACGTCATAGCGACACAGCGCGTCATACATCGGAGCCATGCGGGTTGCTTTCTCCTCCGCCGACATCACCAAAGCCTCATCAATGGCCCGATCCATGCTGCGGCTGGAGTAAGGATTGGTGAGCACCGCGCCGGGTAGCTCCACCGCCGACCCCGTAAACTCCGACAGCACTAGCACGCCATCCTGACCGCCGTGGGCAGTCACATATTCCTTTGCCACCAGGTTGAGGCCATCGCGCAGGGGCGTAATCCACGCAATGTCCGCCGCCTTGAAGTAGGCCACCAACTGAGCGTAGGGCACAGGTTCTGTCGAGAGAATCACCGGGCACCAGTTAAGCTGGGCAAAGCGCCCGTTGATGCGCCCCACCAGTTGCTCAATGCGGCGCTGCACCTCGCGATAGATGCGCATTCCCGAGGCGGATTTCACCGTCACCATCATCAAGTTGATTTTGCCGATCAGGTCAGGACGACGGTCAAGCAATCGCTCAAAGGCCAGCAGTGTTTCTTCGTTTCCTTTGGTGTAGTCCACACGGCTGGCGGTCACGATGAAGGTGTTGTCGCCGATTTGGTCGCGCACGGATTGGATGTGCTGGTCAGCGGCGGGCTGGCTCAGGATGTCCCGAATCAGGTCTGGATTGGTGCCCACAGGGAAGGCGTCGATATTCACCAAGCGATCGCCGTAGCGAATCTGGGTCGTCATCTCGGGCTCTGCCAGTGCCGTCCCAAAGGAGGTAAAGGCCGAACTCACGGGCACGCGCCGCAGCACCTCCACCTCGCGCAGGCTGCGCACGGCATTCACAAAATTTTCGCAGTAGCGCGGAATGTGGAAGCCGCACAAATCGCAGCACAACAGGCTGTCAATAATTTCCTCGCGCCAGGGCAGCACGTTGAACAAGTCTGCCGCCGGAAATGGCGTGTGATGGAAGAAGGCAATGCGCACATTCGGCTTTTGCTGACGAATGTAATAGGGGGCCAGCCAAAGATTGTAGTCGTGAATCCAAATCAGGGCATCATCGGCAGCCTTTTCGCAGGCGGCCTCTGCAAAAAGGCGGTTAATGGTTTGGAAGTTTTCCCAGTTTGAGGTGTCGGAAGTGTACTTCTCTGGAAAGGAATGGAGAATCGGCCAAAAGGCTTCCTTCGAGGTGATGTGATAAAAGTCGCGTACCTGGTCGGTGGTGAGGGGGATGCGGCGAACCACACAATTTTCCCCAGCCCCGTCGTAGGTCATATCGGGTTGAAAGGTGGTCTTTTCCTTCTCTGAAACCTGCTTCCAGGCAATCCAAGTGCTGGCTTCAGCATTTGCAAAAAAGCTTTTCAATGTCGGCACGATGCCGTTTGGGCTTTTCTTTTCTCGGTAAACTCGTTTCCCGTTTTCGATAACCTCGTCGTAGGGCTCGCGGTGATAGAGGATGACCAGAGATGATTTCATTGGGGTTGTGTAATTCAACAAAAGCAGCTTTACTAACTTCTAGGAAGTGATTTTCAGTGGCAAGAAAAAATCTTGGTGCTGGCATCCAGAAGCGTTCGATTTATCTCGAATAAGTTGTGATTTAAGGAGGTTTTTGCTTCGTCCTAACCATATCCTAGTTTTCAGGATTGGTCATCACTAGATTGCGTTTTTATGCCCTCGGAAATATGTGCTATTAGGCTGTCATCTGCCCTGGGATAGAGTGTGAATTTGGAGTCCTCATGATCCCCATTGCGAAATTGGAGGTGGAGGGTTTCGTGGGTGGATAAGTTTGAACGACTCTCGGGATGTTTGGGTCGGGATCCGGAATTCTCTGGAATTCAGGTGCGCGATATGGCCCTGTCGATGCGTCGCGTCTGTCTTCAGGGGAAGGACGGAAGCACGGTCAAGATTCTGTGAAGTCTTTGCGGGCGATCGCGACCTACCCTAGGCGACCAATGAAGCGAGAGGCCAAGATGAGGTCAACTCTGCCGTTGCTCACCCGCCATGAAAACCGCCATTCACGCCCTGTGCCAACTCCTCTTCTGGGGCTGGAATCTATGCTTTCTCACCCTGGTTTACCTCGTGATGTTGCCGATCGCCGGACTGAGCATCATTTCGGGACTAGCTCAGGGGACGATTCCATTGCCCTTTGCGCTGCCCCTTGTCGGCCTGTTGGTGATTCCGGTGGGGAGTGTGGCGCTAGGTGTAGCGCGCCTCCGCAAGCATCCAGTGTTGCTGATGCGGTGGTTTTATGGGGTCGAAGCGCCGCTGCTGCTGGGGTGTGTGTTGCGGCTATTTGTGCTGCGGGAGCTGACTCCGCCGAGTGTGCTGGTGCTGACGGTGGGCGCGATCGCGATCGTCACCCTGGCTGTTGAAATCTGCTTTGGCTATGCCGCCTACCAAAAAGGCTTGGCTTGGTTCCAGATGGCGAGTCATAGCCTGGTGCTTGTCACGGGGCTTTATGTAGGGGCGGTGCTGCTGCTGTATACCGTGCCCGTGTTGTGTCGTGCCCTCTATGCCTTGGTGAGCAGCGGTTGGTGGATTGGGGTTTGGCAGTACATGGTCAGCGCCCCGCTGAGTGCCGTGTTTAGCCTGCTGGTGTGGCTGGTGCTGCTGGGTCTGACGGTGAGCCTATTTGTGGCGATGCCCTATGCCGTGGTGAACCTGTTTACGCGATCGTGGGGGCGCATTTTGCAAGCCTTTGGGCGGCAATATGGCTGGTGGCGCGGCTGCCTGGTGACGGGCGCGGTGGTGGTGGGGCTGAGTGTGGCCTTTGCGGCGCTTTATCCCCAGCCCCAAACCTGGGCCTTTGTACAATTGGGGGCGGTGCCGACGGAGGTGGGGGCGCGGCAGGCGTTGCTGGCGCGATCGCCCCAAATTCGGGAGGGCTTGCTCAATGCCTACCTGCACCCCTATCGATACCTAAGTCCATGGAATCGCGCCAACAACCTGACGGCGTGGTATCAGACGGTGTTTGGCCTCTCCCGCGAACAGGCGCAGCAGTTTCAAACCCTGCACAACGTGCTGATGTCGCCGTTTTTGTATCAGGGCGATGCCGATGATGTCCAAAAAGCGGCTGACCTGTATGCCGAATTTTTTGATGTGCCGATCCAACGGGCCGAAACAACGGCAATCGTCCACGCGCTGGAATCGACGGCCAACCGCGATTCTGTGGAAGCCAGCGTGCTCAACATTAATCAGCGAATCGTCTATTTAGCAAAACAGGAGGTGACCGTTCGCCCCCAGGGGGATTGGGCGGAAATTGAGGTCTATGAACGCTACGAAAACCCCACTCGCAACGACCAGGAGATTTTTTACCAGTTCTCGCTGCCGGAAAGTGCGGTGATTACGGGGCTATGGCTGGGCGAACGAGATCTGGCCCAGCGGTATCCCTTTGTGGTGTCGCCCCGGGGGGCTGCACAGCAGGTCTACAAGGCGGAAATTGAGCGGAGCCAACAGTTTGCGGCGGAAGATCCGGCCCTGCTTGAGCAGGTTGGCCCGCGCCAGTATCGTCTGCGGGTGTTCCCCATTCCGCCCCGCAGCAGCGATCGCGAGCCCGGTATTACCCATCTGTGGATGACCTATCGAGCCATGCAGCAAGACGGGACGTGGCCGCTGCCCCAATTGGCCGAAAAGCGCAACGTGTTTTGGACGGCGGCAACCCAGCGCCGTCGCCTCGGCAATCTCGTCACAACGGTGGGCGATCGCTGGTTTGAGGCTGCCCTGACCGCGACCGCTGCACCGCCCGTTGCCCACACGGCCACGATTGCCGAGGTGCAACTGACGGCCCAGCCCGTGGCGGCAGAGGATGTGGCGCTGCCGCAAAACCAGCGCTTTGCCCTAGTGCTAGATACTTCGCGCAGTATGGGCGATCGCCGGACTGCCTTGGCCCAAACCCTCACCACCGCCCAATCCCTCGCCGCCCAAAACACGGTGGAGTGGATTGTGACGGCCTATCCTGGCTTGGCTCCCCAGAAACTCCCAGCGGGCCAACTGCCAGATTTAGACGCGATTGCCTTCTACGGTCACCTTTCTCTGGCGCAACAGCTTCAGCAATTTGCCCAGGTGCGATCGCCCGCCCCCTACCATGCCATCCTAGTAATCACCGATCAGGGCACCTACGAGCTGGAGCCCAACGCCCCCGATCTGCCCGACTTGGGCGCGCCCCTCTACTTTGTGCATGTGGACAATACGCTGCCCGCTGCCTACGAAGACACTATCCTGGCTGCCCTCACGGGAACCGATGGCGGGGTTTCGGGGGATTTGGCCACAGCCCTCACGCGCTATGCCAGCAGCCAAGGTGAGGCGGGGACGGTCATCGACGGCTACCGATGGCAGATGAGTGCTGCTGCCCCTGCCGCCGCCACCGGGGATGGCTTTGCGCCCTTTGCCGCGCGGCAGGTGATTCGGTGGCTGGCGCGGTCGCAGGATGTGGCGCAGCTTGCTGGGTTGGATCAGCTCCACGCGATCGCGAAACAATATAAAGTTGTGACGCCCTATTCCTCCATGTTGGTGCTGATCAACGATCGCCAACGGGAAGCGCTGGCCGCCGCCGAAGCCTCTGCCGATCGCTTCAACCGCCAGGTCGAAACCGGCAACGACGTGTTAACCAACCCCAACAACCCCCTAGAGCCCGCGTCAATTCCTGAACCCAGCGGCATTCTCGGGTTCCTGGGCGCTAGTGTCCTGGCTTGGGTTGTCCTACGCCGATATCGAATTTAGGGGCATTGGACATAGCGGTAATCGTCGGTCTGAGGAAAGCTGCTTTACGACTTCACCAGTAATCAGGAGTTGAAACACAATTGGTTTTCAGGCGGCTATAAACCTCTACAAGATTAGCTCGGGAGAGGGGCTCAGGAGCGTTCATTCCCAGATGCAGCAATGCCCACAATTTTTTGCCGGGTATAGAATGGGCGAGCCATCCACGGGGCGCTCTTTAGCCAACGAGGGCTTTGACCAAGGCGTGTGCGAATGGAATCAGCCACGATTAATGCTTTTGGGCACAGTGCCCAAACAAGTTCTGTAGAAAAGTCCGATAGAAAAGTTTCTTTAAAAAAATGTAGGCCACAGTCTCCTGTGACCCACCCAAACCGCAATCCAGTGTTGCTAGTTGTCTCGCGATCGCCAGTTGTCGTTACCTGACCTTACCTAAGGCCAGTATTCAACCCAGGGCGACCCGTTGCTAGTTCAACTTTGACAATCTTTCCACCCATTTTCTGGATTCGCTGCTGCTCACTGAACCAGTTGTCGTAAGGCACCAGCTTGGTGAAAAAGGTGTTTTGCAACTCCCGTTGAGTGCGAATGCGGGTTTGGCTAGGAACACAGGCCGTAATTTTAAACATCCGCATGGTGACGTAGTTCTCCTGACCCAAAATCAATCAACAGCGTTTCATAAACCCTTGAGGAACTCTGACGCGATCGCCTTGCCATTCCCCAAAGCAGCACCCAAGGTGCAATCTAAAAACATCTCCCGCAGATACCCGTGTCCCAAGCCAATGCTAAAGACGGAAGCTCCGTTCCTCAACACTCGCCCCAGACCTAGATTCTGCGGGAGCGCATCTTAACGATGAGAGTAACCAAACACCTAGCTCAAGCCAGAGCTGATGTAGTCAAAGTAGACACCCATTTCCTTGCCAGCATCAGCACCGACCAGGCTTGCGGTGACTTCTTTCATAGCCTGAATCGCGCTCACGGTTGCACCGATGGGCACGCCCAGGGAGTTGTAAGTTTCCTTCAGGCCGTTGAGCACACGCTCATCCAGGATAGAAGGATCGCCAGCCAGCATGGCGTAGGTGGCATAGCGGAGGTAGTAATCGAGGTCGCGGATGCAAGCAGCATAGCGACGGGTGGTGTACATGTTGCCACCGGGGCGGGTGATATCGGAGTACAGCAGGGACTTGGCCACTGCGTCCTTCACGATTTCAGCCGCGTTGGCGCTAATGGTGGTTGCTGCACGAACGCGCAGTTCGCCAGTGCGGAAGTAAGCCTTCAGCTTCTCCATGGAGGAGCCATCCAGGTACTTGCCCTGAACGTCAGAAGCATTGATGACAGCAGTAATTGCGTCTTGCATGATGTTTTTCCTTAAATGACCTTACTTGGGTTGAAAACGTGCGATGGGGTGCAGAATTACTGCATTGCGCCCACGACATAGTCAAAGTAAGCGGATGCTTCAGCTGCATCTTCACTGGAGAGCAGACCAGAAGCGACGCTCTTCATGCAGCGAACGGCTTCAGCCACAGCGGGGATGGGGGTACCCAGAGAGTTGTACATCTCTTTGACGCCAACCAAGCCGATCTCTTCGATGGGGGTCACATCGCCTGCCACCACACCGTAGGTGATGAGACGCAGATAGTAGTCCATGTCGCGCAGGCAGGTTGCGGTCATTTCCTCACCGTAGGCGTTCCCACCAGGGGAAACTACGTCAGGACGCTTTTGGAAAAGCTGGTCACCGGCTTGCTTGATGATGCGCTCACGGGACTCAGTGAGAACTTGAGCGATGCGCAGGCGACGCTCACCAGAGGTCACAAAGCCCTTGATGCGATCCAGTTCGCCGGGGCTGAGGTAGCGGGCCTCAGCATCAGCGTTCACGATAGATTTCGTGACAATGCTCATTGATGGATTCCTCCGAAAGTGTAACCAGATATATGGATTAACTGGCATCCGTGAACCCGAACAGTTAGCATGCCCAATTGGGCTTGGGCTACGCCACATATTCCAGCTAACTGTCGGTTAAGACTACCGTGCAGACCGATGAAGCCAAACCAGAATTGCGATCGCCCCTCAGACGGTGACCAACACATTTGGCAAAGTCTCTACGGCCTTTGGCACAACTGCCTTCCGGGAACATTGTCCGGTATGAGACTGACCTTCTTAAGCAAGGCGAAATATTTTGTAATACTCATCCTCAGCTTTCTCTGACAGCGCCCCGTGGCCGCGCTGTCAAGGATTACAACAACGCTGTAACAGATGGGGCTAGATAGCCTCAGTATCGACGGAGGGCAATGGAAAAACACGACAAAATAAGGGGCGATCGCAAAGGCGGATCACCCCTCATTGGGGACACCCAGGTTTTCGGGACACCGTCATCCTGCCCCAGACCCGTGATGAGAATGCACACCAACGGGCTAGGTCACGGAGGACTAGCTTTGATTCGCGATCGCACCCGCCATCAGCGGCATTTGGGCCACCACCTCAGCACTGCCATTGGTGGGCTCAAAACTCGGTACGACAATATCGCTACTTTGCTTCGTGAGCTGGTCATACAGCCGCTCCGTATTCGGGAAGTTGGCCGCAGGCAGCGTCGGGAAGCGGCGGTAGGGCACCGTATCCTCCCCAAAGCAATCGCTGTACTCAGGGCTATTCACCATCGCACGAATGAATCCTCGTAGCCCCTGGGTCGCCAGAATTTGGTTGTACTTGCGAATCTCCGCCTGATCCAACGGTGCACGACCCAGGAAGTGCTTCGTCCCCAGCTCAATCACCTTCGTATTGGGATAGGGCGCATAGAACTCCTTGAGGTAGAGCTGAGAACATCCCAGTCCCTCAATGAACGCCTTCAGCGTGATTTCACCATTGCCGAGCTTACTTTCCAGCACAGTGAACTCATCCTTGACGATGTAAGGCGCGATGTCACGCTCAAAAATCTGACGGTAAGCCGCCTGCGTCACCAGCTTCAGGTTCGGCTTGTCAGCCAAACTCGTCAGCTTAAAGACCTTCGTCTGCTCACGCTGGCGATTCACACCCTGCTTAATGCGCACCTGCACATCCGGCTCAGAGCGGGTTGCCGCAACTGCACCCAACTCCACAAAGCGAGGTGTCACCTCAGGCAGACCTTGGGCCATGCCCCGCTCAGCCAGCGTTCCGACCCGCATACTACGAAGTGACAGACCCGCTGGCGTCAGGTAGCGCTCATAGGGCACCGTATCTTCCCCAAAGGATTCGTCGTACTCGGGGCTGTCGATAATAGCATCCACCAAGGCATAGAAGCCCTTCTTCGCGCAAATGTCGAAGTACTGATTCGTTTCCTTCCGGCCATAGGTCGGACGCCCCAACAGTCGGCGGTGAATGTACTCCACAGCCTTCATGATGTAAAGGGACGACCAGTACATCTTGCGGAAGACCTCAGACTTCGCCAGCATCCGAATGAACTCGCGAACGGTGATTTCACCGTTTTCGAGCTTGATCTCGGCAACCTTGAGACGCTGGCCTGCATAGAGATCGCGCCCAAAGACCTGACGATAGGCCGCATTGATGACGGCTTGGGTCGAGGACTCGGAGAAGCGAACACTGGCCTGGGTGTTGCCTGTTCGGGGAATTTGCGTCAGCTTAAACACCCGTGGCCCTAAGCTGCCAGGATTTTTGCCTCGGGCGGCGGGGTTGCTGAGCTGGTTCTCAATCCCTGGCCCGCGACGAATCAAGATGCGGCGCGTGTCTTTGTTAAAGAAGGCCGGACTGCTGCTCGGGTTGCGGGTTTCTTTCGGGAAGATCGCCCCAAATTGAATTTCGAGGGGATCATTACCTGAACCGTAAACGTGCTGGTCAGGCAGGGGTTGCTCGTAGGAAGCAAAGAGGGTAATGAATTGAGGAACCTTGCGGAAGGGCGCACTGTAGTTAAACAGGTCGAACTGCGGCCCCCAGTTGCGGCATTCTTGAGCTTCTTGACCCAAGCCGCGCAGGTAGGGCACCGTCTCTTCCCCAAAGTAATCCGCGTATTCCTTGGAATCCACGAGGGCATCGACAAGGGCTGGCAAGCCGCCAGTCGAGACGATCGCAAAATACTTTTGCACTTCTTCGCGAGAGCTTGGAGCGCGGCCCAGGATGTGACGGAATGCCAATTCTAGGGCACGACTGTTGATGTAGGGCTCAAAGAAGTTTTTCCGATATAGAGGAGACTTACAGAGCCGACGAATGAACTCCTTCATGGAGATCTCGCCATTCTTGACCTTGGACTCTAGATCGGACACGCCGAGAGAGTAGGCGCGAGTGATGTCTCGCTCGAAGACTTGGCGATAGGCGGCCTTAACGACTTCGATTTTCTCAAGGGAGGACAGACCCGGCTTCATCGCGTATTTAGGTCGGCGCTCTGAGGAATTGAAGTAGATTTGAGGCAGTTGTAGCCCTTGCAGATCACCGGAGGGGCGCTGGCGCAGTTTGTCTGAAGGCGTCGGCGCAATAAACTCGCTCAGCAAGACATCGAAGTACTGGGCGACGATATCTTGGGCTTCACCATCTTGCTTGAAATAATTGAGTGCGGATTGGCGCATCGTTTGCAAGGCAACGATGGTGGCTGCTCCAGAGCACGCATTTTCAATAATTTCGCGCAAACCCCGGACGTTCACCGAAATGATGTTGGGGTCGCCCGCGACGATCGCATAGGTCACATAGCGCAAAAACCAGCTGAGGTCGCGCAGCGACTTCTGCATGTTGCTGGGGCCGTAGCGCGAGACGTTGATGGGCCGGAACCCGGCAGGAATGGGACCAGAGCTGGTGGCGCTGAAGAGCGATCGCAACCCTTCAAAGAAACCACCACCGCTTTCCACATAGGTTGCGGTGCCTAGCTTTACCGCCTCTTGGGCATCCAGGGCGGTGCCGGCTAAGGTCATGGGCACAGGCTCATCGGCAGGCTTTTCCAAGTAGGCCAAGGGAGACCCACCGGTAAAGATGCGATTGGCCGCCTGGGAAACGATGAGCTCAGAGTAGCGAGTCAACGCCTCAGCGATCGCAAGTCGCTTTGCACCAGAGCTGAAAAACTGAGCAAGCTCATTGAGCTCTCCCTTGTCGATGTAGCGGTCTTGCTGTTCGGCTTGGGAAATCGTGGCGACCGGCAGGGTCTGATAGAGCTGGGGTCGCACGAGGCTGCTTCCACCACTAGCTTTTACACTCATTCGTCTTAAATGGCTCCCTACTCACCTTCAATTCATAAACTTTGCACCAGACCGACTTTGCCGACGGGCGGCCAACCTTCCCCAGCAGAATCCACAGCAATTCCCACGGGGTCTTCGGGTGATGCAACGCTGAACCCAATTTGCGGGCTCAGTCGTCTAGGTCTCAGATTAAAACGATTTAGCATACCGACGGTGCATTGTTAAAAACTGTGTAACATCCGCAGGTTTGCGTTCCTTCCACATCCTACAGACGCTCCTGACAAGAATTAATTTCGTGTAAAGCTCTGTAACGTTGAGAGGGATGGGGTGGACTTTTGCAACAAAGATGAAACGAAGCGACGTTGCCCACTTGCCCCAATGGCAGCGATCGCACCCCATCGCTGCCATGATTTCAGTGCTTTGCCGCTACTCGGCGTGAAGCACACGGATCGCATTCTGAGCAGGGATGCGTGAGACTCCCTAGCCGTTGTGCCGAAAGCGTCGTGCACGATTGCGGCGGTGTGTTGAATTGTTGAACAAAAACTGTAGTGTGAGCGATTTCAGGCTGAAATGAAGCGTTCAATTGAATCCGTCAGTCAGGCGGTTGCCCAGCTTTACAATACCTACCCCTTTCCGCCCGAGCCCCTGCTTGATGAACCACCACCGGGCTATAACTGGCGATGGCATTGGTCTGCGGCCCATGCCTTTTGTACTGGGATGAAACCCAAAACCCAAGCCGTGCGGGTGCTGGATGCAGGTTGCGGCACGGGCGTTGGCACTGAATATATTGCCCACCTCAACCCCGCAGCGGAGATCACCGCCATTGATCTGAGCGATCGCGCCCTTGAGACCGCCCGCACCCGCTGCCAACGTTCTGGTGCACCTAACGCAACGTTTCAGACCCTCAGTATCTATGACGTCGAGCAGATCCCCGGCACCTTTGACTGGATCAACTGTGTGGGCGTTTTGCACCACCTGCCCGACCCCCACCGAGGGATTCAAGCCCTGGCCGACAAGCTGGCTCCGGGCGGCATTTTTCACATCTTTGTCTACGCCGCCCTCGGTCGTTGGGAAATTACGCTCATGCAGGCGGCGATCGCGCTGTTGCAAGGCGATCGCCAGGGCGACTATACCGACGGCGTTCAGGTTGGTCGGCAGATTTTTGCGAACCTGCCCGCCAACAATCGTCTCCGGCGGCGCGAAGAAGAGCGCTGGGCTTTGGAAAATCAGCGCGATGCTAACTTTGCCGATATGTACGTCCATCCCCAAGAGGTGGACTACACCATCCCGACCCTGTTTGACCTCATCGACGCTTCTGGGCTCGAATTTGTCGGGTTCTCGAATCCTCGCTATTGGCAGATCGATCGACTGATCGGTCAGGCTCCTGATCTGGTAAGGCGCGCGGCCTCGCTCTCAGAGCGCGATCGCTATCGTCTGATTGAACTACTCGATCCAGAAATCACCCACTACGAATTTTTCTTGGCAAAGCCGCCGTTGCCCCGTCAAACCTGGGACGACGACGAGACACTCCTGCGGGCCTACCCCGAGCGCCATCCTTGCATGCAAGGATGGCCCAGCCGCTCCGTGTTTGACTACGACTATCAGTTTATTGAGCTCACCGAAGCGGAGTACGCCTTCCTCAAGGCCTGCAATCGCGATGCGGCTGACTCGTCCACATCTTCTCCGCCCACCGTGGCCGAGTGTCTTGCCCAGACAGGGTTAGATCTTGCCGGGGTGCGATCGCTCCAACATCGACAACTAATTTTGCTCAGCAATACCCCCAGCCCCTGACCAAGATCACCCCGCCGCCATCCCCCCCCTCTGAAAGCCCGAGAGGAAAGCCCAGGACAAACGCCGACTCTTGAACTCTCCCGACTCTCTCGATCCTAGCCGCTGGCTGGGAGTCGCTAGGAACGGCGCTGCCGCCGGAGCTTAGGCGGTAGCGCCGCAGTGAGGGTACCCAATCTCTGCCGGAGAACTCAGCAAGGTCAAATTTTCCGAGTCTGCGTTTGCCCGAGAGGAAAGCCTGAAACAGCCAAATTAACGATTCTTACCGTGATATGATTGGCTGTGGCTTTGGGGCTGGCTTCCACCACCCTGAGGGTAACTGTTATCAGTGTTTGGCCGGATTAACTCAGTGGAGAGTTCTTCAAACTTAGACACCGCAGAGGATCAAAAATCCTCATCGGGAAATGCGTCACCCTCAGTTGCAATGGATGACTATTACAAGCTCCAGCAGCAACTCTTGGTGACCACCTGCGTGTTCTCAGGGATCATTTTTGTCAGCGTTATTTTTGCCTACTCATGGCACATTGCGTTGAACTATCTGCTTGGGGCGTGCACAGGTGTGGTTTACTTGAGGATGTTGTCTAAGCGCGTCGCACAACTAGGTCGTCAAGGTTCAAGAAACCTTGGCAGTGGTCGTCTTGCGATTGTGGCAGCATTGATTTTGGTGGCAAGTCAGTGGAGCCAACTTGAGATACTGCCTGTTTTTTTAGGCTTCCTAACCTATAAGGCTGCGCTCATCGGCTACACCATCTGGTCTGCAATCCCGCCGGACTAGTGCAGTTATGAAAGTCTAGCACTGTTTTTTGAGCACGCTTCTGTACAAACGTTAAGACTAGCTAGAAATGCTTAATGTGATTCCGACTTCGTTTCCAACACTGCTTGCCGAGCTAGAGGTGGGTCAGCACCTTTATTGGGAAGTGGCGGGGCTCAAAATTCACGGCCAAGTCTTCTTGACATCCTGGTTCGTGATTGCCGTCTTGGTCTTGGTGTCTTTCATTGCAACCCGAAAAGTAGAGCGGGTTCCCTCGGGCTTTCAAAACCTGATGGAGTATGCCTTGGAATTCATCCGTGATTTGGCAAAAAACCAAATTGGTGAAAAGGAATATCGCCCCTGGGTGCCCTTTGTCGGAACGCTGTTCCTGTTCATTTTTGTCTCCAACTGGTCAGGTGCATTGGTTCCGTGGAAGCTGATTCACCTGCCCTCTGGCGAGTTGGCAGCACCGACCAATGACATCAATACGACTGTCGCCTTAGCACTGCTGACCTCCTTGGCTTACTTTTACGCGGGCTTTAGCAAGCGAGGATTAGGATACTTCAGCCGATACATCGAGCCCACGCCTATCCTCCTGCCAATCAATATTTTGGAAGATTTCACCAAGCCCCTCTCCCTCAGCTTCCGTCTTTTCGGAAACATCTTGGCGGATGAGCTAGTGGTTGCAGTTCTTGTGTTGCTCGTGCCCCTCTTCGTGCCCCTGCCGGTCATGATTTTGGGTCTGTTTACGAGTGCGATTCAAGCCTTGATCTTTGCAACTTTGGCTGCCGCCTACATCGGAGAAGCGATGGAAGGGCATGGTGCAGAAGAGCATGAGTAACTCCTTGGGAGTGCTCAGGTGACCTTGCAGTGATGGCTTAGAGCGTTCTGTTTCTGAGCTGTCGGTAGGTCGGTCCCCCCAGGACCATCTTGGAGAGAGCGTAGGCCCAAAGGCTCAATCGTCTCTGCTAGCTGTTTGTCAATTGTCAATTTGTTGAGGTTATAGACATGGATCCGATTATTGCAAGCGCTTCTGTTCTGGCTGCTGCTTTTGCTGTGGGTCTTGCAGCGATTGGCCCTGGCATTGGTCAAGGTAATGCGGCTGGTCAAGCAGTAGAAGGGATCGCCCGTCAGCCTGAGGCCGAAGGTAAAATTCGTGGCACCCTGCTGCTATCCCTGGCATTTATGGAAGCTCTGACCATCTACGGTCTGGTGGTTGCGCTGGTGCTTCTGTTCGCAAACCCCTTCAGCTAGATGGGTGACGCAGTTGGGGGAGGTGATGATGTTTTGTCACTTTCCCCAATTGTGTGAGTAAGGCTTTGTGTGTGCCTTTGCTAGCGGTCGAGATGTAAGTGCAATGAATGTGATGTTTCTACTCGCGGAAGAGTCGGGCGGACTTTTCGACCTAGATGCGACGCTGCCGCTGATGGCAATTCAGTTTGTCATTCTGGCTGTTATCTTGAACGCCGTTTTTTATCAGCCCCTAGGCAAGGCGATCGACGATCGCAATGATTATGTGCGGTCTAGTCTGGCTGAGTCGAAGGAGCGGTTGGCTCAGGCGGAGAAGGTCGCTGAACAGTATGCTCGTGAGCTTGCGGAAACCCGTCGTAGGGCTCAAGCTATCGTCGCTGAAGCCCAGGCGGAGGCTCAAGAGATTGCTGCCCAGGAACTGGCAGAGGCGCAGCGTGAGGCGCAGGCGCAGCGCGAACAAGCCCAAGCTGAGCTGGATCAGCAGAAACAACAGGCGTTTCAAGAGCTCGAGAAGCAGGTTGATGGTCTCAGCACTCAGGTTCTTGACAAGTTGTTGTCTGTTTAGGGCGATCGCTAGGCCGCATTTGATCTGGGTTGGGCAATGAGAAGACTGCGTTGACTGTATGTGTAGGGAAATGCCATGACGATGCTTTGGCTGCTCGCCACTGAAGAGAGCGGTTTTGGAATCAATTTCGACATTCTAGAAACTAACCTCATTAACCTAGCCATCGTGATTGGTGTGCTGGTGTACTTCGGGAAAAAGTTTTTAGGGAATACGCTTATGACTCGCCGCGATCGCATTGAAGAAGCGATTCGCGAAGCGGAAGGTCGGAAGCAAGAGGCGGCTGCGGCCCTTGCGGAACAGCAGCAGAATCTGGCTCAGGCCCAAGCAGAGGCTCAGCGAATCTTGGAAACTGCCCAAGCCAACGCAGCAAAAGCACGGGAAGCCGTTTTGGCGCAGGCCAAAACCGACGTGGAGCGGATGCGGGCAGCAGCAGCACAGGACCTGTCTGCTCAGCAAGATCGAGTCTTGAAAGAGCTGCAACAGCGTGTGGCTGAATTGGCCGTCAAGAAGGTGCAGGAGCAGCTCCCAAGCCGCTTGACCGATGACGTTCAGCACCGGTTGGTTGATAAGAGCATTGCACTGTTGGGAGGTTAGCGGTGAGCGCAACAACACTTGCATCTGAAATTGCAGTTCCCTACGCTCAGGCGTTGATGGCCCTAGCCAAAGATCAGAGCAAAACTGATCAGTTTGGGGATGATGCGAACGCTTTGTTGGATCTGATTGGCGCATCCAGCGAGCTCAAGGATTTTTTGATGAATCCTTTGGTGTCAGCGGATGCGAAAAAAGGCGTCCTGCAACAGGCCTGCGCAGACAGTGACCCGCTCTTTGCAAACTTTCTCAAGCTTGTAATTGATAAGGGGCGCGTTGTTTTCCTGATCGACATCCTCAAGCAGTATCGAGCCCTGCTGCGGAGTTTGAAGGGGGTTGTCTTGGCGGAAGTTACTGCTGCAATCGAGCTCACGGATGAGCAAAAATCTGCCATCTGTACTCGGGTGCAGGCGATGACCGGTGCTCAGAGCGTTGAGCTTTCGGTTACCCTTGACCCTGACCTGCTCGGCGGCGTCATCATCAAGGTTGGTTCTCAGATTGTGGACGCCAGCCTGCGGGGTCAGCTCCGCCGACTTAGCCTCCAGTTGGGGGCAGTGTAGGCGAGCCCAGCTCGCTCTCAGGCCCACGTCAAGCGGTGCCTCATTCCTTTTTCGATGTCCATTTAACGGTTCATTCAAGCAACTCCCATGGTAAGCATCAGACCTGACGAAATTAGCAGCATTATCCGACAGCAGATTGAGCAGTACGACCAGTCGGTGCAAGTCTCCAATGTAGGTACGGTCTTGCAGGTTGGAGACGGGATTGCGCGCATCTATGGCCTAGATAAGGTCATGGCAGGCGAACTGCTGGAATTTGAAGATGGCACAGTTGGCATCGCACTGAACCTTGAAGAAGACAACGTTGGTGCAGTGTTGATGGGGAGTGGCCGTCAAATCCAAGAAGGTAGCCCCGTGACGGCGACGGGTAAGATTGCTTCTGTGCCCGTGGGTGATGTCATGTTGGGCCGGGTTGTGGATGCTTTGGCTCGCCCCATTGATGGTAAGGGTGAAATCGCATCCAGTGAGTCTCGCCTTATTGAGTCGGGTGCGCCGGGAATTATTGCGCGGAAGTCCGTGTGTGAGCCCATGCAGACGGGGATTACGGCCATTGATGCCATGATTCCGGTGGGCCGAGGCCAGCGTGAGCTGATTATTGGTGATCGTCAAACTGGGAAGACCGCAATCGCGATCGACACCATTTTGAACCAGAAGGGCGGAGATGTGGTGTGTGTGTACGTGGCGATCGGCCAAAAAGCGGCTTCCGTCGCCCAGGTCGTCAACGTATTGGAAGAGCGTGGCGCGATGGATTACACCATCGTGGTTGCAGCCAATGCCAGCGATCCCGCACCGTTGCAGTACCTGGCTCCTTACACGGGCGCGGCTTTGGCCGAGTACTTCATGTACAAAGGCAAGCACACTCTGGTAGTTTACGATGACCTGTCGAAACAGGCTCAAGCCTATCGTCAGATGTCCCTGCTGCTTCGTCGTCCGCCCGGTCGTGAAGCCTACCCCGGTGACGTGTTCTACCTCCACTCTCGCTTGCTAGAGCGGGCGGCTAAGCTGAGCGACGCCCTGGGCGGCGGCAGCATGACGGCTCTCCCGATTATCGAAACTCAGGCGGGTGACGTGTCTGCGTACATTCCCACCAACGTGATTTCGATTACCGATGGTCAGATCTTCCTGTCCACTGACCTCTTTAACTCCGGTCTGCGTCCTGCGATTAACGCGGGGATTTCCGTGTCCCGGGTGGGGGGTGCAGCTCAAATCGGTGCAATGAAGAAGGTGGCGGGCAAACTGAAGCTTGAACTGGCTCAGTTCGATGAGCTTCAGGCCTTTGCCCAGTTCGCCTCTGACCTGGATAAGGCTACCCAGCAGCAGTTGGCCCGGGGGCAGCGCTTGCGGGAACTGCTGAAGCAGCCTCAGTACTCGCCGCTGCCTGTTGAAGACCAGGTGGTCATCATTTACGCTGGCATCAACGGCTTTATGGATGATGTCCCCACGGACAAGGTGGCCCAGTTTGCGAAGGAACTGCGGGATTACATGCGTACCAGCAAGCCCCGTTATGGCGAAATCGTTCGCAATGACAAGAAGCTCACGGATGAGTTGGTCGAGCTGATGAAGTCGGGCATTGTGGAAGCAAAGCAAGCTTTCATGGCTGCGGTCTAGGCGCATCGAAATAAGGCCCGGTGAGGGAATGTATCTCCCTTGCTGGGCTGTAGGTAATGGGGAACAAGAATCATGGCTAACCTTAAGGCGATTCGCGATCGCATCCAGTCGGTCAAGAATACGCGCAAGATTACAGAAGCGATGCGCCTAGTGGCTGCGGCCAAGGTTCGTCGTGCTCAAGAGCAGGTCATTGCAACGCGACCCTTTGCCGATCGCCTGGCTCAGGTGTTGCATGGTCTCCAAACCCGCCTCCGGTTTGAAGAGGCAAATCTGCCGCTGTTGCAACAGCGGGATGTTAAGAACATCGGGATTTTAGTCATTTCCGGCGATCGCGGTCTGTGTGGTGGCTACAACTCCAACGTCATTCGTCGGGCAGAGATACGCGCCAAGGAGCTGACCGCAGCAGGTATTGGCCATACCTACATCGTGGTTGGTCGCAAGGCCGCGCAATACTTTACCCGTCGCGAAGTGCCCATTGCAGCAAAGTTCACCGAGCTTGAGCAAATTCCAACCGCAGAAGAATCGTCGCGGATTTCTGATCAGCTGCTGTCGATGTTTTTATCCGACACTGTGGATCGGGTGGAACTGGTTTACACCAAGTTTGTCTCGCTGGTCAGCTCGCGTCCGGTTGTGCAAACCCTTCTGCCCCTTGACCCTCAGGGGTTTGAAGCGCAGGATGACGAAATCTTCCGCCTCATTACCCGCTCTGGCCGGTTTGAGGTTGAGCGTCAGAAGGTCGCGGTTGAGGACAAGAGCCTGCCGAAGGAAATGATCTTCGAGCAAGACCCCGTGCAAATTCTAGATGCGCTGCTGCCGCTATACCTAAACAACCAGGTGCTGCGGGCGCTGCAAGAGTCTGCGGCGAGTGAGTTGGCGGCACGGATGACGGCGATGAATAACGCCAGCGACAACGCCAGCCAATTGGTGAAAAGCCTCACGCTGGATTACAACAAGGCACGTCAGGCGGCAATTACCCAGGAAATTCTGGAAATTGTGGGTGGTGCGGAAGCACTGGGTTAGAGTGTTTTATAGAAGTAACTCTCCATTTGTCATGGCCCTTTGCCCTCACCCCTGCCCCTCTCCCTCAGGGAGAGGGGTTCTGAATCCGGCTCCCCTTCTCCCCAGGGAGAAGGGGTTGGGGGATGAGGGCCTAGTTTGGATGCTGAATTCGTTGGCGTACTCTTAAATCTCACCCTGCGCTTTCCATCGATGGATGAATTTATGTAAGGGCCGCGCAAGTGCGTGGCCCTTTTTTGTACGGCTAAATCACCGGCTTCAGATCCGTGCTGGCGGTGGATTTTGAGCTGCTCCCAGCCCGATGGAAGACGGTCACGTCGTTCGCCAGGACGGAGGCTTGGAGAACTTGACGGGCGGTGTCTACGGTCAACATCGCGGGCTGCCCAGCCAGGGGCGAACCCGCAAGGATCTGGGCCGGGTGTTGGGGTTCTCCCAAGTGAGTCAGCACCAAAGCGGCAGCGGCAAAGCTCTGTTCGCGAGTGTAGTCATTCACCGTGACGACGGTCGGAATTCCGGCTCCGGTCGCTGCGGTCAACCCCTGCTCGGTATCTTCGATCGCGAGACAAACGTGGGCAGGCAGCCCCAATTGCTGCAGGACGTAGCGATAGACATCCGGGGCAGGCTTTTTGTGGGGAACAATATCGCCCGCTGCAATCACCTCAAACCAGCCTGGGGCGTCAGGGGCCAGGGCGGTTTCCAAGAGGGCCAGAGCGTTTTCGGGTTGGCTCGTGGTCGCGATCGCGAGGCGAATGCCCTGGGCCCGAGCCTCAAGGATTAAGCGCCGCACACCGGGGCGAAGCTGCACCTCACCACGGCGCAGACCATCGGTATAGTATTGATTTTTGCGCTGATGCAGGGTCGCGATCAGCGTCTCCACATCCCAATGGGTCGGAATTGGGGGCTGATCCTGCTCGATATAGGCCCGGATTCGTTCCTTCCCGCCTGCGACATGGAGCAGTTCGCCATAGCGTGCAATCGACCAGTGCCACGATAGCCCGACATTGGCAAACGCTTGGTTAAAGGCAACGCGATGGCCATCGCGCTCGGTTTCTGCCAGGGTGCCATCCACGTCAAAAATCAATGCCTTCAGTGTCAATGCTTTCCTCCTCTGCTGGGTGGGTAGTTTGTTAATTGGTGTTTAT
>JACYME010000221.1 GCA_015272155.1 Leptolyngbyaceae cyanobacterium T60_A2020_046
GCCTCCCCCCAAGGAACCGGGCGCGAGGCATTGATCCAAGCTTTGCAAGCCGACAACGTCATTTCCATCACAAAACTGCCAGATGCCAATAGCCCTGGGATTCCTGCTCCGGCGGAAGTCTCCCCCGCCCAGGTCAGCTTCAATGATGTGGTCGTCGATCCCGATAGGGCAATTCGCCGCATTTTGCTCATGGGCAAAACCACCACGCCCGAAGGCCCCACCGTACTGTTTTCCCTCTCGCTGACCCTGGCACTGCGCTATTTAGCCCAGCAAGACATTCACCCCACCGCCCATGCCGAAAACCCTGCTTACATGCAGCTTGGCCCAACGCCTTTTGTGCCGCTGCGGGGAGATTCTGGCGGTTATGCTCAGGCAGATGCCGCGGGCTATCAGGTCATGCTGGACTATCGCCGTAGCGTGCTACCAACGCCCCAAGTCAGTCTACTGGAGGTGTTGTCTGGAGAGGTTGACCCGGCACTGGTGCGGGGCAAGGTGGTATTGATAGGCATTACCGCGCCGAGTTTCAAAGATATGTTTTACACCCCGTTTACCGGGGCTGGGCAGTCCGTCACACACCAAATGCCGGGAGTGGTCATTCATGCTCAGATGGTGAGCCAAATCTTAGATGCGGCAACCGGAACGCGATCGCTCCTGCACCCCACCACGCCCCCCGAAGAAATCGCGTGGATGTTGCTTTGGGCCATGTTGGGGGGTGCTCTGGCATGGCGGTTGCGCCATCCGGTGAACTTCACCCTGGGCCAAGTGGCGCTGTTGCTCTGTGTCGCAGGTGCAGCCTACAGTCTCTTTCTCCAGGGCTTGTGGGTGCCCATCGCGGCTCCAATTGTGGCAACTGTCGGCACAGGGAGTGTCGTTTTGGCCTATCAGGCCCAACAGTTATCGCGGCAGCGGCAGATGATGCTGACCCTGCTGGGCCAGACGGCCTCGCCCGAAATTGCAGCAGCGCTGTGGGAAAACCGCGATCGCCTCTTGAAATCGGGCAAGCTACCCGGACAAAATACCGTCGCAACCATGCTGTTCACTGACATTCGCGGCTTTAGTACCTTAGCGGAGGTCACCCCCCCTGAGGAATTGCTGGAGTGGCTCAATGAATACCTTGAAGCCATGACCGATGCCATTCAAGAACACCACGGCATTGTCAACAAGTTCACCGGAGATGGTCTGCTCGCAGCCTTTGGGGTGCCGATCGCACGCACAACCTCTGAGGCGATCGCCCAAGATGCGATCGCCGCCGTGCGGTGTGGATTATCCATGTCCCAGCGCTTAGCCCGTCTCAATGCCCAACGTCAATCCCGTAATCTACCCAAGTTGGAAATGCGGGTCGGTTTTTCACCGGAAAGGTGGTGGTGGGTAGCCTAGGAGGCCACAATCGCATGGAATACGGCATTATCGGCGACAGCGTGAATATCGCTTCCCGACTGGAAAGTTACGATAAAGACCGCCAGCCCAGTACCTGCCGAATCCTAATTGGCGATGAGACCCTCGCCCACCTTGGCAATACCGTCGCGGTCGAATCTTGGGGAGATTTGATACTTAAAGGCCGACACGCTCCCCTTGGAGTCTATCGCGTTCTAGAGGGGGAATCTACCCAAATTTAAGGCAGTCTCCCCAGCATGTGAGGAGGATTACTGAGTTTCTGAAATTCATAGGCTATGATCGCAAGCATAAAATGTTCGTAAAGGTACAAATCCCCTTTGGCAACGCTTTGCAAACTGCGTAAAAGCCTGACTAATTAAGGCTTTTGGGGTCAGTCTTGTGAAACTGAGCGAAATAGTCAATGCCTTTTATCTGAGCGCTAGATAACTTTCCGTTTCCGTTGCAAATGGGCCTGAACTAGGGGTGTTTGAGCCTTATCAAACGTTTGATTTGCTAGGTTTGTTTGGAGAACGTTGTGACTATCTACGTTGGCAACTTGTCGTTTCAAGCGACAGAGGAAGATTTGCGTGAAGTCTTTGCTGAATATGGCGAAGTGAAGCGCATTAGCTTGCCCATTGATCGCGAAACTGGTCGCAAGCGCGGATTTGCATTCGTCGAAATGGCCGATGAATCCCATGAGGATAAGGCAATTTCTGAGTTGGATGGTGCAGAGTGGCTCGGGCGGGAGCTTCGGGTCAACAAGGCACGTCCGCGCAGTGAAAGCGGCTCGAATCGCGGTGGTGGCAATTTCACCAGCAATCCTCTCTAGTTGCAACGGGGTGGGCTGAGATCGCAGCACCGATGCACTTGGTTGCCGGTCAGCCCGGTCTATGTCTAGAGCCTACAATTTCATGACGCCGAGAGCCCTTCATTGAGGGCTCTTGGTGTATCTAAGGCATTTTGGACAGCAGTGACGATAGCGGCTGCGATCGCTGCTGACAGAGCACTTTTTAACTCTTCAGACTTCCAACCCCATCTCCACGGTGGGCGGGGAATGAAAAAAGACACTATAGCCATTCGATATCAGTTTGAGAATGCGTAGAACGTTAGACCAAGGTTCTCAGCAGCGTTCTGTTCTCATGCTTAACTGGAATCACGATACAATTTCATCGGGCCTAGGGTCAGCGTCACACAGTCCA
>JACYME010000209.1 GCA_015272155.1 Leptolyngbyaceae cyanobacterium T60_A2020_046
TGGAGGAGGCTGGCGGTCTGTTCCTCAGGCATCGGGAATCAGAATGAGTTTGCCGATGTGCTCTCCACGCTCCATCGCGCGATGGGCAGCCTGTACCTCACGGAGGGGAAAAGTTCCTGCGATCGGCAGTTGATAGGTGCCATCGGCCACCCGCTCGAGGACGTGGGTATAGGCAGTCTGCTCTAAACCACTGTTCACCAGCTCTCCGAGCAGCCAGCCGCGTAAGGAGGCCATTTTGCGGATCAGGGGTGTCACATCGACAACGCCGGGCTTGCCCAACAGCCCGTAGACCCATAGCGCACCGTGCGGGGCCAACAGCCGAATCTCTTGGTTGAGAAAGTCGCCCGCCGCGACGGGATCAAAGATGACATCGCAGCCGCGCCCTTGGGCGATCGCTTTGGCGCGGCGCGGCCAGTTTGGGGTCTGGGTGCAGATTAGGTGGTCAAATTTGGCCTCGGGCATGGCTTCAAGGCGAGCCATTTTTTCGGGGCGGGTGGTAGTGCCGATCGCGAGGCCGCCGTAGTGTTTGACAACTTGGGCGGCGGCGATCGCCACACTGCTGCTGGCGGCTGGAATCAGCACTGTTTGCCCCGGTTGTAGGTTTTGCTTGGCGACTAAACAGCCCCAAGCAGTCAAATAGGGAAGCCACAATGCCCCCAGCAGTTGGTCTGGGATGGCGCTGGGAGCAATGATGGTGTGCTGCCAATGCACGACGAAGTGCGATCGATAGGTGCCTGCGCCTATCCCGCGCGAGGCCGGAGCCCCAAGACTCAAGCTCACCCGCTGCCCCAGGGCGCGATCGCGCACCGCATCCCCCACGGCGACGACAACGCCCCCGCCCTCTAGCCCTGGAGTAAAGGGCGGTGTTCCTGACGCTAGACGATATTCGCCCCGGCGGGCCATCAGTTCCGCATGGTTCATGCCGATGCTGGTGAGGCGCACCACAACCTCTTCGGGGCCGGGCTGGGGATCGGCTTGGTGCTCTAGGACAAGCTGCTCAACCCCCCCAAACCCTCTGACGATGACCGTTTCCATAGTCTTTCCCCTGCGTGTGTTTCTCAGCAGCGGTTCTGCCTCTATCCTAGGGCTCGCCCGCCCCCATGAAAGCGAGGCGGATTAGCCTGGACACTCCTTCCCAGACTGAATTGGGAATGGCGCTGCGCCTCTATTGTTGCCCTTGGGTTTCCCAGTAGTGCTGGAGGATGGTGTCGGGGAGGGGATGGGGATCCAGGGTTTCGGGATCGAGAAAGTGACCAATATGGGTTGCTGTGGCGATCGCGCGATCGCCGGCTACTAACTTGATCTGCATTGTCCACCGCGCCTTGCCCAACGATGACAGCCAGATATGACCGGTGAACGCATCGCTAACCCGCAGCGGATGCCAATAGTGGGCGCGGGTAGTGACGAGCATCGGCGCTCCGGGTAGGCCGGGCAAGGCTTGGGTGATCAGCGCCTCCCGCAAGGTTGCCCACCAGCGCTGATAGGCGGCGTCATTGGCGAACCCGGTAGCTCCCACGTCATAGGATTGTACGCGAAAGGCTTGCGTCACCTGGAAGCGAGCAGTATCGGTATCAGAAAAGCGGGGCATGGATGGCATTGTTGACTAACTCCAATTTGCCTCAATAAAAGACCGATCGGTCGGTTTTTCTGCCAAAAAACTGCCGACTCCGGCAGGGTAACGGTGAACTACATCGCGGATGGCGTTTGAGCCAGGCTGGCGAGATACTGACGCAGATGGGCGATCGCGCGTTCGATATATTCGCCATCGTCGTAGAGTTTGCTCATCATGATGGCTCCTTCTAAGGTGGCGATGAGAATTGTGACGATCGCATCAATGTCAATGTGGGGCTGAAGTTCGCCGCGCTCAACGCCTTTACGCAAAATTTGTGCAATGAGACTTTGCCACAGGGTCATGACCTGCTGTACCCGCGATCGCAGTTGAGGATGGGTGTCATCGCTCTCGATCGCCGCATTCAGCACCGGACATCCCCCCGGCAACAGAGGCGCATCCACAAGGCGTTGATAGATCTGAAAAATGGCATCCATCCGCTTGAGGGCTTGGCGCTCTTGGCGCAGCGCCTGCCGATATTCGCGGGTGACCTGTTCAACGGCATAGTCAAAGGCGGCCAAAAACAAATCATCTTTACTGCTGAAGTGGTTGTAAAGTCCTCCTTTGCGCAAGCCTGTCGCAGCCATGAGGTCAGATATGGACGTGTTGGCGTAGCCCTGCTGATTAAACAAAGCTGCCGCCTCGGCCACAATGCGCTGTCGTGTTGCCTGACCTTTGTTCATCACTGAAGCCCCCGTGAGCGATACGGTCTGAAGTGGTGCCGCGAGGCTAACCCAGACTCAAGTTGCCCGAATCGAGGCTAATTTAACGCGATCGCGCCAGGCTTGGAGAAGCGACCGATCGGTCTTTTTGAAGGTACCCGATTTTCCTGGTGCTGTCCACCGCTGCGGGGATGGCGGTCGGGCTGTTCCCTGATGGGTTAGGCAATCGCAGCCGTGGCCGCATCTTAATCTTGGGTTAACAGTTGCCCCGTATTCTGCAAAGCCTGTATGAACTCTAGGGCAAGAATCAGGAATCTTTCTTTACATCCGGCCTATAATCGATACTAGATCGGGTATGCTCCCCAGCCCAGTATTGTTCGAATTTTTGGCCATAGGCTTGTTGGCCCACCCCGCGTCTTTCCCCTGTGCTTTGGGTTTTAGACGATGAGATGTTGCGATCTCGGGATAGTCAGTTTCCGGTTTTTCTCCCGAGAACGATGGATATTGGTCTGGAAGGGTCGTGTTTGTCGCGTTTTGTGAAGGCTTCTGCTCAAAATTCGGCGTGCTCAAGCTTCCAACGCCTTCTGTGGTGTGGGGCTGCGACAGACGGACTCGATTATCAGCGGTGGTTGCTGCAGCGCTCACTCATCTGCGTAGGTCAGTCGGTTATGTTCCAGGTTTCTCGTCAGGCTTCATCTGAGGCATTGTCCTCAGCATCATCACTTTGTAGAACGCGACTTCGCCAGAGTCAGTTTCGGTTTCGATATCAGTTTCAGTCAGGCTATTGTCTTAGCGGCGTGCTGATGGGCGATCGCCTCTTGAAGGTGCCGAATCTGGTTTTTAACCTGAGTGGGTTAGAGGCTGTGTGCTGTGACCCCGCAGGCCAAGTTATCCTTCGCTTCGATACGGTATTTGGACAGTTTCAGACCCACTATCCTGAGATGTTGTTCTCTGGGTCAAATGCAGAAACGGGAGATTTTTTCAGCTTCAATTACCGCGATCGCGATGCGGTTGTCTATGATGCTCGGAGCGATCGCTGGCTCTCGGTGGGCTGGAACCCTGACGGCTGGAACTTAGAAGAAATCACGACCTCGCCGACCTACCGCCCTTCGGCACCGGCATCAAAAGTTCGGCTGACATCAAGCTGTAATTCTGGAAAGGTTCTGGAGATGACGCGATCGCCGCGACGAAAGCGCTGCATCTGATACTCGCCATTCCCCCACTCACAGACGGTGATGGTGGGTTGTTTCGGTTCGCCCAAATGTCGCCGTCCGCCCAAGCCTAGGTAGTCCACAATCCAGTATTCTGCGATGCCCATTGCTTCGTAGTCGGCGCGTTTGTGGTCATAGTCATCGCGCCAGTTGGTGCTCACCACTTCCACCACCAGGGGCACTGAGCTACCCCGCAGAATGGTAGAGGTTGTTTGCCAGCGAGGTTCTGCGGCTAGGGCAGTTTTGTGCAATACGGTGATGTCGGGTTTGTAGCCTGTATTGGGGGCCGCGGGCTTGAGGGTGCAGGTGCGCGGCAACACATAGGGCAAGCCCAACCGCCGAATTTCAAAGTTAAATTCCGCCACGATGAACGCGACCACCTCTTCATGTTTCCCGGTCGGATTCACCGCAATGACTGCTCCGTTGATCAGTTCATAGATGCCGCCATCTTCGGGATATGTCGCGAGAAATTCTTCAAAGGTGAGCGGTTGAGTCTGTGCCTGTACCATGATGGTGCCTTGTGTCAGGGTGCCTTCAGTTTAGCCTGGGTGCAGACAGAGCCATAGGGGTGACGTTGGGGATGAGTCGCATCAGCATGGGCGATCGCGAGTACTCACCCTACAATCGAGTTGAAGGCGTTATGTCGGTTGTTTCCTTGACTCAAGCCAACCTAAAAATTGCGACATTTGTTGACTATCTTGCCTACGATGACGGGACGGATAGACGGTATGAGCTGACCTATGGGAAGTTAATCGAGGTGCCGCCAGAATCGGATGAAAATGTCTTGATCTTGCGGGCGCTCGATCGCGCTTTGTCAGAAATTGTGGGCTTTCAACGGGTCAGACCCATCAGCTTGCCATTGAAGTGCTGGGACAGCCGAAGAACCGCTTTCCTGACCTGACGGTGCTGCGCCCAGAGCATCTGGAGTAGTTGTAAGCCCTTGGTCAGTCGGCAATTACGCTGGCAATGGCCCCACCCCTGCTGGTGGTTGAGGTGGTCAGCCCCGGAGCAGAAAGCCGCCGCCGCGGCTATTTTGACAAGCGCAATCAGTACGAGTGGCGCGGCATCCCAGAATATTGGCTTGTTGACCCCCAAGCAGGGTGCGTGACGGTGTTGGCACTGGCTGACGGACGGTATACAGAAACCGTCTTTAATCGAGGCGATCGGGTTATTGCACCGACGTTTCCTCAGTGGCAACTGACGGTTGAGGAGATGTTGGTTGATCCGACACGCATTGTCTGAGGGACATTCTGATCAACGCAAAGAGTCATCTTGCCAATTTTGTGGATTGGCTGAATGTAGGCACGGATGTTGTCGAGTTCTGTTTGGCTACGGGGGATACGCTCGTAGTAGTTGCGTTGCCAAACGTGAACGCTAGGGGTGTGGCGAGTACAGTTGATTTGGCGTGTGGAGACAGGTTTGTAATTGCGACGATCGCGCCGATGGATCCCGTTGGGGTGCTATGGGGGCGATCGCGGCGTGTTTGCACCAATCCTGACACGTGGCGTAGGGTGTTGGGTTGCCTCAGGTACGCCGATAAATTTCGCGATCGCTATCCTCCAGAGGTGGCACCGGATCTTCACGGTAATCAAGTTCCACTTCAATCGGTTGCGCGATCGCGACCCCGTCTCTGGCAGGACGTTCTGTTATTGTAAGCAGCGATCGCGGGGCTTAAATCCGGTTATCGCAGCAGGGTGGCAGGATTGGGCGCGATCGCAGTTCCACCACCAAGTCAAGACACAGTGAGTCCCCACCCTCACCCTCCTCTAGGCAGTTTGTTGAAATGCAGGAGTAAAACCAAACAAATATTCAGGTGCGAAGTCAGTGCCGTTGGCCCACTCAATCGTGTTGGTTTTAGGATTAACGGTCACTTGCTTGAAAAAGTCGATTGCTTGCAAAGGCTCAAAAATCTGACCATAGAATTCTTGGGAAAGATCGACAGTGCGAACCTCGTCATTGTTGAATTTTAGGCGTAATTTTTAGTCTTCTAAAGACTCGACCGATGTGACGTGTCAGAACATCATGATCTCCTAGTTCAAAGAGGCGATCGCTCCCATCCCTACTCTGCCTTCTGCAACTTTGTAAGCTTCGGATCGATGATTTTGCGCCCTTGGTTGGGGAATTGAATCGCCAGACAGATTTTATTGCCCGCCCCAAAAATGTGCGTCACTTGCCCTGACCCATAGGCGGGATGGATAACGACATCGCCAGCATTCCAGTCAAACTCGTGAGCACCGCTGCCCGGTTTCGCCTCCACTTCCTTCTTTTTGCGGGCATCGCGGATGGGGGTGGTCATCCGTTGGGGTAGCCCCAGCCCCGCGTTGGTAGTGATGTAATCAACTGGCAGCTCGCCCAGGAACAGTGAGGGACTGGCAGGTTCGCGGTTGCCATAGAGTCGCCGCTCCCGCGCATAGGTGATGAAGAGGCGTTCTTTAGCACGGGTAATGCCCACATAGCAGAGGCGGCGTTCCTCTTCCACAGCGGCGGGGTCTTCCAGAGAGCGGAAGTTGGGGAAAAGGCCCTGCTCCAGCCCGACGAGGAAGACCACGGGAAACTCCAACCCCTTGGAGGAATGGAGGGTCATGAGGGACACGCGGTTGTTACCCTCGTTCATGTCGTCGAGGTCGGAGGCGAGGGAGGCATTGGCGAGGAAGGCAATGAGGGAATTGTCTTCATTTTCTTCCTCAAATTGCAGGACGGCGTTGTACAGCTCCTGCACGTTGCCGACACGCTCTAGGGCTTCGTCGGTGCCTTCGTTCTTCAGTTCTTCGATGTAGCCCGACTCTTCCAGCAGTTCTTGGATAATTTCGGAGCCTTTGGCGCTGTCCAACCGTTCCCGATACTTTTTGATTAACCCGGCAAAGGCCAGCACGCCCTTAGCTGATCGCCCCGCCAAGGTTTTCACAGAAGTCTCATCGCTGAGGATTTCCCACAGGGGAATGCCGCCGAGGGTTTGGGTGGCTTGGTCGAGCTTGTCGAGGGTGCTTTTGCCCACCCCGCGCCGGGGCACGTTGATCACCCGCTTGATGCTGACGGTGTCCGCCGGGTTAGCGATCACCCGCAGGTAAGCCAGCACGTCTTTAATTTCGCGGCGATCGTAGAACCGCAACCCGCCCACCACCTGGTAAGGCACACTGTAGCGGGTCAGCACTTCCTCAAAGGCGCGGGATTGGGCGTTGGTGCGATAGAGAATGGCGAAGTCGCCCCAGCTCAGTTCGGGGTTTTGATACTCTAAGCTGCGAATTTGGCTGACGACAAAATCCGCCTCGTGGAGTTCGTCGTCGGCTTTGTAACACAGGATGGGTTCCCCTTCGCCCCGCGTGGGCCGCAGCACTTTGTCGATGCGCTCGGTGTTGTTTTCAATGATGTAGTTGGCGACGTGGAGGATGTTGGCAGTGGAGCGATAGTTTTCCTCTAGCTTCACCATGGTGCGGGTGTCGTCATCGGGCAGGCGATCGCCAAAATCATCCTGGAAATTCATCAAAATGGTGAAATCGGCAGCGCGGAAAGAGTAGATACTCTGGTCTGCATCGCCAACGACAAAGGTGGAGCGATCGCGCCAGTCATTGAAGCGCTCTATATCTTCGCCATTGGTGGTGAGCAGGCGAATAAGGTCGTACTGGGTGCGGTTCGTGTCCTGGTATTCATCCACCAAAATGTGACGAAAGCGGCTGTGCCAGTAGCCCAGCACCGACTCATTTTGCTGAAACAGCTTGACGGGAATCAGGATCAGGTCGTCAAAATCGAGGCTATTGTTTTCCGCCAGGGCTTTCTCATAGCGGCGATACACATCCGCAATCATGCGTCCCCGATAGTTGGGCTGGTCTTTCTCAAACTCGTCGGGGGTGAAGCCCTGGTTTTTGGCGTTGCTGATGGCGTAACGGACAGAACGCGGATTGAACTTCTTGTCGTCCAGGCTCAGGTCTTTGGTGACGATGGTTTTCACCAAGCTCTGGGCGTCGGATTCATCAAAAATCGAGAAGGTCTTTTTCCAAGTATAGCCTGCGGGGTGCTGATACTTCTCGATGTCGAACCGTAAAATGCGGGAGCATAGCGCGTGGAAGGTGCCAATCCACAGGTGCTTCGTGACGGTCTTGTAAACGTGGGATTTCAGCTTGGTTTGCTCATACTCTGGCAGGGCCGACAGTCGCTTGCCGTGCTTGCCCTGGGCTTCTTGCTCCGCAAATAGCACCTCAATCCGCTCTTTCATCTCTTTGGCGGCCTTATTGGTAAAGGTCACTGCCAAAATGTTTTCGGGGTCAACGCGGTGGTTTAGCACCAGGTTGGCAATGCGAAAGGTAAGGGCGCGGGTTTTGCCTGACCCGGCTCCGGCGACAACGAGGAGGGGGCCGCAGAAGTGCTCGACGGCACGGCGCTGGGAGGGGTTGAGCTTAGCGAGAAAGTCGGTGGCAGCCGTCATGGGTAAGGGGCAGGGTGGGTAGCAAATCTCCCTTAGTATGACATCTCGACCGAAGCGGAATGGTTGCTCGGCAAGCTCCAGGTGGGCTAAACTACCCACAAACGAGTGCCATTGTCAACCATGATTCCGGTGCTGCGAATGGCGTTGTCCGACTGACGAAAGCCGCCGCATTGGAATTTGCAGAACAAAATACTCGGATTAATACCGTATGTCCTGGCCCAATTATGACGCCGATGCTGCAACGGCTCATGACCAACACCCCCGGCTTCGAGGAACGGGTTTGCCGGGGTGCCCGAAAAACGCATTGGCGACCCAAGGGAAGTGGCGGATACGATTCTCTTTCTCTGCTCTGACCAGGCCAAATACATCACCGGGCAAAGTCTCGCGGTGGATGGGGGGTGGGTTGCCCAATAGGCCAATATCGCGACAGACCGCCCTCGGATCTCCGGTTTCTGCCGAGCCCTTGGATTGCTGGAGGCCACAACCAAGAAACCGGAGGTCTGAGAATGGGCGGCTCTAGAGGGCTGCGATCGCGGCTTCCAGACGACTGAGGGCCAGTTGCACCTCGTCGCTCGACACCACCAGCGGCGGCACAAACCGCACCACCGACGGGCCAGCGGGCACCAGTAACAATCCCTCGGTCATGGCTGCCTTTACGATATCGATCGCCGTCAGCGCGGCATCGGGCTGGAGCACGAGCCCACGAATCAACCCCCAGCCGCGTGTTCCGGCAAACTGCTGGGGATAGCGCGCCGCGATCGCCGTCAATCCTTGCTCTAGCGCGTCGCCCTGCTGCCGCACATTCGCAATCACATTAAGGCGCTCAACGGCGTGGCACACCGCCAGCGCCACCCCACACACAAAGGGATTGCCGCCAAAGGTGCTGGCGTGATCCCCCGGTTCAAACACGTCACAGCTTGCTCGGCACAGCACCGCCCCGATGGGAATGCCGCCCCCCAGCCCCTTTGCGAGGGTAAAAATGTCGGGCTCAATGCCCAGCGCTTCATAGCCCCATAGGTGGCCCGTGCGGCCCATGCCCACCTGCACCTCATCCAGAATGAGCAGAATTCCCGTATCGTCACAAATCTGGCGCACCTGTCGAAAATAGTCGCGATCGCCCGGATTCACCCCTCCCTCGCCCTGCAACGGCTCTAGCAAAATCGCCGCTACCTGGGGAGTCTCTGCATCCAATGTCGCGATCGCGGCCTTTAGCACCTCCAGATCGTTGTAGGGCACATAGTGAAACCCCGGCACCAGTGGACTAAAGTGCTTCTGATATTTGGGTTGCCCCGTTGCCGTTACCGTCGCCAGCGTGCGCCCGTGAAAACTGGCATTCGCCGTAATGATGACGGGGTTCTCAATGCCCCGCTGAGTGTGGGCATACTTACGTGCCAGCTTAATCGCGCCTTCGTTGGCCTCTGCGCCAGAGTTACAGAAAAACGCCTTGTCTGCACAGGAACGCTGGGTCAGCCATTGGGCCAGTTCCCCCTGCTCGGGAATGTAATAGAGGTTGGAAACGTGGTGAAGCTTTTGAATCTGCTGGGTCACTGCCTCAATCATTACGGGATGCCCATGCCCCAGGGTGCAGGTGGCAATGCCCGCCACAAAGTCCAGATATTCGCGCCCGTCGGTATCCCACACGCGACAGCCCTCGCCACGCGCCAATGCCAGCGGAAAGCGACCGTAGGTTTTCATGACCGCGCGGTCAAAGGCTGCGGCATCAAAGGGGCTCGCGATCGCGGCTTGGGGTTGAGCGACTAAGCCTTTCAGGGAGTCGCGCAGGCGGGTTGTCAAACTCACGGGTTTTGTCCTTGGGTTGGAAATAACAGGTAGATCATGACGCTCAACGATACCAGTGCAGGAGGAAATAAGACCAGGCCAGGGCAGCGGCTAGGTGAGTGGTGGCACTCGGTCACCTGGCCTGCGATCGCCCCAAAACCGGTCAACACAGGTGGCCCAATTGTTCGATACGCCCTACGATATGCGTCTCGGATTACGTCCTACCAATTTTATAAGGGAAGAACTGATTTTATAAGGGAAGAACTGACCTCGGGCTAGAGGGCGCGCGATTCCCTCCCTTTCCCCCTTCGTTTACTCCGACAGTCCGGCCTGTTCACGCAGAATACGGGCGATCGCGGAAATATCCTCATCCCCATAGCCACGACCGATCAGCCCCGTTTCCGCCTGATCCACAAAGGCCGCCATCGGCAGCGCCACCCCCAATTTTTGCGCTGCGTCGAGGGCAATTTTCAAATCCTTTTGATGGAGACGCACCCGAAAGCCCAGGGGATATTCATTGACAATCATATTGCCCGAGCGGTTTGTCAAACCCCAGGAGCCCGCTGCCCCACCGCCCACCGCCTGCACCACTTGATCCATATCCAGCCCAGCTTTGAGCCCCAGGGTTATGCCCTCAGCAACTGCCCAGTAGGTGCCCGCCACAATAACTTGATTAATCGCCTTGGTGATCTGCCCTGAGCCCGATGGCCCAAGGTGGGTGATGGTGCGCCCTATCGATGCCAAGACAGGGCGGGCACGGGCAAAAGCCTCAGCATCACCCCCCACCATGATTGACAGCGTGCCCTGCTTGGCTCCTTCTGATCCGCCCGACACTGGGGCATCCAGCAGCGTCACGCCCCGCTGGCCCAGCACCTGGGCCAGCGCGACCGTTGCCATGGGGCTAATGGTTGATAAATCGATCGCGATCGCGCCCGGCTGCGCACCGTGGATCACCCCCTGCGGCCCCACCAGCACCGCCTCCACATCCGGCGTGTCGCTGACGCAGGTCAACACCACATCTGCGCCCATCGCCGCTGCCTGGGGCGACTCTGCCCGCTGGGCTCCGGCCTCAGCCACGGACATCTCGCGATCGCGGGTACGGTTGTGAACCGTGACCGAAAATCCTGCCTTCAATAGGTTTAGCGCCATTGGGACACCCATCGTGCCCATGCCAATAAATGCAACTTTCATCGCCCCATCCCTCGTCGATCCCAGGCGCGATCGCTCCTAATTCTCACCCTATCAGAGAATGCAGAGAATGCTCGGCGGTTTGGATGCCTACACACCAGCGCCCCGAGCCGAACCCAGCAGGCCATCGCACTATCCTGGTGGGCGATCGCCACCCCCTTGACGGATCCCAGAACGGACGGCCAGCGTCTATCGTAGAATCGCGATCGCCGAACCCTTCCCGGTTTCCATGCCCTGCCCACCCGCCGAGTCCAGGACTGTCCAATCACTAACTCGTGGTGCCTCCGTGGATATTTTGATTGTTGAAGACGAACTCGAAATTGCTAATCTCATCAAGCTCTACCTCGAAAAGGAAGGGTTTACCTGCCACCTCTGCCGCGATGGCCAGCAGGCGCTTGTCCTGGCCCAAGAGATTCAGCCCGATGTGATTGTGCTGGACTTGATGCTGCCCGGGCTCGATGGCCTAGAAGTATGCGCGCGGGTGCGGCAACAGCCCGGAGCGAAGGATCCCTATATCCTGATGGTGACCGCTCGGGGCGAAGAGATCGACCGCATCATTGGCCTCTCAACCGGGGCCGATGACTACCTCGTCAAACCCTTTAGCCCTCGGGAGTTGGTGGCACGGGTGCGAGCCTTGCTGCGCCGCAGTTTGCGCCAGGGGGGCCAGTCTCCCCAGTACCAAAGCCCACACTTTCACCTAGATTTGGGCCAGAGAACAGCGGTGCGATCGCATGCCGACCATACACAAGAGCCCCTTAACCTGACTACCCTAGAGTTTGACCTGCTCGCCACCTTTCTCAGCTATCCCAGCCGAGTCTGGACCCGCCCTCAACTCATCGAAAAACTCTGGGGCAGCGACTTTTACGGCGATGAGCGCATTGTCGATGCTCACATTGCTCGACTGCGCAAAAAAATCGAGCCCGACCCCGCTCAACCCACCTTCATCAAAACGGTGATCGGCGTGGGATATAAGTTCGAAGACGAGCCCGACCATCCCCCGGACGACCCTGACGACGATTCCGCAACCCCATGACCAAGCCTCGCCTGCGCAGCCGCCTGTTTCTCTCACACCTGGTGGTGTTGGGGGTCGGCATCGTGACGCTGGCGACCATTGGCTGGCTCTATTCGCCGCGCCTGTTTGTGGTGTACCTGCGGCAAATCCAGGTCAACAACTTTCGCATTGGGCAGGTGCAAACCCAACTCGTTGAGGGGTTCCAGTTTGCCTGGTGGCGCGGCATGGCCTGGGCCGGGCTAGTGGGTTCTTTGACCGCCAGCGGCACTAGCTATTGGTTGTCTCAGCGGGTGGTGCGGCCCCTGCTGGAAATGGAGGGGGTGACCCGCGAATTTGCCGCCGGGGATCTTGATCGCCGCCTCCCCGAATACGAAATTTTGGAACTGACTCAACTGGCCCAAAGCGTCAACCACATGGCAGCGGATTTGCAGGGCGTTGAGCAACGCCGCCGCGAGCTGGTGGGCGATCTGTCCCATGAGTTGCGCACTCCGCTCACTATCATCAAGGGCTATCTCGAAGCCCTGGCCGACGGCACCCTCGACGCTTCTCCCGAAATTTATCAGCGCCTTGCCCAAGAGACGGCTCGCCTTCAGCGGTTGGTGAATGATCTCCAAGAGCTGTCCCAGCTTGAGTCGGGCTATTTGCCGATTCATCCCCGCGCGATCGCCCTCAACTCCCAACTGTCTGCCCTCGTCGCCCGGTTTGCCGATCAGCGCTTGCCCGATGATCCCGTCGCGCTAAAGCTCGATGTGCCCGATCGCTTGCCCATTGTCCGGGCAGACCCCGAGCGGGTTGAACAAATTATTGTGAACCTCCTCGCCAATGCCCTGCGCTATACCGAAGCCGGGCAGGTTACTGTCTCGGCCTGGGCAGAACCGCGCCGGGTTTGGGTTGCGGTTAGCGATACCGGCCCCGGCATTGCCCCAGAAGATGTGCCCCACGTGTTTGATCGCTTTTGGCGTGCCGATCGCTCCCGCGATCGCGGGACGGGAGGCACAGGCATCGGCCTCACCATTTGTCGTCGTCTAGTCGAGCTTCACGGTGGCAAAATTGAGGTAAAAAGCACCCTAAATGGAGGCAGTACCTTTCGATTCTGGCTGCCCCGGCCTACGGACGACGCGCCCCTAACAACCGTGTAATCTTGACCTATCTCCCCTTTTGCGCTCCAACGTTTTCCACCCTGAACGATCCCTAAACGCCGCTGCCATGCACGATTCTCCGCCAAACCTTTCTGCCTACCGCGACAATTCTCAAAATCGAGTCCGCCGCAAGGCCATGCACCAAGCGGGGGAGGTGTTTCGCGATCGCTATCGTGTGGTCAAAGTCCTTGCAGCGGGTGGCTTTGGCGTCACCTACCTAGCTCAGGATGGAGCGATTCCCGGCAGCCCTCTGTGCGTCATCAAGCAGCTTTCACCCAAGGTGCGTAATCCCATGTCATTGGAGCGGGCCAAGCGCCGCTTTCGCCAAGAAGCCAAGGTTCTCGCCAAGGTAGGCAGCCATTCACAAATTCCGCGATTGCTCGACTACTTCACCATCAAAGACGAGTTTTATCTGGTGCAAGAGTATGTCGATGGCGAAGTGCTGACCAAGGAAGTCCGGCGGTGCGGCCCCAAAACCGAAGCTGAGGTCAAGCAGTTTCTCCGCGAAATTTTGCCCGTCGTCAAGTTTGTCCATCGGTGCCGCATCATTCACCGCGACATCAAGCCCCCCAACATCATGCGCTGTGCGGAGGATGGTCGTCTGGTGCTGATCGACTTTGGGGCCGTCCGCGAATGTCTCAGCGACGTGGATGACGGTGGCTATCATGCTCCGCTCACGCAGTTTGTGGGCACACCGGGCTTTGCCCCGCCAGAACAACAAGCCCTGCGCCCCACCTATGCCAGCGATATCTATGCCCTGGGCATGACCTGCCTGTTTTTGCTGACCAGCAAAACTCCCATTGAGTTTGACAGCGATCCCAGAACAGGGGAGGTGCTTTGGCAGCATTTGGCGGATGTAAGCGAGTCCTTTGCGGCGATTCTCACTAAAATGCTGAAGCCTGATTTTCTCGAACGCTACAGCACGGCGGATGAGGTGATGCGGGCGTTAACCCTTGACGCTTACCAAGATAAGCTGTCACCGGGTCTGAGTTATCAACCCCGGCGATCGCGTCCTGCGACTGACCAAGAACACGGCACCGTCATTCCCATCGATGGCTACCTGAACCCGGTGCAACGGCAGGCCGTCAGCATTCGCCGTTGGAAAGCGCGCAAGACCCATCAGGATAAAACGGCCCCGCGCACGGGCTTTTCTATGACCACGAGCACGGTTTCCCCAAAGCCCTAGCGGATAGCATGGCGATGGATTCCCTGAACTGAGGATGCTGATCCCTTGGCCCGTCCCCACGAGACGCAACGCTCTGGGGGCACCCCGCAAAGAAAGATGGGACGCTGGTGCTTAAGGGGCTCTTGGAAAAGTCGGATTTTGGTTATGGGGGTGCACATAACCCGCGCAAAGGGGTGAACCCTGAATCAAGGTGGTGTCTGGATAAGTGCTGGAGGAACATCCCAGAATTGAGCAGAATTGTAGTCGTCAATTCTGATTTGCTTCACCCCGTGCAAAATATCGCTCACGCACCATCACTAAGGGAAAGAGGAGCCCTAATCCTAAAACTCAACGGGATGGAACGAATTGATTCTAGGCCGCGATCGCAGCGAAAACCCCATCGAGGCCCGCCCAAACCAAACATATTGTTGGTCGATGACAACCGAGACAACCTGCGAATCCTGGCCTCAATTTTAGGAAGCTGTGGCTATCGGGTCAGAAAGGCTGTCAGCGGCACGATGGCATTGGAAACCATTGCCGCCGAACGCCCGGAGCTAGTTTTGCTTGACATCAAAATGCCGGACATGAGCGGCTATGAGGTGTGCGCCAAGGTCAAAGCCAATCCTGACTGGCAAGACCTGCCCATCATTTTTCTGAGCGCTTTAGATAGTGTGGCCGACAAAGTGCGGGCCTTTGAGGTGGGCGGCGCAGACTATATCACTAAGCCCTTTCAGGCGGAGGAGGTGCTGGTGCGGGTGAGTCATCAACTCACCATTCAGCGTCAGCAGCAAGCCCTGAATGCTCAAAACGATGCCTTGCAGCAGGCTCAGGTCGAACTGCAACTGTTGCTCAGCGTGATTCATGCAGTGAGTCAGGCCGAAACGTTGCAAGCGGCACTCCAGGCCGTACTGGCTCAGGTGGGCGAAAAAATCGACTGGCACTATGGTGAGGTCTGGATCTGGGATGAGGCGCACCAAGGGCTGCGAATTGGTCAGAGTTGGTATGACATGACTGACCCGCTGCTGGTGCAGTTTTATCAGCGCAGTGTCGCGCTGGCGACGGAAGCAGACAGCGGGGTTATTGCCCAAGTGTGGTCGAGTCGGCAGGCGCAGTGGATTGAGGCGCTGATGTCGGAGGCCGAGGCGCTGGGCCTGCGCACCCCTAGCGCGATCGCAGCGGGACTTCAGACGGTGCTGGTGGTGCCGATTCCGGTCAATGGCCAAGTGGTGGCGATGTTGGCGTTTTACAATCGACGCGCCATTCCCTACGAGGCCAAAACGCTTGCCCTGGTGAGCGCGATCGCCCTGCAATTGGGCAGCCTGATCGAACGCAAACAGGCGGAAGAAGCACTGCGTCTTGCCAATCAAGAACTTCAGCGGCAGGCCAACCTAGACGGGCTGACTCTGGTCGGCAATCGCCGCTGCTTTGATGAAGCCCTGACCCAAGAATGGCGACGCCTCAGCCGCGAGGGTGCCCCCCTGGCCCTGCTGATGTGTGATATCGATGCCTTTAAGCCTTATAACGATCGCTACGGTCATTTAGCAGGCGATCGCTGCCTTCAACAGATTGCTGCCACGCTGCAACAAGTCTGCAAACGACCTGCGGACTTGGTGGCTCGCTATGGCGGCGAAGAATTTGTGGTGCTGTTGCCCCATGTGGACGAGTCCGGTGCGCAGCAGGTGGCTGAAGCCATTCAGCAGGCGATCGCGCAGCTCGCCATTCCCCACGCCCTTTCTCCCGTGGGCTCAACCATCACCCTGAGTATTGGCGTGGCAAGCAGTATTCCCAGACCAGACCTTGCTCCCGAAAGTTTAATCGCCGCCGCCGACCAAGCCCTCTACGCCGCCAAAGACCGGGGGCGTAACACCTACGCCCTGGCGTCTGATTTGTAGGTGCATTCCCAGTCTGGGGTGGATGGATGAGAGGGGAGATGGGTGAGAGAGTCTGTAGCGAACGCATACCCTCACATCCCGATACCCTCACACCCTCCCCTAATCCGCTGTTTCAGTGGTAATGAACGGGTCAGTGCTAAAGCGGCCTGCCATTTCGGGATCGGCAGGGGCGAACTGGGGAAGGGGACCGTCTAGCTCGATCTGGAGCACACCGCGACGAACGGTGCGCAGTCCACTCTCTGCCGCTAAGAGGTTGGTCAATCGCCCGCCTGTGGCACGCACGGCACGCTGAAGCGGTAGGGACAATTGCCCAGTGCCGGACTCTGGGGGGGCTTCTGTCGTGACAAAGGGGGCCGGATCAAAAATGGGGGCTGGGGGATCCTTAGGGGCGGGGTGTTCCAGGTGGGGTGGGGTGGGTTCGGAATGAAGGGGGCTTGGAGACAGGGCTTGCGAGCGGGTGGAGGGCGCAATTGCCGCAGCGTTGACCGGGATCGGGACGGACGGAGCCGAGGCAGCTTCCGCAAGGCGAGTTGATCTGGCGATCGCGACGGCATTGACCGCCGTCAGAGTGGGTGAACTCGGGGATGGAGTGGACGGTGGCTTGGCGATCGTGGCCACCGCAACGGGTTGCAGCTTGCCTTGCCACGTCATGGCATTGGACATCGCCTGGGGATAAAAGGGGCTGTCTGGCGCGATGTGCCGCGAACCAAGAATCGCGGGCGGCAGGCCGATGCTCTGGAGATGGGGTGCCCGCAGGCTGACAAGGGCAAGCTGACGAGAACGGCTGAGCAAAATCAAATCATGGGCGGCTTGGGCGCGGTTGGGGTTGGGGATGACGCGCTGGGCAATCGCGATCGCGGCCTCCAATTCCCCGGCATACCAGCGATCAAGCCCCGCATTCAGCAAGGCATCACTCCAGCGATCGAGGTTGGCCTGGGCCGTTTGCCAGGCATAAGTGTTGCGGTTCACCGTGCTGGCGATCGCGATCGCCCGTCCCACATCCTCAATCTGTCCACTCGACGCCCGCTGTATCGCCTCATTCAAAATGACCTGGGCTTGCCGCTCGGCCTGAATGTGGCGCTCTAGGGTGCGGGCAAGGGTGCTGTGACCATACACCTGCTCCATGCCCTGCAAGGCCCAAAGTTGGCGGGTAGCTTCGGCCCATTGCTGGTTTTGCAAGGCTCGCTGGGCCTGGCTATAGCGGTTAAATTCCCGAGTATAGTGGGCCACGCGCCATGCCTTGAGCTGGGTTTGCGCCGCCCCATAGCGCGGACTAATGGGCGGAATGTGCTGCAACAGACGCACGGCCTCCAGCTCTTGGCGGTGCTGATAGTGGGCTTCAGCAGCCTCAAAGACGCGATCGGACCAGTCGGCCACCAAGGGGCGCACCTCTGGGTGCAGGGGATGGTCGGCGGGCCAGCCTCGAATTACGGCGAGCCCTTCCACCATGCCGCCAATGTCTCCAGTTGCTGCGATCGCTTGGGCACAGACCAAGCGATCGCGATCGGAGGCAAACGCCCGGGTGGCAATTTCAGCACAGTTGCCCGCAGGCGCATCAATCAGGGCAGTGTATGCCGTGAGGGCGGCCCCCGTCGTGGCACAAGACACCGCAAAGGTTAGCGTCATCCAGTTCCAGACCCCTTTCCAGATTCCCTCAGTGAAAGGGGCATAGATGATGGGTTCTGGGGCGGCCTCAAAGCAATTGGGATCATCCAGCAGAGCGAGGAGTTCTGAAGCGGTTAATGCAGCATTGGGGGCGAGCGTAGCGTCTGACATCGCGGACTAGACCTGAGTCTTCTAGCCTTTCCTTTCCCCCTGGGATCAGCAAATCCGGATGGAAGCGACTGCCCCTGCTAAAGGTTCAAGCTTCCTTTAAAAAGCGATCGCGATTATGCCCCGGGTGACCCAAAGGGCGAGACAGATCGCTCCAGCTATTTGGCCTGTGGGTCGTCCCTGGCTCCAGGCAACCCACGCAAAAAAGCGCAGAGGAACTTAACTCCTCCGCGCTTCAGAGGCTAAACATCTCAGCCTGCGCGTTTTTGGTCAGTGGCGTTTAATGCTGGGTATAGACTTCTTCGACGCGATCGACATCATGGCCGGTAATCAGCCGTGACCCTTGGTTTCGCGTAAAGTAGCCCCACATCCACTGGGTCATCACGACCAGCTTGTTGTCAAACTCGATGAGGTAGAAGATGTGGACGATGAGCCAGATCACCCAGGCCGGAAACCCGGTGAATTTCACCCAGTTGAGGTTGACTACAGCAGCGTTGCGGCCAATCACCGCGAGGCTACCAGAGTCTTTGTATTGGAATTTGGGCAGGGCTTTGTCGGCAATGCGGGCCTGAATCAGTTGCGCCACATACTTGCCCTCTTGCATGGCGACGGGGGCAACCCCGGGCAGGGGACGACCGTCGTCTTGGTGGGCGTAATGAGCGAGATCGCCAACGACAAAGATGTTGGGGTGGTTGGGAATGCTCAGGTCGGGTTCGACGATAACGCGCCCGCCGCGATCGCACTGGGCTCCGGTTTTGTCCGCCAAAATTTTGCCCATCCCTGACGCTTTGACCCCCGCTGCCCAGAGGATGGTTTTGGTGAGGATGACATCCTCTTGATCCCCAGTTTTCAGCACCGCGCGATCGCGTTCAATGCTCGTCACCATCGTTTGAGTGCGAATCTCGACCCCTGCCTTTTCGAGGGATGCTGCCGCATGGGCCGACAACTCTGGCGGGAAGGGAGGCAAGATGCGATCCATCCCTTCGACCAACATGATTTTGGTTTCGTGGGTGTCAATGTTGCGAAAGTCGCGCTTGAGGGTGCTGTAGGCGAGGTCAGCCAAGGCTCCTGCCAGCTCCACGCCCGTGGGGCCGCCCCCAACCACCACAAAGGTCATCAACGCCGCCCGCTTTTCGGGATCGGTTTCCTTTTCCGCTGCCTCAAAGGCAAGAAAGATGCGACGACGAACCTCCAGCGCATCTTCAATGGTTTTGATACTGGGGGCAAACTCTTCCCAATGATCGTTGCCAAAGTAGTGATGGGCGCCGCCCGTGGCCACAATCAAGCTGTCGTAGGGCACCGTTTGACCCCGCTTGAGGTGCACTTCTTGACGTTCTGTATCAACATCCACCACATCGCCCAGCAGCACCTTAGTATTTTTTTGGCGCTTGAGCACTGCGCGCAAGGGCGAGGCAATGTCTCCCGGCGACAGTCCCCCCGTTGCAACTTGATAGAGTAACGGCTGAAAGAGATGGAAGTTGCGACGATCAATCAGCGTCACTTCAACGGGCGATCGCCCCAGAGCTTGGGCGGCGTATAGCCCACCAAAGCCACCCCCCACGATAACAACCCGGTGGGGCGTGGTAGATTTCACGGCGGGTGGAACGGTGGTTTCAGCGGTCGGTGGGATGAGTACGTTCGTCATATCAGCTCAGCGGGTAAGGATAGCCCCGACAACCAGAGGAACCCGGCAGGGACGGATGTAAATTTTTGCAAAATGCAACCCTAGTCTGTCATTAACGTACCCCCTCTGACTAGAGCGAGATGCTCAACCATTACCGAATTGTGTGGATCTTTAAAGTCAGCGTTTAAACAGCGTTTTTTTGCAGTTCTCAGAAATGAGCCCAGGTTTTGCTGGGGCAAGGGTTGAGAAGCTTCGATAACCCTTACTTTGCTCAGAGGCTGTGAGGCCAGTGTTTTTTATCCATTGTCATCCAGGGCCGAGGTCGCCCCTCAGGCCATTGTTGTTTTGGTGCACAACCGCGCCTAAAGCTAGGAGTTATGCTCTGTCATACTTGCCAGAATTCCGGCACATGCATTCCGGCTGCCCTTGCAGCCCACGATCGCCCGACCCATCGCCTACTCGAACGACTGAAGCACTGCGATCGCTATCGG
>JACYME010000182.1 GCA_015272155.1 Leptolyngbyaceae cyanobacterium T60_A2020_046
CCGGACTGACTTGAAAAAGGGCAGCCGTTTCCTCGACTGAATGCCCTTGCTCTACTCGGGCGACTACTCGCTCACGCAGATCTAAGCTGTAAGCCATTGTTTCTCATTCTTATCTAGAACTACTATAAATTTCGATGTGTGGGTATTTTGCGCCGCCTAAAAGCCTTGATAAATGGCAGATTTAGACTTCGAGGTTTGCCGCCCAGATTGTTGCGAAGCTTTAAGCTTCGTGTTCGATCTCCAGAACGAACTTCGGCTGACACTCCCCTGCCAAAAGGCTTTCAGCAATCGCCTTGCGTAATGCACAGTAAAAATTAAATGTCAACCTGCGGAATGTAAGCAATAATAGTCCCACAGAAGCAAAATTGAGTAAGACTAGAGTTGAGTAGTAAGGCTAACACTTCTATTATCCTAATCCTATGATACGAAGCATTCTTGTGATTGACGATGAGGCGGACATTTGTGAAATTGCAAAGGTTAGCCTACAAATTACAAACCAATGGGAGGTGATTACAGCAATGACTGGACATGAAGGGGTAGCGATCGCAATTTCTCAACAGCCCGATGCAATTTTGCTCGACATCGTGATGCCAGAAGTTGATGGCTTGATTACGCTGCGAACATTGAAAGAAACCCCCGCTACGCAATCAATTCCGGTCATTATGCTAACAGCAACGAGCAACATCATCACCCAGCGTCAGTACGTTGAACTCGGTGCAGCCGCCGTTGTGAGCAAACCCTTTGACCCTGGAATTTTAGGGCGGCAAATTGCGATCGCTCTAAATTGGCACCTTGAGGAACCCCTTCGTTAGCGAGTAGAGGGCGATGTCAATACATCCTCCATCGGTGATAGCTAGGGCATGAAGCACTAGGGCATGATTCAAGATGGCCTTCTTCAAAAGGGTAAAAAGACTTCCGCCACAGAGTACTCAAAGTTTTGAATGCCACGCCCTAGGACAAATCATCCAGGGCATCCAAAAAATTCGCTAAGACAAGCAGCTATCGGTTGGGCGAACACTGGCAAAACCCATCACAAGGCACTTGCCTGGTTTTCCAAGGCAGCGACGGAAGAGCCTGCAACCTACAGACAAAAGCTTTAGTGCAAGCCTAAAGCTGCGGATGTCACACGAATGCCACATTTCATTCCTAGGCTGATAGCTAACTCGAGTAGATTGATTTTGCAAGGATGTAGAGGGACAGATCACACTGCCCCTCTACATCCTTGCCCTTCTACATCCCTGCAAAAGCGGGTCATCTATTAACGCCACGATTAAAAATTCGTTCTTTTAACCTGTTCATCGCTGATTGAATATTGCGCTTCATGATAAATCAGATGATATCTGCTCAGTTTGATTTCCCTGTGCACAACCAATGTCGTACTTCGCCCCCTTTCAAGCTGACAGGAAAAACCGTGTCAGCCTTCAGAGCCCACCGCCCTAATAGGCCGTTCATGAGATCCGAAATCAACCTAAACCTCCGAACTTCAGAAGCCTCTAACTCAACAGAACGATACGGTTTTGAAACGGAATTCTCTTTGCCAATCGTCGTTGACGAGGAAATGGTGACACCCTTTAAGTATTGGAACGAAACCATTCACGAGGGAATGTATTACAGCAACGAACTATATCGCTACAATCAAGCCTACGATTTAGATGAAAGACTAAAAGCTTATGAAAATGCTTACACACAGGCAGAACTTGGCCTAACTGTGTGTATTACTGTCTCGAAAGATAACTACAAGCTTTGGACGGGGTTGCGTTCCCTGAGTAGTCAGAATACTGTGAGAGAGGATGACTGCCCGAATCTATAAAATAAAATCCCTCTATCCTTGATAAGAAAATCCCGACATGTTACTCATTTCCGAAAAAACATGCAATCGAGTGAGTGATAGTGACCCCAATAATGATCCCTCAAGTTATTGATGGCATACGAGTTGACCAGACTTCAATCATGATTCTTTCAAAGAATGCCTCCAAGGAAGCTCTACCACAATCTATTAAGCATCCCCTCATCGATAATAGCAGCTTGTTTTTGTGTCATGAAATTCGCACCCCGCTTACTGCCATCCAGGGGGCTCTTCGACTGCTCCATCAGCATCATTTAGACACGCGATCATCTCAAGGCCAGCGAGTCCTTAAAATTGCAATTGATAACGTGAGTCGTTTAATTCGCTTAGCGAATGCACTTGAGGAATCGCCAAATGTTCCTGCAACCATTTTTTCTGATTCATTAGTCGAGCAGTTACAAATTGAGAATGATTTGCATTCTGCGATCGCTCGACGTGAAATCTACGTTGCCTATCAACCCATTTTTTCATCTGAGCAGAATACAATTCTTGGGTTTGAAGCTTTGGCTCGCTGGCAACATCCTCAGCGTGGCAATGTTCCGCCTGAGCTATTTATCGGTTTGGCCGAAAAGACTGGATATATTCATGAGCTTGGGCTTTGCGTTATGGAGCAAGCTTGTCATCAGCTCTATCGATGGCAGCAGAAATTCCCATCGCTTCAGCCACTGACGATAAGCGTGAATATCTCTACAATGCAACTTCTAGAGGCTAACTTAGTACAATCTGTTCGAGAGATTTTAGCGAGGACAGGAGTTTTACCAAATACGCTCAAACTCGAAATTACGGAGAGCGCCTTGATTGAAAATAAAGATGTTGCAAGTTCAAGTCTTATCTCCCTTAGGAGCTTGGGAATTGAATTTTATGTGGATGACTTTGGCACTGGCTATTCTTCCTTAGGTCGCCTGAAGGAATTTCCCATTGATGTCCTGAAAATCGATCGCTCATTTGTAATGAGCAAGCAGTGGGACATTAGTGAGATGATCGTCTGGTTAGCTGAGAAGTTGGGATTGTCAGTTATCGCTGAAGGCGTGGAAACTGCGGATGACGTTGCGGCCTTGGAGTCCGTTGGGTGTCGGATGATGCAAGGGCACTTCTTTGCTTCAGCCTTGGATATCCAGTCTGCAACAGCGCTGCTAGAGCAATCATACCGATGTCATTTTACATCATCTTGATAGGACTACTCCTCTGCGCCGATAGTGGATGTTCCTGGTGGAGGTGCGATCGCGCTGACTTGCCCGCAGATTATAGTTGGCTTCATCCGAGCGAAGATCGGGCTACAATTCAAGATGATCAAGATGAACACGTTTGAGGGTAGAAAATCTAGGATTAGAAGCCATGAGGTTCCGACATTAAATTGACACCCATCCCAGTAACATTTAAGCCTCTTAAGGATTACAAGCCTAGTGGATTTTTTGACAATATATCTCCCCGATTAAATCAGTTAGAAATTCAAATTTTCGCCTAGGTTGCCGGTTGGATTCATTCAAGTTTTTTTTATGATTGTGATGGATAAATTTTGGTTGAAAGTGTAGCCTCAATATCTGAAGCCCCCATGACACCTGAGGATGCCAGTCACAGCAAAGGTAATATCCTAATCATTGATGATTCGCCAGATAATCTGCGCATCTTATCGATGAGCCTAGTAGGCTGCGGCTACAAGGTGCGCTGTGTCACGAATAGTAAAATGGCTCTGGTCAGCTTGAGTCATCTTTTGGCTGATCTAATTTTGCTTGATATTCGGATGCCTATTATCGATGGCTATGAAGTTTGTCGGCAGATTAAAATAAACCCGGTGACGCAGGATATCCCGATCATTTTTATTAGTGCTGCCGATGATATTTCAGGTAAAGTTAAGGCTTTCGCCGTCGGTGGCGTTGATTACATCACTAAACCTTTTCAGACTGAGGAAGTTTTAGCTCGAATTGCCAATCAACTCACAATTCAAAAGCTTCAGAAAGAGCTGAGACAGAAAAATCAAGTCCTCCAACGGGAGATTGAAGAGCATAAACAAACCCAAGCAGCATTGCGCGATGCAAAAGATGCAGCAGAGGCTGCAAACTATGCAAAAAGTGAGTTCTTAGCCCGAATGAGCCACGAACTCCGAACCCCTCTAAATGCAATTCTTGGTTTCAGTGGTTTGATGCAGGGGGATAACTCACTCTCACCAGAAAACCATGACTATGTTGCAGGAATTCATCGGAGTGGCCGTCAACTTCTCAATCTTCTAAATCAGGTTTTGGCGGTCACAAAGGCTGAGTCTAACAAGCTAGTTTCTCACAATCGAAGCGTTCATTTTGTTGATTTTCTAAAGGAATTAGCTTCAGAGTGGCACCAAAAAGCAGCCTTGAAATCATTATCCTTTCATCAAGATATGCCTTCAAACCTGCCAGAATGGATTGACGTAGACGATATGAAGCTTCGCCAGGTTTTGAACAATCTGATGGATAATGCAATCCGATGTACGCCCCGTGGTGAAGTCACCTTAAAAATCTGGGCTGATCGTTTGTGTTTACCTCTGGTTTCTGACACACCTAGCAGTAAAGAACACACCCCGAAATTCCCCCTATATTTTGAAGTTAAAGACACTGGGGTAGGCATTCCTGAGAAGGAAATTAGCTCCTTATTTAATGCATTTTCTTCTACCACCTCAGGGCGGCATTTTGGAGGGGGAGCAGGCTTAGGTTTATTTATGAGTCGTCAGTTTGTTCAGGCGATGGGCGGGGAAATTACAATCGCGAGTGTGCCTGGCTCGGGAACGGTTGTACGTTTTTTTGTCATGACCCGTTCGGCACGACCTCAACAAGATCTTCAAGACCTTAATGGTGTCAATAAAAGCCCTGTTAAGTTAGAAAATTCTTCCGAAGTTCTAGCGCCAGTTTCGTCATTTTATTCAGTAGAAGATGATGCTTTAGAAGCATTAAACCAGGATATGAAACCCCAGTGGTTTTTGCAACTACGAAAGGCGGCAATTAAAGGATTTGACCGAAAAATCACTCAGCTTATTCATGAAATTCCGGCGAGTCATGGTAGCCTTAAGACTTTGCTGATGAGCTGGAACCGAAACTTTGAATTCGATCAAATTGTGGCGATTACCCAAAGGATAGCTGCTGGCGATCTTACCCATGAGCATCATGAATAATCGCTTTGTTAGGGCGCTATGGCGGCTTGCCCCAGGAATTGTATCAAGTACTGCGATCGCGGGATTGTTATCTTTTAACAGTTTCCAAGCTCTAGAGCAAATTGCTTACCGTCAACTGTTTTGGGCTCGAGGGACAATCCCCTTAGACGATCGCTTAGTTGTGATTGAAATTGATGATGAGAGCCTTCGAGAACTGGGTCGCTTTCCTTGGAAACGAGATTATTATGCCGATCTTCTGAAGACCCTTGCAATTGCAGAGCCCAGTATTGTTGTCATCAACATTCTTTGGTCAGAGCCGAGCCCAGAAGATAAAAATCTCGCTGACGCGATCGCTGATCATGGATATGTTGTTTTAGCCCAAGCATGGGATACCAATGGAGTTGCTTTATTGCCAGTGTTAAGTCTTACACAGGCGAGTATTGCAACTGGCCATGTGATGAAACAGGAAGACTCTGATGGGCTGGTAAGACAACTTAATCTAGAAGTACTCGGTCAACCTGCGCTGAGTCTTGCGGCATTGGAAGCCTATAGCCTCATTAATCCAGAGGTGAAACTCCCAGATGCCGATCAGACCTTATGGGTGAATTGGTCAGGAGAAACGCTGAGCATAGAAGCATACTCCTTTGTGGATGTGCTGACGGGGAAAGTCGCGGCGGCTAGCTTCCAAAATAAAATTGTTTTAGTGGGTGTTACGGCAACAGGGCTTGATCCCCTCGTCACGCCGTTTCATCGAAACCCACCTACGAGTGGACTCTACCTCCATGCAACCGCAATCCATAACTTGTTGCAGCACAATGATCTTCATCCGATACGAGGGGTCGGTTTATGGACAAGCTTATTGCTTGGAATGCCAGTATTAAGTTGGTTTATGTTGCAATGGAACACACGTCAACAGCTTGTCATTGTGGTCGGCCTCTGTTATGGCTGGAGCTTGATGGGGCTCCTTTTATTCCGTGCAAACTATCTTTTACCGATCGCGGCTCCACTGGCTCTATTCGCCACAACTGCTATCGCCGTCGCGTTGCAAGAACGCCTCCGAGAAGATTATTTATTGAGATGTCAGATTGACCGACTTTGGTCACATTATCGGCAGGATCTTGTCCTCAGTGCTGCGGGGAGCAGTTCAGAATGGGCACCCCAGCTTAAGCACCTTCGGCGATCGCAGGATTCAGTCTCAAAGGTGACTCAACTGGCTGCGATCGCGCAACAGCTTGGGCGCGCTCAGTCGATTCAAACTGCGATCGCTCATACCGTTGCTTTGGGTCTGCTCGCGGCTGATTCAGACGGCACAATCTGGTTTTGTAATCCCATGGCTGTCCAGCTTTTAGGATGTGAAATTAGGGGGAACCTAGGACAATCCCTGATCCCAGACTGGCTTAGTCTAGAGCAATGGGAAATCAGCTTAGACTATTTGCGATTTGGCAATTCAATTAAGCATAGCAATATTCAGCAAGGCGATCGCTGGTTTGACTTGATGCTTCAGCCCTTGATGCATCGTAAGCTTAACCCTTGGGCAGAAAACACTCGCCGATTGGATGGCTTTTTGCTGTTGTTGGAAGATATCACCGAACATAAGTATGCCGAACTTAAGTTGCAAAAGGCAACAGAGATTGCGATACGGGATGCGGCACAAAGTGCTGATGCCAGTCGTGCAAAAAGCGAGTTCTTGGCAAACATGAGCCATGAATTCAGGACACCTCTGAATGTCATTCTTGGATTTACCCAGGTTATGAGACGGGATCCCTTGGTCAGTTTAGAACATCAAACCTATATCAACATTATTAATCGCAGTGGTCGCCATCTCTTAGAGCTTATCAATGATGTGCTAGAAATGTCCAAAATTGAGGCAGGACGACTGAGATTTAATGAGACTGACTTTGATCTGTATCGGCTCCTTAACGATTTAGAGGAGATGTTACGCATTAAAGCAAGCTCCAAGCATCTAGAACTGATTTTTGAGCGCTCTGAAAACTTGCCTCGATATATCAGAACTGATGAGGGAAAACTTCGGCAAGTCTTGATTAACCTGATTGGGAATGGCATTAAGTTCACAGAAAGTGGCAAAGTTATCTTAAGGGCCCTCCCTGATCCTAGTACTATTTCTTCCTTGCCGCCTGAGCCCCTTCAGAAATTCTCTTCTGGTGTGCATGGCCAGCTTCCACCTTTGTCAGATCAAGAAGCCCATGACCCGGCATCTGATTCTCCTTGGACTGAATCAGATGTGATTGTTTTTGAAGTGGAGGATACTGGCCCTGGAATTCCAGCGGAAGACATTCCAAAGCTGTTTGAGCCGTTTACACAAGGTGCTGCGGGATGTCGCGCGACAGAGGGGACGGGGTTAGGACTCACCATTAGCCGCCAGTTTGTTCGGTTGATGGGGGGAGATATTATCGTATGTAGCGAAGTGAATCAAGGCAGTATTTTTAGATTTACGATTCGGGTTGGCCGAGTTGTGGGCCCGGAAAATCACTCTGTTGAGATGCCAGGAAGAGTCATCAGAATTGCTCCAAATCAGCCTAATTATCGAATTCTAATCATTGAAGATCAGTGGGAGAATAGCCAGTTCCTCATTAAGCTCTTGTCGCCCCTTGGCTTTGAGGTGCGTGACGCTGCGGATGGGCAAAATGGCATTGATGTATGGCGGAGTTGGCGTCCCCATCTGATTTTAATGGATATCCGGATGCCCGTGATGAGTGGCGTGGAGACAACGCGAAAAATTCGCAGCTTGGAGCAAGCTTATCAGGATGCATCAGAGCTGTTAGGGAAACGATCTAATGTTAATGTGCCTGTGCTGAGGACGAAGATTATCGCACTAACGGCAAGCGTATTTGAAGTAACGGCTGACGATACGGCAGGAATTGGCTGCGATGATTTTTTGCGTAAGCCTATTCAAGAGGATATTTTGCTTCAAAAGCTGGCGGAGCATTTAGGGGTGCAGTATCAATATGAGGAGCGTTCTCGCGATCGCCTTTCGCCTGTTTTACAGGATCAGGGGACACCTCCCAAGGACTTGCGAGAACATTTGGCTCACATGCCAGAGGAATGGGTTCAGCAACTTCATCGACACGCTGTACTTGGGGTCGATCGCCCTATTCTTCAGCTAATTGAGCAGATCCCGGCTATCCACGCTCCCCTGGCTCAACAGCTTGAAACATGGACTCGTGACTTTCGCTTTGATGACATGATTGAGATCACTCAGGCATACTTGAAGTAGCGATCGTGCCTAAGCCTCTCATTGCTGATTCAGCCACATCGCATATCAGGATCATTCGTGAGACAGCCGTTCTGTTGAACATCCGATACAGGGCTAACGGCCAAGGAATGACACATGAGTCAATTTACTGAGGGAAAAATGCGCGGCGATATTCTCTTAGTTGATGATATGCCTGACAATCTAAGAGTTCTGTCTGCAATGTTAACCAACCAGGGCTTTGAGGTGAGGAAAGCCTTGAATGGGAGAAGGGCATTGATTTCTGTTCAGGCTGATCTACCAAACCTGATTTTGCTCGACATTAAGATGCCAGAAATGGATGGGTATACGGTTTGTGAAAAACTGAAAGCTGATCCCAAAACTCGGAGTGTCCCCGTCATTTTTATTAGTGCCTTGGATGATGCCTTAGACAAGGTGCGAGCCTTTGCGGCTGGGGGTGTGGACTATGTGACAAAGCCTTTTCAAGAAATGGAGGTATTGGCCCGCATCGAGCACCAACTGTGTATCCAACGTTTGCAAAAACAGTTGGTTGAACACAACCAAGAGCTGGAGCGCTCTAACCGAGAACTTGAGCACTTTGCCTATGTGGTTTCCCATGATTTGCAGCAGCCTTTGCAAAGTATCACGGGATTTGCAAAGGTACTACAGCTAAAGCTCCAGAATTCCCTGGATGAATCAGCCCAGGATTACCTGAGTCGTATTTACGATACAGGTAATCGAATGCAGTCTCTGATCCAGGATTTGTTGGCTTACTCAATGGTGGGTAAGCAAGGAAAATCACCCGCAATGGTGGACTTAAATTTGGTATTTCAGCAGGTTCTCGATAACCTCAAAGTTCAGATTGCGGAACGATCCGCTGTGATTGAAATACCGACGGAGCCGCTGCCAACGATTTTGGGCTACGATACCCAGATTGTGCAGTTGTTTCAAAACTTGATCAGCAATGCGCTTAAGTTTGTGGATCCTGCGATCGCGCCCCATATTGTAATTTCCTTACATGTTGACGACGATCAGTGTCAGTTCAACATTCGAGACAACGGTATTGGCATTGCCGCGCAAGATCAGGATCGCATTTTTGAGATTTTTCAGCGGGGTCATGACACTGCGAACTACAACGGTACAGGAATTGGGCTGGCAACCTGCAAAAAAATTGTTGAAAACCACGACGGGAAAATTAAGGTGTCGTCGGAGGTTGGAGTAGGCACCACGATTTCCCTAACGCTACGCCGGGGCGCGTGATTTGGGCATAGTTCTGGAGTGTTGGGAAACGGATTGCGGTTGCATACAAGCTGGGCCAGGTTGTGATAATGGATTGATGTGCGCCCCATGCCGCCTCAACTAGGAATTGCGATCGCGTCGGTGCGATCGCGAAGGCCATCCTGCATCAGGTGTAGCCATTCCACAAGACTGGCGACCTGTTTGTCCGGTTTGAGGACACCCAAGCCACGCACTGTCACCTTATTGGCCGAGTAAACAAAGCGAGCCTTTAAATGGCTGGGCAAAGCTTCTTGGAGGAGTTTCCAAGCGGGTTCTTCCATCGGAGTTTCGAGCACAACATGCTGCTTTCCGTCTGGCTTAATGCGGGCAAAGCCGAGATGTTTGGCCACCTGTTTGAGCTCCAGAACTTGGATGAGCTGCTCGACTGCATGGGGAATGGTGCCATAGCGATCGCTCAAATCTGCGGCAATTTGCGTCAGTTCGCGACGACTATCCGCCGCTGCCAATGCCCGATAGACGGACATTTTCTGTTCCGAATCTGCAATATAGCTATTCGGAATAAACGCCGTCACCTTCAGATCAATTTGAGTATCCTCCACCTTCGGAATTTCTTGGCCGCGAATTTCAGCAATCTCCTCCTCCAGCATTTCCATATACAGATCAAAGCCGATCGCGTCCATTTGGCCCGACTGTTCCACGCCGAGCAAATTACCCACCCCACGAATTTCCATATCGCGCATGGCGAGCTGGTAGCCCGAGCCCAACTGAGCAAATTCTTGAATTGCCCGCAACCGCTGCCGCGCCTGGGGGCTGAGCGCCTGCTGACGAGGGTAAAACAGCCACGCATGGGCCTGAATGCCCGATCGCCCAACCCGGCCCCGCAACTGGTAAAGCTGGGATAGACCAAAGCGATGGGCGTCTTCGATGAGGATGGTGTTGACGCGGGGAATATCAAGCCCCGACTCGATGATGGTGGTGCAGACCAAAATATCGGCCTCGCCGCTGCTAAAGCCCAGCATGGTCGATTCCAGCTCGCCCTCCTGCATTTGGCCGTGGGCCACCATGATGCGCGCGCCCGTCACCCATTCCCGCAGGCGGGCAGAGACATCTTCAATCCCTTCGACCCGGGGCACCACGTAAAACACCTGCCCGCCGCGATCGAGTTCTTGGCGAATGGCGCTGCGAATTGACTCGGGATCATAGGGCGACAGGTGGGTTTGGATGGGGCGACGCGAGGGCGGTGGCGTCGTAATCAGGCTCATCTCGCGTACGCCCGACAGCGCCATGTACAGCGTGCGTGGAATGGGCGTGGCGCTGAGGGTCAAGACATCGACCTCGGTCTTGAGGGATTTGATTTTCTCCTTTTGGTTCACCCCAAAGCGCTGTTCTTCGTCGATCACCAGCAGGCCGAGATCCTTGAAGGTCACACTTTTGCCCAAAAGCTGATGGGTGCCGACGACGATATCCAATTCTCCAGCTTTGAGGCGTTTGAGGATGTCTTTGCGTTCCTCAGCGGTGCGAAAGCGGTTCAGCAAGCCCACTTGGATGGGGTAGGGGGCAAAACGTTCCTTGAGGGTGTGGTAATGCTGCTGGGTGAGGATGGTGGTGGGGGCAAGCAGGGCGACCTGTTTGTGGGAAGTAACGGCTTTGAAGATGGCACGGACGGCGACCTCGGTTTTGCCGAAGCCGACATCGCCGCAGACGAGGCGATCCATCGGGCGATCGCTCTCCATATCGCGCTTCACATCTTGGACGGCCTTGATTTGGTCAGGCGTGGCCTGGTACGGAAAAGACTCCTCCAGTTCTGCCTGCCAGGGCATGTCGCTGGGGAAGGCAAAGCCCTGAAGCTTAGCCCGCTGGGCATAGAGCTTGAGCAAATCGACAGCAACTTTTTTGACGGCGGTGCGGGCACGGCTTTTTGCCTTTTCCCAGGCTTTGCCCGTCATTTTGTTGAGTTCGGGGGTGCGATCGGTAGAGGCACGATAGCGCGACAGGGCTCCCACCTGGTCTGCGGCCACGCGCAGCAGGCCATCGGCGTATTGGATGACGAGATATTCGCGGGTTTCGTGATCGACGGTGAGGCTTTCGAGCTTGAGGAAGCGCCCGATGCCGTGGTTGCGGTGGACGACAAAGTCGCCGGGTTTGACCCGGGTGGGGTCAACCTGCTTGGAGGCGGCGCGGCGGCGCTTGCGCACATAGCCGGGGGTGGCGAGGCTGTGCTGGCCAAAGAATTCGCGATCGCTGACCACCATGACCCGAAAGGTCGGCAGAATGAAGCCCTCTAGCTCCGCCAAACCGGAATATTTCACCGCGACGGGGGTGTGCTGGGTTTGCAGGCGATCAATGGCGGGATAGTCGCGCGGGTTGGGCACAAACTGGGCCGGGCAGTCGTGCTCTTGCAACAGCGCCACCGATCGCGACGGCTGGGCCGACACCAACCACACCGCAAAGCCGCGATCGCGCTCTTGACGAATCGTTTCTGCCAGCTTGCCAAACTGGTGAGGGATCGCTGGCACCGGGCGGCTCGATAGGTTGAGCCCCTGCTTCACCTCCGCCAGTTCCGACAAATCGATCCGGTGAAAGACCGTCAGCTCGTCGAGGGTTTCCGTGAAGGGCCGGTGGAGCTTGGGCAGCGCGGGCAACGCGGGGGCATCGATGGTGCCATCCTCAGCCCCACCGTGGGGAGCGGTGCGCACCGTGTGCCAATGGTCATCCACCTGCTCGACCCAGCGATCGCTATGGGCCTGGCACTGGGCGGGTTCATCCACCGCAATTAGGGCATCCTCTGGCAGATAGTCCAGCAGCGATGCGGGCGACTCAAAGGCTAGCCCCAGCCAGCGGCGCACGCCCTCGGGCGAGAGGCCGTCGGCGATCGCGTCGGGGTCAGCCTCAGGAAACAGCGCCTCAAAGTCCGGTCGCTCGTGCAAGCGCTCAAGAATCAGGGGAGCATAGTCTGCCGGGGTGAGCACCAGGCGGTCAATCTCATCGAGCGATCGCTGGGTAGCGGGATCAAACTCCCGCAGGCGATCCAGCTCATCGCCAAACAGTTCGAGCCGCAGGGGCAGCTCCGACGCCACGGGAAACACGTCGATAATGTCGCCGCGCTGCGCCCACTGACCTTCAGTTTCCACCAGCGAAACACGCTCGTAGCCCAGGCGCGCCAGGCGATCGGCCAAGGCTTTGAGGTTAATCTCCAAACCTTTGGTGAGGGTGAGGCAGTAGTCCGCCAGAACGGGGGCCGGGGGCAGGTGGGGCTGGAGCGATCGCTCCGTAGCCACGATCGCCAACCCACTGCGATCGCCCTCGCCCATCAGATCGGCCAGCACCTGCATTTGGCCCCAGGTCATTTCCGATTCCTGGTCAAAGGGCTCGTAGGGCGACGCCTCAGAGGTGGGATAAAACTGCACCGTAGCCCACCCCATCGCCTCAAGCTGGGCCGCCCAACGGCTCGCCTCTTCTAGCGTGGCGGTGATGACCACCAGCGGCACCCCCTGCTGCTGGGCCAAGGTCGAAGCCACCAACCCCTTCGGCAGGCGTGCCACCCCACTCAGGTTGAGATAACGCTGCTGCTTGAGTTTGTCGAGCAGTTCTGCGGTGAGGGGTAATTTCCCGAACGCTCGAATAACCGAAGAAAACGCCATCGCCTGACCACCATCCACAACAAAAACGCCCCCCGATGCAATCGCACCAAGGGGAAGGCCGTCCTAGAACCTGTTTAGGCAAATGGGGGAAGCTCCCCGCGATCGCCCAACCGTCTGCACAATCGGCATCCATTCAAATTTTGCAAATTTGCGCCCCGTTTAGGCAAATGACACTGCCATCGCCCCATGGTCGCTTCCCCCATTGTAAAGGGATGTTTAATGCCGATAGCGCAGAATAGTGGGGGAAACGTACTCCTAAAGCGATCAACAAAAAAGCCGAACCGCGATCGCGATTCGGCTTCGGCGTTCAGGTTCAGAACCGGGTCACCCCAGTCAGAGCATCCCAGCCAGTCAAAGAATCCTAGGCATCCAGCTCTTCAACATAGCCATAGAAAATGCCTTGCACCTTGACATCAACCGGAGCCGCAGTCCCCATATCCGTATCCGAGGGCTGCAATGCGACAAAGGTGCCGCCAATTTCGCCAGTGTCGCTATTCACCTTCAAGATTTGCAGCGATATGTTTCCCTCACCAATGTCAAAGGCTTTGGTGTTCTCGCGGCGCAGTTCATCACTATCCCCCCGGGCGGGCAAGGCCACAGCGGTGTCGTAGCCCGTTGCCAAACCCCGACCCTTGGGATCCAGGAAGTTTGAGGTACGGTAGGAGGGCACCTTGTAGGAACCTTCGAGGTCGGTGTAGGTGGTCACAGCATTGAGATCAGGCTGGGAGTGCGCCACCAAGCCCTTAACGGTGAACAGAAAGGGTTCTTGCTCGCCACCGGGCAGTTGTACGGTGATAGCTTGGAAGTCGATGCCATCCTTCTCGAAGAAGGTCAGGCTGCCATCGGACTCAACCACCAAATCGCCCCGCACCTGATCCAGCGAGGAGGTATAGCGGGTCAGCGCTTTCGCCGGGATAAACTCCGCCTCGCGGCGGCTGTTGCTTGGCTCTTCTTTCACAAAATAGGTGGTGGGTTCGATGCACAATCCAGCGATCTGATATTTCTTGTCAGGGCTGAGGGCAATGGTGCCCCGACTGGTTTCAGACAGTTGAGGGCACTTGTTCGCCAAACCCGTATTCCGAATTTGGTCATAGGTCAGGGGAACATCTGCCGTGGCGACAGGCCCTTCGCTACAGGCCGTCAATACCCCCAGGCACAGGGCCAGAAAGGCAACAATTAGAGCGCGGTACCTCATGGTCAACCTCAAAAATCGAAAAATGTTAAGTCGCGATAAAGTCTCTGTCGGCGCAGAATTTTAACCAGTGGCTGCAATCTTGTCTGGAGACTGCAAACCTGTTACAGACTCAAGCAAACGAACCAGTTGCTCTCATAAATCTAAGGACAATCCTGATGTTCGATTGCTTGAATCCCCAGGGTAAATCAACGGTCTATTGCCGCCGGGAACCCATAACTCAAGCCTCAAGTTAGCATTCTACATGGCGAAGTTCCCCTCTACGGAGTCGAAGGCGTTCTCTGGGAATAACGTAAAGAAATGTAGAGTTCCGGTACATTGGGGGGGGGGAATTGATCGCCCCTCGTTGAGGAGTTGGATTTTGATGGCCGAGCACTCTGATTTTCAGGCTGAGGAGTTTGCGGCGGATGACTTGGCCGCGATCGCGCAGCAGGTGCAACGGGTAGCCCTCGCCCGCCGTGGGAATGAACTGGCACTCCTAGAACTGTTGCGGCTGCTGGAACAGTTGCACGGCCAAGTGCGGGACGACTATTTTCAGGAGGCGCTGCCGACCAATCGCCAGCGGCTCTACGCGCTGTTACGGGATATCGAAGTCAGCGGTGGCTGGCCCTATATTCAACGGATGCGCCTGCGATCGCTCTTGCAACACCTCGAAGGCGAAAACGATGGAACCGTCTCTTCTTAACTGCGTCTGAGGCAGAATTCAGCAGTCGTTGACCCAACGTGATGCATCCGTCGAAAACGGTGCTACGACCTTGCCGCATCCTCTTGCATCCAGATTCACCTGACCCAACGTGATGCATCTATCAAAAACGGTGCTACCCTTTGGCAGCTTTTATTCCCGCTGTTCTATCCAGGGGGTCATCGCTCGGGGGTCTATCAGCAACGGGGCAGGCAGACGGTTCAAGGTCGATGGAATAAGGGAACAGCCTTTATGCAAGGCCGTCGCCCCTGCCCCCATCTCTGAGCCTGCCTAAATCAAAGGGCAAACCGTGAGTTGGGTGTGCGTCACGGGTGTGCCTATCGCAATGGACTGAATGCAACGGTACTTTTGATGAGCCTCCTAGATGAGCCTCCTATGCGTTTTATCGTGCCTCAAGCTGTGACTCAGCCCTCTTCATCTCTGTCAAACTGTCGTGGGCCGTGGTGGTTGCGATCGCGATCGTGGCTCAGCTTCGCCCTGGGCGCGGTGGCGGGGCTCAGCCTCCACGTTCCCCAAGCGGCCCAGGCCCAGCTCAATGCCTATTGCCAGGTCACCCAAGCCGAAGCTTCTCGCAAGGAGGAGTTGCGCCGCGCGGCCTTTGGTGGCGATCAGCAGGCCAATGCGGAATATGCGGCCCTGGTGCGGCAGCACGCCCAAGCCCTAGAGAACTGTCGGCGCACGACCTGGCCCCGCGAGCAGGCGGTCTGGGTGCGGCTATATCCCTGCGATTTGCAGCCCGGCATTTTAGAAGCGGTGCTCGATCGCATCACGAACCTGGGCTACAACAAAATCTACGTTGAGGTATTCTACAGCGGTCAGGTCTTGCTCCCAGCGGCAGATAACCCGACGGTCTGGCCATCGGTGATCAACCGTCCTGGCTATGAACGGCGCGACCTGTTTGCAGAAGCGATCGCCAAGGGCAACCAGCGCGGGCTGCGGGTCTATGCCTGGGCCTTTACCCTCAATTTTGGCTATTCCTACGCGCAGCAGGGCACCCGCCGCAGTGTGCTGGCCCGCAATGGTCGCGGCCAAGATACCCTCACCTTTGCGGCCAGCGGAGCCATTAGCAACCCCGAGGAAGTTTTTGTTGATCCTTACAATGTGCAGGCACAGCAGGACTATCAGGTCATGTTGCAGGCGATCGCCCGTCGCCGTCCCGAAGGCATTTTGTTTGACTATGTGCGCTATCCCCGAGGCAACGGGGCAAATTCCGTCGTCACCCAGGTAAGCGACCTGTGGATCTACGGCGACTCGGCACGGCAGGCACTCTTTCAGCGCGCCACCAATCGCAAAGGACGCGAACTGCTGCGGCGTTACATCAGTCGCGGCTATCTCACCGATGCAGATATGGAGGAAATCGACGCCCTCTTTCCCGATGAGGACGAGCCCCTCTGGCAAAGTCGCACCCCCAACGGCACCCTGCAAACCCTGCCGCCCTCGGCCCGCCGCACCATTCTGCAAAGCGAGCTGTGGCGCTTTAGCGTGGCCCACGCGGTGCAGGGTGTTGTGGACTTCTTGACGCGCATGGGGCAAACCGCACAACAGCAGGGCATTCAAACCGGAGCGGTGTTCTTCCCCAACGCCAATCAGGCGATCGGCACCAATGGGTTTGACTCCCGCCTGCAATATTGGGATCGCTTCCCCACCTGGATGACGTGGCACCCGATGGCCTATGGCGTCTGTGGGCACACGGGCTGCATTTTGGACGAAATCCGCCGGGTACTGGCGGTCACCGGGCCGCGTGGGGCGCAGTCTGTCAAACCCGCGATCGCGGGCATTTGGGGCCGCGAAGGGCGAGGCCGCCCCTCCCTCGAAGCTCAGATGCAGGCCATCCGCCGCGCCACCCCCGACATCAACTCCGTCAGCCACTTTGCCTACTCATGGCAAGATCCCGAGTTCGATCGTGCTCGCCGCTCCTGCCAACTCTAGCGCCAAGGTGCCCAGCAATCGGCCATGACTCCCCGAACTTCCTACACTCAGACCTTGGGGTGTGTTGCGGCTAAAAGTTTTTTCCAAGAGGAATTAACTTGCGTAAAGCGAGCCAAACGATTTTGAGTGGCTGTGATACTTTAATAAATAAGGAAGACAACTGAATAACCCCTCCCACCTAACACAAACCTTCTGTAAAACGAAGTTTCAAGTTAGGGGATCAAACTCCAAACATAGTGATGTCCAACGCGATGAAAAAAATGGGCTAATCGGGAAATTTCCCCAGCCAATTGCAAAAGCAAAACTCATCATCCGCGCGACAAGTAAACCTCTAGTTTCTGACTTCACTTCACAAATTTCGACTGGCAAACTTATCAGTTCAACCAACACTTCATTTCTTTCTTCAACTTCACGACATCTGTTTAGCAAGGGATTCAGTCAACCAGACTGGATCCCTTCGCTCATGATGGGGATTTTTTTGTCTGACAGACTCCTGACTGCCAACCTTCAATTTCATCCTCAGACTTGGATTTCACGCCCCGGCCTCTCATCGCTCGTCTTTAGCGCAAAGCCTACCGGAACTAATTGTGAAACGGGCTTCAACCCTGCCCAAACCCTGCTCTCAGCAAAATCCCAGGAGTTTTCAGGAGGTTTTCATCAATTCCTAAAAAGTATCTGAGATCACATTCAGGGTCTATTCAGTCTCCCAGATCATGATTAAACCATGAAATTAATCAAGCCAATGGTTGCTTGATTGCTATGGAGGCTTACCATGAAACGTTACCTGATGACTGGTTTTACTGCGGTACTTGCATCTCTTTCTATTGCGTCGGTTGCGAGTGCGAGCCAAGCCCTGCTCAATACCCTTGAAGCTGACTTGAATGGGGATGGCGTTGTCACATTGACAGAGCTAAAAATCTACAACCGCGCCCAGCGGCAATCATAATCTGACCGATGCTTTGACGGTCTAGATTTCCCATCACAAAACAAGTTGTTTTTTATCTTAGACGTGTTTTGTGATGCGCTGTACTTTTCCCTTCAATCCAGAGCCATATCCCTTGGGTGTGGCTCTGTTTTTTATGGGCAGTCTGGCAAATGCTGGCATTTAAATTTAGTGTCGGGTTCTGATGGCATCGAAACATATTGAGCGTCATGTTTCGATGTCAATGAAGGACGTAATATGCCTTGACTTGTTGTTACTCAACGTTGGGTTTTGAGATTGAGCGTAATTCTAATGGAGCAGTAGATCGGGGGGAAGGTTCTGCCCCAAGCTGGGGAAATGCGGAATTCTCCGGTCACTCAAGATGAGATGGGTTAGCGTAGATAAACCATCACTCCACGCTGAGATCGTGATGAAAACATTGTTGTTGGGATGTCTTGTGTTGTCTGGAGTCGCGATCGCGCGTTCTGCGACGGCCCTACCGATGGCGGATGCCGCGATCGCGCGTCTCCCCACACCGGATGGCGCAGAGCCTGCACCGATTGCCTCGGAATCTGACCGCGATCGCCGCGCCCAAGGCGCTGCCCCAGACTGTAGCCCCGGCGAATTTGCCTCCGCCTTTCGCGACGTGCTGCCCTCCAACTGGGCCTATGAAGCTGTTACCCGCCTCGCTGCGCCTTCCATGTCTTGCTTTCCACTCCCCGTTGCCCAGTAGCGCCTGCCTGATCGGCGATGATCACCCTCCGCCCTGCCACCCTCAACGATCTTGGACTTTTGCGCCATTGGGATGAACAAGCCCATGTCATTGCCGCAGACCCCAATGATGATTGGGCCTGGGAAACTGAACTGGGGCGCACGCCAGACTGGCGAGAGCAGTGGATTGCGGAATGGGACGGGCGCGCGGTTGGCTTTTTGCAAGTCATTGATCCGGCCCGGGAGGAGAGCCACTACTGGGGAGCGGTAGGGCCAAATCTGCGCGCGATCGATATCTGGATTGGGGATGCCAAAGATTTGGGCAAGGGCTACGGCACGGCGATGATGCGCCTTGCCCTGGCGAGATGCTTTGCGGAACCGTCGGTGACGGCGGTACTGGTGGATCCTTTGGTCAGCAATACCCGCGCCCATCGGTTTTATGATCGGCTAGGCTTCAAACGGGTAGAGCGGCGGCGCTTTGGGGAGGATGATTGCTGGGTCTACCGCTGCGATCGCGCAGCATGGCAGCGTGCTCACCCCCCACTAAAACGGGTCGAGGGGCTGCCACTGCCCTGAAAACACAAACGCCGCCCAGTAGTAAGGATGCTGCCATTCTTCTCGACTCTGAATCCACGCCAGTTGAACCTGGCGCAGTGCCTCGCTACGGCCTTCCCGGTTCAAAAGGCGCTGGTAGTAGTCCACCATCAAATCTTTCGTCGCCAGATCATCCACCTGCCACAGGCTGGTCACCTGGCTTTCAGTCCCGGCTAGGGTAAATGCCCGTCGCAGGCCATAGACCCCTTCCCCCGTCACCACGTCGCCAACCCCCGTTTCACAGGCCGATAGCACCACCAGTTGGGTGCCTTGGAGGTTCAGCCCACCGGCTTCTAAGGCTGTGAGCACGCCGTCGTCAGAGCCGCTCTCTCTGGGATTGAACCCTGCCAGCGCCAAGCCCGATCGCAGCAGGGGATGGGTTGCAATACCATCACCGTTAACGGAAGTCTGGATTGCCCTGGTTGCCACATCTTCCAGGAAAAAGCCGTGGGTGGCGATGTGGAGAATTCGGGGCGCTGGGATTTGTTTGAGAGCGGTTTCGGTTGCTTGGGCACCCGTGAGGATTACGGCGGGTTGGAGCAGGAGGGCGATCGCGGCGGGTGACCCGGTCGGTGTGGCGAGATAAACGGTTTCCAGTCGCGGAGGCGATGAAGTGTTCTGGGACAGAGGCCTCAATGCCAATCGAGAAAAGGGTGTCTTGGGGTGTCGCGGGAGAAACGATCTGGTGCTCTGCGCTCCTCGCCAAACTCGGCGCTACCACGGCGAATCCCTGAAGCCCAAGCATTCCCAGCGCCACCCAACCCCGATCACATAGCCCCATGCCTCTCTCCCCTGGCTATGATGTCATTCAAAAGCTCTCCCCTCTCTCCCGTCAATACGATGAGCGC
>JACYME010000006.1 GCA_015272155.1 Leptolyngbyaceae cyanobacterium T60_A2020_046
AAGTGCAGAAGAATCTTCGCGATCTTCGGCACAGGAAGGCCATTGCCCTCGAACCCTTGGGGACGACGGCTTGCCGTGCTCAAGGGAAAGGCAGAGGAAGCAGGCTTGAAGGGAAGACAAGTCGGCCATTCATCAAGAACAGGATGTGCCAACTCACGCTCAGGTCGTGCTTATAGCGCCATCTCTGAGTCCGTTTGACAATCTGACGATTTATCACCTCAATTCCACTATCTCTCTAATATCCCCATGATGACCCTGAAACTTGCGATCGCCGCTGGCACAGGGCTCCTAATCGGCCTTGTCAGCGCTGGAACCGCTGCTTTGGCAGCCACATCGCGACCATCCGCTGCACCTGCTGCGCCGTCGTACCCCAATCAAGTCGCGATCGCCCAGCCCATCTATTTCTTTGATGACTGGTGTTTTGCCCGCGCAGAACTGGAGCCCGCCCTACAGCACACGGTCGAGGTTTTGCTCGAGGCCTTGGGGACAGAAGACTGCCCCGAGGCAAGCCGCCGTGCCTCCACTCTGACCTTGCTGAACCTCAGCGGCCAGAACCTGAGTGACCTGCGGCCCTTAGCAACATTTCCCCTGCTGCAAGAGCTTGTCCTCAGTCATAACCAGGTTAGCGATATTACTCCCTTATCGAATCTCACTCAACTGACCCGCTTGATTCTCAATGCAAACCAAGTTAGAGATTTGAGCCCCTTAGAGGATCTGACACAGCTACGCTTCCTCTCCGCGCCGAATAATCAAATTGATACCCTGACTCCCCTTGGCACCCTCGAAAATTTACAGGTTGTGAATTTGGGACATAACCAAATTGTAGACCTTGATCCCCTGGCGACTCTGGAAAACCTGGAGCAACTGATGCTGAACCACAATCAGATCAGCGCGATCGCCCCCTTGGCCAGCCTTGATGCCCTAACCACCCTGGATCTCAGTGCCAACACCGTCCGCGACCTCACGCCCCTCAGCCGCCTCAGCCAGCTTGAGGTGCTGAATCTCACCGGCAACCCCGTGACCCAAATTGCACCGCTGCGTCAGTTGCCCAACCTCCGCGAAGTCTATCTCTACAACACGCCGGCGGAGGGGCGCGCCTGCCCCAACCCAGATGCCCTGTGCTTCTTCTAGGGGCGCCATCGGATAAGGTTGCCACTGGACAAAAATTGGCGCGATCGCCCTCAAAACATTCCGGATGAAGATCGCGATCGCGGAACAGAGGAATGGTAGATGCACCCTGATTGTCGCGCCCTGGGAATCCTGGAGGGAACCCAGGGTTTTTCTTATACGCGCCAACATGGTAGGAATAATCTGACCATAGCGCCGGGGCGAAGGGCACATGACGAAACAGCGGGTCGGAGTTTTGTTTGGGGGCTGCTCAGGGGAACATGAGGTATCCATCGCCTCAGCCCAAGCGATCGCGGCAGCACTGACCCGGGGGCAAAACCAGAATACCTACACGGTCAGCCCGGTCTACATTCAAAAGAATGGCGTGTGGCAGTTTGGCGAAGCAGCGGCGCAGGTCTTGCAAACCGGACAGCCCCTCGACTGCGACGCTGAGGTGCAGACCGCTTCCCAACGCTTGCCCGATCCCACTGCCCTTGACGCCATAGACATTTGGTTTCCGGTGCTCCACGGCCCCAATGGCGAAGACGGCACCATTCAAGGATTGTTGATGTTGCTCCAGGTGCCCTTTGTGGGGTCTGGGGTGTTGGGGTCAGCTCTGGGGATGGATAAGTTAGCGATGAAAATGGCCTTCCAGCAGGCGGGGCTGCCGCAGGTGAAGTATTTGGCGGTGACTCGGGCAGAAGTATGGTCAAACCCCTGCGTGTTTCCTGCACTGTGCGATCGCATTGAGGCAGAACTGGGCTATCCCTGTTTTGTGAAACCAGCTAACCTCGGGTCCTCGGTGGGAATTGCCAAGGCGCGATCGCGATCGGAACTCGAAGCCGCCTTGGACAATGCCGCCAGCTACGATCGCCGCATCATCGTCGAGGCGGGGGTCACCGCCCGCGAGGTTGAGTGTGCCGTGTTGGGCAACGATGCGCCCAAGGCTTCTGTGGTGGGCGAAATCGTCTTCGGCAGCGACTTTTATGACTACGAAACAAAATACACCTCCGGTCGGGCAGATCTCATCATTCCCGCTGCCCTACCCGAAGCAGTGAGCCGCCAAATTCAAGAGATGGCGATCGCGGCGTTTCAAGCCGTCGATGCGGCGGGCATTTCCCGCGTTGACTTTTTCTATGTTGAAGCAACGGGCCAGGTCTTGATCAACGAAATCAACACCATGCCAGGGTTTACGGCAACCAGCATGTATCCGCTGTTGTGGCAGGCCAGTGGCGTTTCCTTTGAATCTTTGGTAGATCAATTGGTGCAGTTGGGGCTAGAGCGGACGGCGCGATCGCGCGCCTAGTGGTGCGTCAGCCTCAAATTTGCGCCTGGCAAGTGCCCGATTTTCACCGCTCAGAGCGACCGTTTTCTCAGTGCGTTCAGGCTGAGCGTGTCGGATTTCTTTCCGGTAGGCTGCGCCCATGCCTG
>JACYME010000162.1 GCA_015272155.1 Leptolyngbyaceae cyanobacterium T60_A2020_046
ATATGAGTTCGGCGCGGTTATAGCGACGGGGCTGAGGAGGGATCGGGTGCGATCGCCCACGCCACCGCCGCCTCTGCATGAATGCGCGTCGTGGGAAACATCGGCACTGCCGCATCCGCCGCCTGCACGAGAAGCTCAATTTCGGTACAGCCCAGAATAATTCCCTCCGCCCCTGCGGCAATGAGTCGCGCCATAATTTCTCGGTACTGCTGTCGCGATGCCAGGTTGATCACCCCCAAGCACAGCTCTTCATAGATGACTCGATGCACCACCTCGCGATCGCCCACGGGTGGAATGACTACATCTAGGCCGTGACGATCGCTGAGGCGATCGCGATAAAATGCCTCCTCCATCGTGAAGCGAGTGCCCAATAACCCCACCCGTTGAATACCCTGGGCTTTGACCTGCTGCGCCGTTGCATCCGCAATGTGCAACAGCGGAATCGAAACTGATGCCTCAATGTCTGGAGCCAGTTTGTGCATCGTGTTGGTACACAACACCACACCATCCGCCCCCGCCCGCGCCAAACTTTGGGCCACCGTACAGAGAATTTGGGCGGCCTCGACCCAGTGGTTTTGATGCTGCAATGCTTCAATTTCCGCAAAGTCTACCGAATACAGGATGCACCGGGCTGAGTGGAGCCCGCCCAGGGTTCGCTGGGTGGCTTCATTGATGAGGCGATAATACTCCGCCGAAGATTCCCAGCTCATGCCGCCAATCAGGCCAATGGTTTTCACAGCACCTACGGGGTAACAACTGCGATCGCCCCACCAGTGCTCCCCCCGAGACGATCTGCTCTGAGTGTAGGCAACATGGCCCGGTGATGGGCCCATTCACTCGCGCCGTGGGTCGAGGGCGCGTCACCTAAGGCGATAGGATTGGGGTGGCAATCTCAGGAAGGATGGTATGGATCAGGCTCAAGCACTGCGATCGCTCGCGGAATGTCTGGCAGGCAGTTTCCAAAATCGCAAACAGGCCCTCGCCGATCCCACCTGGTACGTCCACTTTCGGATGTGGATGCGCCCCGTCGCGCTCTTTACCGAAAATAGCGCCACGCTCTTCATCGAGCAGGCCAGCGCCGCCTATGCCCAGCCGCCCTATCGTCAGCGGGTGCTGCGCCTCAGCATCACAGGCGCAGACCTCACCGCAGAATATTATGCTCTGAAGGAGCCTAGTCAGTTTCAAGGGGCGACCCAGGCGGTGGAGCGTCTCCAGCAGATGACCGTTGAAGATTTGGTGCCGCTCAAGGGCAGCCGACTGAAGGTGGTGATGTCTACGCAGAATGGGCGATCGCACTTTGAGGCCCGCCACTATCCCGGTGAACGGTGCGAATTTTCGGTGAATGGTGAAGCCAAGGTCGTCGAACTTGCCTTTGACGCGATCGTGCCCGGTGTTGAAACGGGGCAGCCCGCTCAGTTCCTGATGTACGACAAAGGCATTGACCCAGTGACGGGCAATGCCTTGTGGGGGGCAAAGTTTGGCCCCTTCAATCTTGAAAAAGATACCGATTACAGCGCAGAACTGCTTATTCGCTGAGCAAAGGTTGACTCGGCCCAATCCGCTGAATCATGCCGCTGGGCAGCACCACAAAAGCTCCCTTGCCCCTAACTGGCAACCCGGCGAGGAACGCCCTGCAGCGCCTCCTCCTCGGTGTCAAAAATCTCAAATACAGAATCCATCATGGTGACTTCAAAGACCAGCTTGGCTTCTGGATGAACGTTACAGATACGGAAGCTGCCTTTTACCTTATCCGCATCTCTCATGCCAGCCACCAACGACGTGAGGCCGGAGCTGTCAATGAAATTGACCTGGCTGAGATTGACCACAACATGGGGGCTAATGCGAGAGATGCATTCTTGCAGCTTAAGCCGAAACTGCCAGGCTGTTGTGATATCCAGACGGCCAGAGGGAGTGATGACAATCACCTGTCTCCCATCATCAGTGGTGTGTGTCTTTTGGTCCATGTCCCTTGTTGGATACCTCCGCCCTAGGATGCACCGATGGAATGATCAATGCAACATTTTTAAGCCACATTGTCGTTCAGCATAAACGCGATTCAAACATCATGTCGTTGTATGGGACACGAGTTTGCGAAGGATTTATGCTTTGCCCATCCTAACAGGCTGGTTTCGTACGTGCGCGGGTATGCCAGAAATCAGCTCGCAGTCCGAATTGGATTGGATTTCGGCACACTTCTTTAACCAGAATGCCCGCACCCGTCCCAAAATTCGCGCCTTTTTTACAAAAGTCCGGTCAATTCTTAAAAATCTGACCACGTATGGGACACGAGTTTGCGAAGGATTTATGCTTTGCCCATCCTAACAGGCTGGTTTCGTACGTGCGCGGGTATGCCAGAAATCAGCTCGCAGTCCGAATTGGATTGGATTTCGGCACACTTCTTTAACCAGAATGCCCGCACCCGTCCCAAAATTCGCGCCTTTTTTACAAAAGTCCGGTCAATTCTTAAAAATCTGACCACATTGAAACGATTCTCATCCTCCGGCGGGCGGGCTCTCCAGTCGGTTGAACGTCGATGCCGCCGCCTCTTAGCCGGAGGCTAGAAGCCAGGTCTATCGGGCGAGTTGAGGAGTATACGCTTGCTCAGACCAACGCTGGAATTGCTGACGGACGTGATCGGGCAATGGCGTAAGATATCCAGTTGGGTGAAGTTGCAGCGGTCTGCTGACGATCGCAGGGTTGTGACCGACCGCATTGGGTTTGCCCATCACTGGAGCGCAGTTAGGAGAGACGGAAGATGGCAGAGGCCGCACGTTTGCAAAATCAGGTCGCGATCGTCACCGGGGCGTCCCGAGGTATTGGCCGCGCCACGGCGATCGCCGTGGCTGCCGAGGGGGCCAACGTGGTGGTGAACTACGCGCGATCGAGCACCGCTGCCGATGAGGTCGTGGCGGAAATTGCAGCGGCGGGGGGCAGTGCGATCGCCGTTCAGGCAGATGTTTCACAAGCCGAGCAAGTCGATGCGCTGATTAAAGCCACGATGGAAAAATGGGGACGCATCGATGTGTTGGTGAACAATGCAGGCATTACCCGCGACACGCTGCTGCTGCGCATGAAGCTGGAAGACTGGCAAGCGGTGATGGATTTGAACCTCACCGGGGTCTTTCTGTGTACGCGGGCGGTGAGCAAAGTGATGTTGAAGCAGCGATCGGGCCGCATCATCAACATCGCTTCCGTTGCTGGACTGATGGGCAACCCGGGCCAGGCCAACTACAGCGCTGCCAAGGCGGGCGTCGTCGGTTTTACCAAAACGGTGGCGAAGGAGCTGGCCTCGCGAGGCGTAACGGTGAACGCGGTGGCTCCGGGCTTTATTCAAACGGACATGACCGAAGGCTTGCCCAACACCGAAGACATTCTCAAGCTGATTCCCCTGGGTCGCTATGGGCAGCCCGAAGAAGTGGCGGGGGCGATTTGTTTCCTGGCGTCTGACCCGGCGGCGGCGTACATTACTGGTCAAACGCTCACCATCGATGGGGGCATGGTGATGTAGTGGTCAGGGTGAACGCGCGATCACGATATCCTTGCGATCGCGTGGGATCACCTCATCTCTGCCATCATATTCGCCACTGAACCCAGTGACGGTTAGCCATTGCCTCGGTTGCAGGTCTGGCCACGCAGCCGGGTTGATGTTTGTTGAGCGCGGAATGTAGACCTGCACAGTGCCCGTGTCGTCGCGAATCCAGAGGCGATCGCCGTAGGGCGCATCATCCACCACCGCTCGCTGAATCTCACCCTCAACGGTGACTAAGCTCCCCTTGAGGCGCGCGATCGCATCGTGAATCGACACCCGCTGGGGACTCACCGTTATGGTGGCGCGATCGCGGAGATCCACGCGCTGCAAATCCAAAACCTGCTGACCGTGCCCATCGTCGGTGATGAACCCTGTCACGGTCACGCGATCGCCTTGGTGGAGCCCCCAGTCGCGATCGGTGTGGATATACAGACCGCCTGTCTCATCTTGCACCGCAAACCCCCGATCAAAGGTGGCCGACTCAAATCGAGCACTGGGCACGGTGACCACCCCGGTTACCGTGACAAAGGAATCTGACTGCTGGCGAGCCTCTGCAATTGCTCGCGATTGGAGAGGCTCTGCCGCGATCGCGGGCCATGCCCCGAGCAACATCCACAACCCTGCGATCATCAATCCCCAAGCAAGCCAACGCCTCACAGGCCCACCCCAATCCACATCAGCGCTTGCATCATAAAACACCGTGAGCATCACGCTAGGGTTCTAACCGTAACCCTATCTCCCAGCCGATTCACTACTCCGCACAAAAAAGGGGGCCGCTTTGCCCCCCGAATCTTGCAGCCTTCAGTGCGCATCCGGGAGATATCCTCCGCGATCGCCCATACTCAAGTCATGATGTGTTAAACGCCAATCACACTAGTCACTTCAATGGGAAATCCAGCCGCCTTCCAGGCTGCGGCCCCACCGCGCAGGATAGACACCTTTTGATAACCCGCATGGCGTAGCGATTCCGCCGCGATCGTCGATTCCTCATCTGTGTCGCCATAGAGGTAGATGTCGCGGCTCGGTTCTAGCAATGTCGTAATACGCGCCACCAACTCCTCCACCGGGACGGAAATCGCCCCCTGCACGTGGCTGCTGTTGAAGGTCGCGCGATCGCGCACATCGATAATCGTCAGCGCAGGCTCACCCCAGTCGAGTCGGGCTTTGAGGTCGTAGACCCGAGATTCGGGTCGCATCGGAGCCGGTTTCGGCAAAAAACTAAACAGTCGGTTCATGGGTGAGGAGTCTTGGAAAAGTGGATCGGTACCACCTGCAACTTAACAAACCTACGCGAAGCGCGCAAAGTTTTATATTCGAGGCTTGACATCTGCACGCGAAATTCACTTTCTGCTTCCTGTGATACATCTTGCCTTGCCCCGTGAACATGGGAATGGATTGCCCGCAGCTTTAACAAGTCTCCATTGCTGAGATCAAGGCTTTAGCCGCACAATGCTTCAGGAGCGTTTTGGCCCCAAGATGCTCCTGCTACCCTAAACAGGGCGCTGAGTTGCAGTTTGTCCCTGGCCCGTTTTGGGGATGTTCAACCCGCGTCCGATTACCGTGCTCATCGCCAAGGAGGAGGCCGACCCGTGGAAACCACCCAACATCTCAAAGAGCAACAGTTACACGCTTTGCGTGCTCAGATAGAGTCGGCAGGGGCATTGACGCGATCGCCCCAACCTCGCTGGAAGATTGAAAATAGCGAAGAGCTATACCGCATTCAGGGCTGGGGTGAGCCCTATTTTTCGATCAACGCTGCTGGGCATGTGACCGTCGCTCCCCAAGGCGATCGCGGTGGCTCCCTCGACCTATTTGAGCTAGTGGAATCCCTGAAGCGGCGGAATCTGGGACTGCCCATCCTCATCCGTTTCTCCGACATTTTGGAAGACCGCCTAGAGCGGCTCAATGCTTGCTTTGCTAAAGCGATCGCCCGCTATAACTACGATGGCGTCTACCGGGGCGTATTTCCGGTGAAGTGCAACCAGCAACGCCACCTCGTTGAAGATCTGGTGCGTTTTGGGCGACCCCACCAGTTTGGGCTAGAAGCAGGCTCCAAACCCGAGTTACTCATCGCCCTCGCCACCCTCAACACCCCCGGCGCGCTGATCATTTGCAACGGCTACAAAGATCGTGAATACGTCGAAACGGCAATGCTCAGCCAGCGCCTCGGGCAAACTCCGATCATTGTCCTGGAGCAGCTTGAGGAGGTGGATCTGGTGATCGAAGCCAGCCGTCATCTCAAAATTCGTCCGATTTTGGGGGTGCGGGCCAAGTTGAGCAGCAAGGGTATCGGGCGATGGGGAGGCTCGGCGGGCGATCGCGCCAAATTTGGCCTCAGCATTCCAGAAATTCTCACCGCTGTTGAGCAACTCAAACAGGCCGACATGCTCGACTGCTTGCAGCTTCTACACTTTCACATCGGCTCCCAAATTTCGGCCATCAGCGTGGTGAAAGATGCCCTGCGCGAAGCTTGCCAGATCTACGTGGGCTTGGTAGAACTTGGTGCAAGGATGGGTTACCTGGATGTAGGTGGCGGCCTCGGTATTGACTATGACGGCTCAAAAACCAACTTCCACGCTTCCAAAAACTACAGCATTCAAAACTACGCCAATGATGTGGTGGCGGAGGTGAAGGAAGCCTGTAAGGCGCGCCAAATCACGGTTCCGACGCTGGTGAGTGAGAGTGGACGGGCTATCGCATCTCACCAATCCGTCCTGGTGTTTGACGTGTTGGGCACCAGCGACATCCCCACCCTCGACACTCTAGAGCCCCCCAGCGAAGAAGAGCATCCCCTGCTGCGGGAAATGTATGACACCTACCTCTCCATTAGCATCAACAACTATCAAGAGGCATATCACGATGCGCTGCAATTCAAAGAAGAATGCACCAGCCTCTTTAACTTCGGATATCTCAGCCTGACCGATCGCGCCAAAATTGAGCGTCTTTTTTGGGCCTGCTGTCGCCGCATCCTCGACGTGGTGCGCAACGAAGACTACGTACCCGACGATCTTGAAAATCTCGAAAAAAGCCTCGCCTCAATTTATTACATCAACCTGTCCGTCTTCCAGTCGGTGCCAGATTCTTGGGCAATCGATCAGCTATTTCCCATCATGCCCATCCACCGCCTGAATGAGGAACCCACCTGTCGCGCCACCCTCGCTGATCTCACCTGCGACAGCGATGGCAAAATTGACCAGTTCATTGACCTGCGCGACGTGAAACCCGTTCTGGAACTGCATCCCCTACGCGATAACGAACCCTACTATCTGGGGCTGTTTTTGGGCGGGGCTTACCAGGAAATCATGGGCAACCTGCACAACCTGTTTGGCGACACCAACACCGTTCACATTCACCTCACCCCCAAGGGCTACCAGATTGAGCATGTGGTGAAGGGTGACACCATGACCGAGGTGCTGGGCTATGTGCAGTACGACTCTGAAGACTTGGTGGAAAACATTCGCCGTCGTACCGAGCAGGCGTTGCAAGATAACGCCATCACCCTCGAAGAATCTCAGTTGTTGCTGCAACACTATGAGCACAGCCTGAGCCAGTACACCTATCTTTCGGTGTGAGGCGGCGGGCAATGGGCGATCGCGTCTGCCCGAGGGAAACGCGATCGCGCCACACCTGGACATTTTCCCCATCCCAGGGACGCTAGGATAAGGGGCAATTCTTGAGAAACGACACAGACACAGACTCGGACTCATGGGGCAAGGTATGATGACGGGCTTCGCACCCCTCCTGCGGCGGTTTCGACAACGTGGACGACGTTGGCTGGCATTGGGGTTAATTGCTGTGGTCAGCGCGATCGCGCTCACGGCGTGCAACCCATCACGCTTTACCGTTGCCACCGCCAACGTGCCGCGCCTAGTCTTCAGCACCCTCAGCGATCCCAAAACCTTTAACCCGGTGTTGAATAGCGAATCCCCCAACGTTTTTCTCTACACCACCGAAGGACTCACCACCAGCAACGGCCTCACCGGGGAAGTGGAGCCTGCCCTAGCAGAGTCTTGGGATATTTCCGAAGATGGGCAAACCATCGTCTTTACTCTGCGGGAGGGGCTGCGCTGGTCGGATGGAGAACCCCTCACCGCCGATGATGTGCTGTTCACCTTCAATGAAGTGGTCTTCAACGAAGAAATTCCTACCAGCAGCCGCGATGTGATGCGCATTGGCGAACAAGGGCTGCTCCCTGAGGTCACAAAACTCAGCGATCGCCAGATTCAGTTTGTCTTGCCCGAACCCTTCGCCCCGTTTCTCCGCACCATGGCGATGGAAATCCTTCCCGCCCATGCCCTGCGCAGAAGTCTGCAAGAACGCGACGCCGACGGCAACCTTCGCTTCCTCTCCACCTGGACAACCAGCACCCCGCCCGAGCAAGTGGTGAGCAGCGGGCCCTATCGCATTAAGCAATATCTCCCCGGCGAGCGCGTCATCTTTGAGCGCAATCCCTACTACTGGCAAAAGGACGATCAAGGAAATCCCCAACCGTACATTGAGGAACTCGTCTGGCAAATTATTGAGTCCCAAGACAACGAACTGCTGCAATTTCGCTCCGGCGGGCTCGACCTAGCTTCCGTCACCCCAGATAGTTTCTCGCTGCTCAAACGCGAAGAAGACCGTGGCGACTTTACCATTTACAACGGCGGTCCGAGCACCAGCACCCTGTTCCTTTGTTTTAATCTCAACAAAGCCAGTCGCAACGGCAGACCGCTCGTAGATCCGGTCAAGTCCCGATGGTTCAACTCAGTTGCCTTTCGTCAAGCAGTGTCCTACGCGATCGATCGTGAAACGATGATCAACAACATCTACAAAGGGCTCGGCGTTCCCCAAACCTCACCCATTTCTGTGCAAAGCCCCTACTACGCCGCTCCTGAAGATGGCGTGATCACCTATCCCTACAACCTGACGAAGGCCGAAGAACTCCTCGCTGGCGATGGATTTACCAAAAACGCCAGCGGGCAATTGGTGGACGCTGACGGCAACCGGGTGCGGTTTACTTTAATTACCAATGCGGGCAATAAAATCCGCGAGGCCGTGGGCGCACAAATCAAAAGTGACCTCGCCAAAATTGGCATCCAGGTAGATTTTCAGCCCATTGCTTTCAATACCTTAGTGGATAAGCTGTCTGACAGCCTGGACTGGGAAGCCCACATTATTGGCTTCACGGGCAGTATCGAACCCAACAGCGGCGCAAATATCTGGTCGTTGACAGGTTCGCTCCATGCCTTTAACCAGCAGGCGCTGCCGGGCCAGGAACCCCTGGAAGGTTGGGAAGCTGCGGATTGGGAACAGGAAATTTCTGATCTCTACATTCAGGGCGCGCAGGCGATCGATGAAGGGGAACGCAAAGCAATTTATCTCCGTACCCAACAGTTAACTCAGGAATATCTGCCTTTTACGTACTTGGTCAATCAATACTCGATGGGTGCCGTACGCAACAAGATTCAAGGCGTTGAATACAGTGCCCTAGGTGGTGCGCTCTGGAACCTGGAGAGCCTCACAATCGCACAAGACTAAACGCCCAATCGGCTTCACATCCCTAGAGCAACTGCATTCAGAGCATAGTTGTTCTGGATAACCTGAGTTTGGGTTAAGCTTTGCTGCCCATCTGCCAGAGAATGAATTCCCTGGCGTACAGCCCATGTCCGTTAAAACGGACTGAAGACTGGGGCAAGAGGCGGAATGAGCAGTCTATTTTCATCTGAAGTAGGAGTACGCCAACGAATTCAGCATCCAAACTAGGCCCGCATCCCCCAACCCCTTCTCCCTGGGGAGAAGGGGAGCCGGATTCAGACCCCCTCTCCCTGAGGGAGAGGGGCAGGGGTGAGGCCAAAGGACCATGACAAATGGAGAGTTTTTCTATGGAACACTCTAGGACTCCAAAATCTGTCTTATCAAGGCCCCTCTTCCATGATCTATCCGTCACATAAATGTTTCTGTATCGCTTTTCAGTCAGGCGCTTCGGAGGTCGCTTGTGCGGTTGTCAGGGCTGTAAAACCTCACCTAACCTCTCCTTGCAAAGGAGAGGAACTGGATGGCGAACCGCTCCTAAACGCTTGCATCATCATGATGCGAAGCTTGCGATCTCGATTTTATTCCTGATTCAGACGTGCCCAATGACATGTTTCCGGAACACATTTACTCCAGTGCCTGACCAATTATCCTGTGGGATACCTGTGAAAAAGCCGTGCTGGCTGGGCAAGCTAGTCTATAACTTGAGTAGACCAACTGAAGTCGTCCCATCGGGAAGATTTGAGGTTCGGATAAGTTGTCAGCAAGGGCGCAAAGACGCCCCATCAGGGGTCTATCGGCTGCACAGCAGCAATATCATGGGGGAGACGCTTTGTGCGACAGACGGTGAGCGTACAGACTGTGCCTGACTTTTCGACGATTGAGCCTGGCAAGCTTCGGATTATTACCAGTGATCTGGAAGCTCGCCCCATGAGTTTTTGGGATGGTGAGATGCGGGCGGGATATGAGCCTGCCCTAGCCCGAGTGGTGTGCGATCGCCTCAATTTAGAACCCGTGTGGTTTAACATTCCTCTCAAGAGCTTTTATTCCGAACTCAGTACCGGCCAGTATGATGTCGTGTGGTTTAACCAAACGATTACCCAAGAGCGCCGCGCCTGGGCTGACTTTACGCGCCCCTATGGTCGCTTTGACACCGGGGTATTAGTGCGCGAAGACAGCGCCATCCACAGCAAAGCCGATTTGAGTCGCAAGCGCTTGGGGATGCTGAACGGCAGCACTAGCCATGCGCTGACGGAAATTTTTCCGCCGGACATTGAGGTCATGGATTTTGAGGCCACGATTGATGTGGATCGCGCCATGCTTTCGGCCCTGCGCAATGGCACCATCGACGCGATTGTAGAAGATTTGCTGGTGCTGATGGCCGCTGAAGCCCAGGATCCCAGTCTGCGGGTTGCCTTTGAAATTCCGACCCAGCGCCCCTTTGGGGTGGGGGTGTTGCCAGGCAACCGGGAACTGTTGGAGGCGCTGAACACGGTGCTCAATGCCCTGATTACCGATGGCAGCCTCGCGAAACTTTGGGGCCAGTGGATTCCCTATAAGCCTTATCCGTTTTAGCGATGGCGGGTGCAGCGGTCGTGCGCTTGCGGCCAACCACGGAGGCTGATTTGGCGTTTGTGCTGGCGGTGGAGTCTGATCCCGAACACCTTGACTGGATTGGGCAGTGGTCGCGCGATCGTCATCAATCTGCCTTGAAGGACAACAACCTTCGCCACTGGATTGTTGTTGAGGCGGAGGCGGCGCGCCCAGTTGGCTACGTGATTTTGGCGAATCTTCTGGATGTAGACCAGAGTCTTTTGGTGCAGCGACTCGTCATTACCGAAAAGGGCAAGGGATATGGGCGATCGGCCCTGCGGCAGGTGATTCACCACGCCTTTGAGACTTTTCAAGCCCATCGAGTTTGGCTCGATGTGGTAGACACCAATTACCGTGCCCGCCGCCTATACGACAGCCTAGGGTTTGTGGAAGAAGGCTATCTGCGAGAGGCTAAGAAAAACAGCCAGGGCTATGCGTCGCTGGTGCTAATGGCGCTATTAGATCGAGACTATCGGCGTCATCCGGCATTTTTCCCGCAGGATGTGCCCTCGGTTTCGTGATGTGGCTGTGGACGGCAGGCGACTGTGGACGGCAGGGGTTGCGCGATCGCGGCGGTGGCGGTCACTTTTCTAAAGCGCCATTTACTGAGAAAGTGAAGGGTGGACTTTTTCAGGAGCAATCATGGCCAAAACTGCATGGGTGTTTCCCGGACAGGGGTCTCAGTCCGTTGGGATGGGGGCTGACTTGATGGGTCTTGAGCTTGCCAAGGCCCGGATCGCGATCGCCGATGACATTTTGGGGTGGTCTGTTCCCGAGGTGTGTCAAAGCGAGGACGACAAGGTTTCCAATACGCTGTACACCCAGCCGTGCCTGTATGTGCTCGAAAGTCTGCTGGCGGATCTGCTGCGCGAGCAGGGCCATCAGCCAGAATGTGTGGCAGGCCACAGCCTGGGAGAATATGCCGCGCTCTATGCCGCTGGGGTGTTTGACTTTAGCGCGGGCCTGCATTTGGTGAAGCGGCGGGCGGAGCTGATGTCGCAAACTTCTGAGGGGGTGATGGCGGCGCTGATGGGGTTTGATCGCGAGGCGCTGGAAGCCGCGATCGCCGCCACCGACGGCGTGGTCTTAGCCAACGATAATAATTCGGGCCAGGTCGTGATCTCCGGGACATCTGAGGCGGTGGAAGCGGTGATGGGGTCGGTCAAATCTAAGCGAGCGGTAAAGCTGAACGTTAGCGGCGCGTTTCATTCGCCGTTGATGGCTCCCGCAGCCCGCGAGTTTCAGGAAGTGCTGGATGCCGTGGCGTTTCAGCCCGCGACGGTGCCAGTGTTGTCCAATGTGGATCCGGAGCCTGCAACGGATGGTGCAATGCTCAAGCAACGACTGACGGCACAAATGACGGGATCGGTGCGCTGGCGCGAAATTGCCCTGCGACTGGAATCTGAAGGCGTCGATACCGTGGTTGAGGTTGGCCCTGGCAATGTGCTGACAGGGTTGATTAGGCGCACCTGCAAGTCCATGAGCTTAGCCAATGTGGGCACCCTCGACCAGCTCAACGGTTTTGGGGCCTAGACGACCTGCCATGACTCGGCGCGATCGCGAACCCTGGGTCAGTTTAGCGTTGTATCACCTCTTTAAGTGGTCGGTGGTCAGCCCCGTTTTGCATACCTACTTTCGAGGCCGCATCGAAGGCGCAGAGCACGTCCCCAACACTGGCCCGCTGCTTGTGGTGGCAAACCACGCCAGCGACTTTGACCCGCCGATGCTGTCCTGCGCAGTGGGGCGACCCGTTTCTTTTATGGCCAAAGAGGAGCTGTTTCGGGTGCCGGTGTTGAGCCCGGCAATTCGGCTATACGGGGCGTATCCCGTCAAGCGGGGCAGTGCCGATCGCAGCGCTATTCGTGCCGCGCTGCAACAGTTGGAGCAGGGCTGGGCGGTCGGCGTCTTTCTGGAGGGGACCCGCACCCGCGATGGTCGCATCCCCAATCCGAAGCTGGGGGCAGCGTTGATTGCGGCGAAGGCGCAGGTACCGCTGCTGCCCGTGTGTCTGTGGGGCACCCACCGGATTTTGCCAAAGGGCGTTAAGGTGCCGCGATCGGTGCCCGTGCGGATTCGCATTGCGCCGCCGATTCTGCCGCCGATCTCGGGCGATCGCGCCAACCTGCTTGCCACCACCACCGCCTGTGTAGACGCCATTCATCATCTCCACGATCTCGGGCCTTAGTGTTCTTCCAAGACCGTTGCCCTTCCTGGCTCAACGCCGACCCGTCAGCATTGCCATCGTCTGAATTTTGCTGCGATTCCGCTGTGCTTGTTTGCCGTTTTCTGCCGTCCCCACTCGTCCCCTAGTATCCAATACCCATGACCCCAGATCTCCGCCAAGAACTCACGACCATGGTTGGCCCTGCCCAGTGGCACAACCTACTGCCCCATGCTGCACGGGACAATCTTGTTCTGGTGAATCCGGGGTTGGATTTGGTGGATGTGGGCCTCGCGATCGCCACGGATAACACGATTGCTGTGCAGCGGTGGATCAGTGAAGCCCTGATTACAAAACCCACGGCGGAACAGTTGGCTGATTGGGATCGCGATCGCAGCCGTGAATTTCAGGCGCTGATTGTGCAGCCCTACGTTCTGATTCAAGATCCGGGCGAAACCTCGGACTAAGCTCCCGTAAATGCTGGCATCACCGTAAATGCTGCATCAAACCTTGGGCCGTGGATACAGGTGCGTGCTGCGGTGAAACGTTGTTTTGCCCTTCTCCGCCCATAGACCACGACCGTAGGCGAGGAATCTGCTTGTGTAAATGACCATCGCATTTTCTCCGCAAAGTCCCTGAAGCCCGATAAGCTGGGAATGGCGTCCTCAGGGTTTTCTGGGACGCGATCGCTGATGCTAGATTCGCCCGGATTTTATGGATCAGAGCGCTTCACCCAAGCCGCCTGGAGCCCCGTCACAACTCAGCCTGTTTCGCACCCCCGTGCCTTGGCTGACCGCTTTTTGGAAATTTTCGCGACCTCACACGGTTGTGGGCACTAGTCTCAGCGTCATCGGGGTGTTTGTGGTGGCGTGGACGGTGGTGCAGGATCACGCGCTGGCGACGGCAGCCCCATTACTGAACCCGTTTTCTCTGCTCTTGCCCCTTATCGCGTGTTTAGCGGGCAATATCTACATCGTTGGTCTAAACCAAATTGAGGATGTGGAGATCGATCGCATCAATAAGCCGCATCTGCCCATCGCCGCTGGGGAGTTTTCGCTGCTAGATGCCTGGTGGATTGTTGGGCTAGCCGGGGCCATCAGCATGGTGCTGTCGGCCTTGGGCAGTTGGTTTTTGTTGACGACGGTGCTGACTAGCCTGATGATTGGGACGGCCTATTCTGCGCCGCCGCTTCGCCTCAAGCAATATCCCCTCTGGGCATCGGCCTGTATTTTTACGGTGCGCGGCGCGGTGGTGAATCTAGGGTTGTTTTTGCACTATGGCAACCAGTTGGGCTTAGCGATCGCGATTCCCAGCAAGGTTTGGGCGCTGACGGGGTTTATTGTGGTGTTCAGCGTGGTGATTGCAATTTTTAAGGATATTCCTGACATTGAGGGCGATCGCCAGTTCAACATCTCGACCTTTACGGTGCGGCTCGGGCAGGCTCGGGTTTTCAACTTGGCGCGGATAATTTTAACGGTGTGCTATGGCGGGCTGATACTGGCTGCTCCGTGGATTGCTGGCCTCAGCGCACCGTTTTTAATCGGCTCACATCTCACCCTGATGGGGCTGTTTTGGTGGCGCAGCTTTCGCGTCACACTGCCGGATCAGGAGCTAGGCAAGATCGCGACACCGCTATCTTTCCCGGCCTTCTACCAGTTCATTTGGCAGCTCTTCTTCCTGGAATATGTGCTGTATCCCGTCGCTTGCCTGCTGGGTTAGGGCAGAGGAGAAATCCGTTAGGCTGCATCCGGCGGGAGGAAGGGATTTTGGACGCGCTTGAGCAGGGTGTAGAAGGGCTCCCAGTTGTCGGCTTCGGTGATGGGTTCCCAAATCGCCTCGATTTCAGGACGGAGGAGTACCGTTTCTGGGTTGGTGTGGCGGAGGCGATCGCGCATGGCCGCAAGCTGGTCGTCCGACTGTTCTTGTAGGCAGCGATGATAAAGCTGCCGCCAGCGATCGAGCAGGGCTTGGGCGGCGGGGTCAGAGGCTTGCATCGGAGTGGCGAAGATGTGCGTGGTGTTTTGCTGCCAAGCGGGCGAAAACTGGCGTGCCAGTTCTAGAAAGAAGGTGTGATAGCCCACGGAGACTGAACTCAGCAGCTCGATGGTCTGCTGCACTACATCCTGGGCGAGATCCTCGGGCAAGGCGGCAAAGCCCAGCTTTTGGAGCATGCGCTGGGTGTAGTAATGACGATAGCGATCGTCAAATTGGGCCAGGGCGTCATCGAGGGCGGATTGGGGAATGACCCGCTGGAGCGGCTTTTGCAGCTTATATAGGTTCCACTTGCAGATGGCGGGCTGGTTGCCGTAGCTGTAGCGTCCGGCGTAGTCAAAGTAGGCGGCGGTAAAGCGACGATCGTAGCCATCCATGAAGGCGTAGGGGCCATAGTCAAAGCTTTCACCCGTAATTGACATATTGTCGGTGTTGAGGACGGCGTGACAAAAGCCCACGGACATCCACTGGGCGACAAGTTCGGCAACGCGATCGATGAGTTCGGCATAGAACTGGGTATAGCGGGCGATCGCGTCGGTACAGAGCCGGGCGGCGGGATAGTAAACGTCGATGACGTGTTCTAGCAGGGTTTGAATCAGGTCGGGGCGATCAATGTAGTCCAACCGCTCAAAGGTGCCAAAGCGAATGTGCGATCGATTGAAGCGGACCATCACCGACGATCGCGTGGGGGAGGGTTCATCACCGCGCCAGAGGGACTCCCCCGTTTCGATCAGGCTGAGGGTGCGGGAAGTGTGGACGCCCAGGGCGTAGAGGGCTTCAGCGGCCAGCACTTCGCGCACGCCGCCTTTGAGGGTGAGGCGTCCGTCGCCTCCGCGAGAGTAGGGCGTTGTGCCCGATCCCTTGGTGCCAAAGTCGTAGAGTTCGCCATCTAGGCCGCGCACTTGGCCGTAGAGAAAGCCGCGCCCGTCACCTAAAAACGGGTTGTATTCCCCAAACTGATAGCCGTGGTAGCGCAATGCTAGGAAGGGTTCGCGGCCCCGAAACTTGCCGAAGGCTTCCACAAAGTGGGCGTCGTCTACGGTTTCGGGCGATAGCCCCAACTGCCGCAGCACATCGTCGTTACGAAAACGCAGGGCATGGCGGGGAAATTCCGCCGCATCAACGCGATCGTAATAGTCTGGCCCGAGGGATTCCAGGGCGGGCACGTAGTCGAGAGCCAGCAGCGGATTAGGGGTAGACGCAGCCACCATCGGGTTCACTCTTTTGCAAGACGGTCAACTCTTGCCAGTGTAGGGCGATCGCGCGGCATTGTGGGCACCGGGGCGCGACGGCCCTATAGCCCTGCCCGGCTGGGATAGCGATGGAGCAGCGTGAAGAAGCGGTTGAAGTCAAAGCTGCGAGGATCCAACCGACTGCCCGAGCGATCGACCCGCTGGTGGGTGGTGATGCGATTGTCGGGGATGCTGCTGCGGGAGAGCAGCCAAGCCGCTGACTCGTACTGCGCCTGGGTATAGCCACTGTGGGTGCGGCTGTTGCCCCGACCATCGGACGGCGTTTCAAAGGAAATGTGGTAGGCGAAGTTATTCACCGAGGGCGGAAAAGCCCGATTGGTTAAGACCGACTCGGGGCCATTGGGGCCATCGAAGACCGAGTTTCCGGCCCCGTAGGCCCGCTTTTCGGGGGGGACGATGTAGTAAACCGTGCCATCGCGCCCAATCAGAGTGTGGTAGCTGACTTGGTCGGCATCGTTGGGGTGATAGGTGCGAAATAGGTTGAGGGCGCTCTGGGCGGAGCCAACGGTTTCGTGCAGCACGGCGATGAATTCATTGTTCACCGGGCGACCGTTGGCGTCGGTGCTGTAGCGATCGCCATAATTGGACGGATCCGCTAGCACAATTTCCTGGCGGGGCTGATAGTTGGGCGCGGTTTGGGCGTACAGCGTTTCGGGAACGACCAGATCCTGGGTGGCGGTGGGATCATTGGCGGCGGTGGGTACTAGGGCCAAGGCTGTGGATTCCACAATATCGGGCAGGCCCGTCACCTGCTTGATCGCGCGCAATCGCCCGCCATCGGCCACGACCCAAATCATCACCACGACCAAGAGCCCGGTCAGCCCCGCTATAATTCTCCAGTGTTGTCGCCGTCGCGTCATGCCAGTGCTTTCTCCTGAACGGTATCGAGGTGTGTCGCGTCCCAGTAATGCCGCCCATTTTGCCCGAGGTCACGCGCTGCGATCGCAGCCGTAAACTTTTGTCGCAAACGCAGCGTAACCCACCCCGCTCAGCATTTTGGTTACCAAGATGACCAGCGATCGAGGGCACGCTTGCCACCCCACCGGGTCACGATTTCGTCATCGTAGGCATCGGCAAGCTTGATGACCGTCGTGACAGAATAGCGCAACTCCAACTGATCGCAGGTGGATCCCACCAAGCTGTGCTCAAACACGATGTCGTTTTCGGCATCCAGGGCAAAGCGCCCAAAGTGGATGCCATTATTCTCTCGCAGCAGGTAATAGGTCAGTTCTGGGGTGACGTCGATATCGGTCACCACGTAGGAGCGGGTGGTGATTAAAGCATCGTCTTCATCCCACGGGGTGACGCGGGTTGAAGCCACCGCAGAGCCAAAATTAATCACAAACAGCGGTTCATCCTCAAACTTGAGGACGCTGCCCCCAAATAGATCCTGCATCCAAGGGGTGATGCGGTCATAGCACATCTGCTGTTCAGTTGTTTGAAATTCCATACCCATCCCACGGCGATCGCCAGTGTATTCTCTCACTTCTGTCCTGGGTTGAGATCACTGGATTTCGACCGTTTTCCGGTGAATGAGCGGCGATCGCAACGGCATTTGCGTCCGACCCGTGATCCCCCACTCACTCCCACATTCCGAACCAGAATGAGTCGTGCAGAATGGTCATACCCCGTGTGATTTCCTTGGCAAGTGTGATGGCTACCGATCCCCCGCCCGATTCGTTTTCTCCCGCTCCTGATCCCTCAGTTCCCGAGCCCAGCCTGGCCGATGCCCTAGAGGATGTCATCCTCGACTTTGAAGACCTCCAGGCGGAGGTGAACTATCGGCAAGCCCAGGGCTCGCTTCAGGCACTTGTCGATCGCCTGCAACTCACCCCCCGCGAACGGGCCAGCCTTTCTCAAGAACTGTCGCGCCTGAATCGCCTGATCCAGAAACTGGATCAAACCGTTATCCACATCGCCGTGTTTGGGCTGGTGGGGCGAGGCAAATCGTCGCTATTGAATGCCTTGCTGGGGGAGTCAATTTTTGCCACGGGGCCAACCCACGGCGTCACGCAAACCGTGGAAAGTGCGCGCTGGTCAGTCACGGAAGCTGCGGTGGCTGGTGAGGCGACGGTGGCCCGCGTGTCGCTGAAGGGGGTTGGCCAATCGCGCATTGAGCTGATCGACACGCCGGGGCTGGACGAGGTGAATGGGGCAACTCGCGAGGCGCTGGCTCGCCAAATTGCGGCGGAAGCCGACCTGATTTTGTTTGTGATTGCGGGGGATATGACCCGTGTGGAATATGAGGCGCTGCTGACTCTGCGGCAGGCCAGTAAACCCATTGTGGTGGTGTTTAACAAGGTGGATCAGTATCCCGAGGCCGATCGCCAAACCATCTACAACACCCTGCGCGACACTCGCCTGCGAGATTTGATTTCGCCCGACGAAATTGTGATGACCTCGGCGGATCCGTTGGTGGCGATCGCTACCCGTCGTCCCGATGGTCGCCTTGTGCCCAGCCTAGAGCGGGGCCAGCCCCAGGTCGAAGCGCTAAAGCTGAAGATTTTGGACATTTTGCACCGCGAAGGGCTGTCGCTGGTGGCCCTCAACACCCTGCTCTATGCAGATGATGTGAATGATCAGATCCTGGCGAAAAAACGTCAGATTCGCGATCGCGCGGCGGATGACGCCATCTGGGCCGGGGTGATGACGAAGGCGATCGCTATTGCCCTCAACCCATTGACGGTGGTGGATGTGCTGGCGGGGGCGATCGCCGATGTGGCGATGATCGTTGCGCTCTCTCGGCTCTATGGCTTGCCCATGACTCATCAAGGCGCAGTCAAACTCCTGCAATCCATCGCGTTGGAACTGGGGGGCATTTCCGTCAGTGAACTGCTCATCACCGTGGGGCTCAGCTCCCTCAAAGGGGTGTTGGGGGTGGCTGCCCCCGCCACGGGGGGCCTCTCCCTTGCGCCCTATCTGCCCGTGGCGTTGACCCAGGCGGCGGTGGCGGGTGTTTCGACCTATGGCATCGGTCAGGTGACCAAGACATACCTGGCCAATGGGACATCTTGGGGGCCAGATGGCCCAAAAACCATCGTCAACACCATTCTGCAATCCCTCGATGAAGACTCGATTTTGAATCGCATTAAGGCAGAACTGCGGGCCAAGTTGGAGGCGCGATCGCCTGCTCCGGGCGAACAGCGCCCGCCCTCTGCCCCGTTGTAGGAACAAAGAAGTGTGACAAGATGGAGTCTGGACGACACGCACCGAGCGATCGCATGGCTGACGCAACTTCCCAATCTATCCCCGCGTATCAAAAACTCAAAACCCTTCGCCCCTTGCTGCTCAAGCTGCACAAAGCCCTCCTCCACTCCGAGCGCGACAGCTACGAGCGGCGCTTTGGCCCTATTTCCTCCAAGGGAGAATTCTTTCAGCTCGTGATTGGCGATGAGTGGTTTGATTGGCTGCGCCCGATTTCGCAGTTCATTGTGCAAATGGATGAGGTGCTCTGGTCAAAGGAGCCCGTCTCGCCCAACCAGATCCACGCTCTGCTCGAAGAAGCGCGGAGCCTGTTGCCCGATGTGGCAGAGTCTGGGGAATCCAGCGTTCGCCTGTCCCAAGCGCTAGAGCGGGATGCGGCGATCGCGGCCATGCACGCTGAGGTGGCCCAACTGCTGAGCCTTGCGACGGCAAGCGGTGAGTAATCAAAGGCCGCGATCGCTAGCGGGTGAAAAATTTGGCTCGACTCTGACAGGGGTTCCGGTGCCTCTCCTTGGCAAGGAGAGGAGAGGTTCTACAGCCTGTAAAACTGCCGCAACCGTTAAACCTCACCGCCTGCGGCACCGCTCCTTAAGTGAAGGAGCGGTTTAT
>JACYME010000187.1 GCA_015272155.1 Leptolyngbyaceae cyanobacterium T60_A2020_046
TCAAAGCGATCGCAATTTATCACTTTGTCCCAAGCTGCGACAAAATCGCGCACGAACTTTGATTGTGAGTCCGCACAGCCATAGACCTCAGCAATGGCGCGGAGTTGCGAGTTGGAGCCAAAGATGAGATCCACTCGAGTGCCCGTCCACTTGAGTTCGCCGGTTTTGCGATCGCGCCCCTCAAACCCGTCCTGAGCATCGGAGGTCGCCCGCCACGTCGTTCCCAAGTTCAGCAGATTGACAAAGAAATCATTCGTCAACGTCTCAGACCGCTGGGTAAAGACCCCGTGCCGCGTGCCGCCAAAGTTTGCCCCCAGCACCCGCAGCCCCCCAATCAGCACCGTCATCTCCGGGGCAGTCAGCGTCAACAACTGGGCGCGATCCACCAGCAACTCCTCCGCCGACAGCGTATGATTGCCCGCCTTAAGGTCGTTGCGGAAGCCATCTGCCTTAAGCTCCAGCGGTGCAAAGGACTCCACATCCGTCTGCTCCTGGGTCGCATCCGTCCGCCCCGGTTTGAAGGACACCGTGATGTCCACCGGCCTGCTTCGCGGCTTGTTCCACCCCGACGCAGCCCCCCAGCACAATGACATCCGCCAGGGAAACTCGCTTATTGCTGGACTTCGACTTATTGAACAGACCACCCAACAGACCACCTCCGCCCGAGTGAGACTGGTTAAACTCCTGTTGAATGCCCTCCAAGGTTTGCAGCACCGTCGCCAGTTGGGCAGGCGGGTTCACCTCTCAGTCCTTTTGTGGCGCGAGGCGAATGCGCGCGCCGTTTGCCCCACCGCGCATGTCCGACCCTCGGAAGGTGGACGCCGACGCCCACGCCGTCGTCACCAATTGCGACACCGACAGCTCCGACGCCAGGATTTTTTCTTTGAGATGGGCGATATCCTATGCGTCAATGAGGTCATGGATGACGGGGAGAATCGGGTCTTGCCAAGGGAATTTGTCGGCGGGCACTTCTGGCCCGAAATAGCGCGATCGCGGCCCCATGTCCCGATGGGTGAGCTTGAACCAAGCGCGGGCAAAGGCCAGCTCTAGCTCTTCAGGGTGTTCCAGAAAACGGCTCGCGATCAGCGCATAGATGGGATCTATCTTCATCGCCATATCCGCCGTGGTCATAATCGGCGCGTGGCGCTTGGTCAGGTCATGGGCATCGGGCACGGTATCAGCCCCTGCACCATCCTTCGGAGCCCACGGAGCAGCCCTGCGCAATTGACGACTTATCCCGAACTCAGGTTAGGTAAAGGTTCGCGTCAAAAACGCAGTCACGGCGTTGGCGAAACGTCGGTATTCTAGTCGGCGGGATTCTCAGAACCATGTGACCTGTCCGCGCGATCGCGCAGCCGTTTCAGCGAAATTTGCGCCGCCTCTGACACTTGAGGATGGGCATCTTTTTCGAGAAAGCGCAGAGCCGACTCGCTTTTAGGCGTGGGCAGATTTCCCAGAGCTTCGGCAAGGCGTTGCCGCACCAACCAGTCTTCAGATTGGGCAAATCGCAAAATCTCGTCAAGGGCAGTGAGATCGCCAATTTCGCCGATCGCGGCGATCGCCGCCTGCTGCATCACCACCTCAGTACTGTTAAGCGCATCAATCAGTACATCATGAGCCTTGGGATTTTTGAGATTGCCCAAGGAAACCGCCGCGCTAAAACGGACCAACCAGTCCGTATCCTCATAAAAGGCCCGCACCAGCGTTTCAAAGGCGCGGGGATCTTCCAGATAGCCCAAGGCTCCTGCCGCGTCTGCACGAATGCCGTAATCTGGGTCAGTTTCGACTAAGCGTACCAGCGTCTCAAAGGTATCTGCATCAGGCTTGAGCCCCATCGCAAACACCGCCATCGAGCGAATCTGGATGTTTTGATCGTTGATCACCTTGCGAATCAGCGGTGCAGCATCCTGGGCCGGGACATCCCTCAACATCGCAAGGGCCAGCATTCGATCTTTGGAATTCTCGCTATCGAGTTGGATGGCAATGTGTTGCAGGTCTACGGCACTCATATACGCTCAGACTTATTTACAAAACTTTACCTCATGCTAACGTATCGCTCATTGAATGAAAAATGCTCGCAGCCTACGGTCACCGTTCTGGCAGAATGCAGGGGCCGAAAACCCCGGTGGCGAAAGGCCTATGACCATGGATCGACACTTTTCCCAAGAGATGGGTTCGTAAGCCGGGATGTTCGATCTGTGACGCGATTGGGCGGCTCAGCAGCGCCCCGCTTCGTAGCGCACCTGTACCTGAATTGTGTAGGCGGTGGCGACCTCCCGATCTGGGAAGGGGTAACTCCACACCGCTTCGAGGGCTTTTCTGTCGAGCACGTCGTAGCCTGTGCTGGTGAGCATTTCTGGGGTGCCAATGGGGTTGCCCGTGGGATCTAGAGCAATGCCAATATTGGCAAGATCGGGAGCCTCACTCAGACATTCGTCGAGCCTGTAGGGCAGTTCGAGAACGTCGCGGGGACTATTGAGCAAAATACCCGGTGAGAGCTCACTCAGCGCCGAAATCCATCGGGAATATTTGTCTGGTGTGACGCTGCCTGTGGCTTTGCCGTTAGGGACATAAAAGCTGATGTCGCCCAGTTGTTCCTCTAGGCTGGGGGGGCCGCCGCGATCGCGCGATTCTGCCTCATCTGACAACGGCTCATCTGACAAAGACTCGTCCGTGGGCTCATCCTGACCCGCCGCCTCAGGTTCTGTCACCGAACTATCGAGGCTGGGGGCCACAGGATTTTGCGCCGATGGAGCGGCGGGACTCGCACTCTGGGTACGTTCTGATTCGGGAGAAGGTGGCTCAGGTGCAGGGGGTTCTGAGGTTGGCAGATCGGGGAGCGCCGCCACAGAAAGCAGGTTTTCTGGCGAGACGGGCTCGGGCTCGGGCTCGAGGGTTTTCTCTAAACGCTCTGGCGGCAAGGGCAACCCCAGCAATACGCCATGCAGCAGTGCAGAGGCGAGGACGATGCTGGGCGTAACCCACCGTTTCCACCGCGATCGCGCGGTCGATTGGTGTGCCTGACCAGGGGTGGGAATCGTCACCTGCATAGACTCCAAAATGCCTCAAAACCGAGAAATTGTGGATTAACCTCAATATTGTCTATCTTCAGCGTTCTAAACGCGATCGCGAGAAGCGATAGGACAGCCAGCCATCTGTCTGCAGGAAGGGATGCCAAGGGATAGCCATACAGACGACAGGTTTACCAGATGGTTTCGTCGATGGGTATCGATGAACTGGCGTGGTTGAGCGGTTTGTGGAGCGCGATTCCAATGCGCAGACCGGGGCAAACGCTGCTGTGCCACACTGGCGGACTGGGAGGGGCTGACATCCATTCAACTCAGAGTCCCGATCACGGCTGGGTTACAGCCTCTAGCGCGATTGTGAGGACGGGCGCGGTAATCTCGTCTAGGCAGACGTTTCAACATCTCATGACGTGCCCTAGGAGGTGGCATCATTTCGCCGCCGACCGTTTGGCGCACAGGGGTCGCAGCCCCAAGTAGAAGGTAGCGTCACAACACCCTCGATCGGCAATAGCTAGGAGACAGGGGAGTTAGGTTTACGGTTCAAGGTTGCATCTTTCAAACGGGTGGGGGCCGCTTCCACGGAATCGCGAGTCCTGACAACTCGGTCTACCCAAACGACCTGTAGGTGGCCATCCTCAACGTTATCCATCACCCGTTGTCCCCCCGCGATCGCCCGGTCCCCTTGGCATTTCAGACCCCACGGATTCCGTATAATGGGGGCTGAATCCTGCAACTATCGAGCCGAACCCGTGACCCAGACGCCGCTTTCTCCGAGTAACCTAAAAACCGCCGCCCGTCCCGATGCCCTTGGCCGCTTTGGTCAGTTTGGCGGCAAGTATGTGCCCGAAACCCTCATGCCTGCCCTGGCAGAACTGGAGGAAGCCTACTATCGCTACCGCGACGATGCTGCGTTCAAAGCCGAGCTAGATGGCTTGCTCAAGGATTACGTCGGTCGCGCCACGCCCCTCTATTTTGCTGAGCGGCTTACCCAGCACTATGCCCGGCCTGATGGCAGCGGCCCACAGATTTATCTCAAGCGCGAAGACCTGAACCACACCGGCGCGCACAAAATCAACAACGCCTTAGCTCAAGCCTTGTTGGCCAAGCGCATGGGGAAACAGCGCGTCATTGCAGAAACCGGAGCGGGTCAGCACGGGGTTGCCACCGCAACGGTGTGCGCGCGCTTTGGGATTCAGTGCGTCATTTATATGGGCGAGCACGACATGGAGCGTCAGGCGCTCAACGTGTTTCGGATGCGGCTGATGGGGGCGGAGGTGCGCCCGGTGACGGCGGGCACGGGCACTCTGAAGGATGCGACCTCTGAAGCGATTCGCGACTGGGTGACCAATGTTGAAAACACCCACTACATTCTGGGGTCTGTGGCAGGGCCGCACCCTTATCCCATGATGGTGCGCGACTTTCATGCGGTGATTGGTCAAGAGACGCGATCGCAGTGTCTCGAAAAATGGGGCGGCCTGCCTGATATTCTGATGGCCTGCGTGGGGGGCGGTTCCAACGCGATGGGATTGTTCCACGAGTTTATCGATGAACCCACCGTGCGGATGATCGGTGTGGAAGCCGAGGGCGAAGGGGTGCTCTCGGGCAAGCACGCGGCAACGCTGACCCAAGGGCGGGTTGGGGTGTTGCATGGGGCCATGAGCTACCTGCTGCAAGATGACAACGGCCAAGTGGTTGAGGCTCACTCCATCAGCGCCGGGTTAGATTATCCCGGTGTGGGGCCAGAGCATAGCTATTTGAAGGATTCGGGCCGTGCCGAGTACTACAGCGTGACCGATCAGCAGGCGCTCGATGCCTTTCAGCGTGTTTCTGAACTGGAGGGCATTATCCCTGCCCTTGAAACCGCCCACGCCTTTGCCTATCTGGAAACCCTCTGCCCTCAATTGAGTGGGTCGCCGCGCATTGTGATTAACGCTTCGGGACGCGGCGACAAGGACGTTCAGACAGTGGCAAAAGTGTTGGGGAATTTGCAGTGAACTCGGAATTTAGCGTGTCGAGTTCTTCGACAGGATCTTTTGAGGTTTGCGATCGCGATTTATCCAACGGATTGTTAGAGTGCTACCTCAGTGCGGACGCGATCGCGGTAGATACCGAAACGATGGGGCTATTGCCCCACCGCGATCGCCTTTGCCTGGTGCAGCTTTGCGACGCCCGTGGCACCGTTGCGGCGATTCGCATTGAGCGAGGTCAGCAAGACGCCCCCAACCTCAAATCCCTGCTCGAAGCGACTTCCGTGCAAAAGATTTTCCACTTTGCCCGGTTTGACCTCGCTACCCTCAAGTACCACTTGGGGATCGAGGTGACCCCGGTCTTTTGCACAAAAGTTGCTAGCAAGCTGGTGCGAACCTACAGCCCCAAACATGGGCTGAAGGAGCTGGTGCGTGAACTTGTCGGCATCGACCTCGATAAAACCGCCCAAAGCTCTGACTGGGGCAATGCCATGCACCTCTCGGAAGAACAGCTCCGCTACGCGGCCAATGACGTGCGCTATTTGCACGACATTCAGCGGATTTTGACCGAGATGCTCAAGCGCGAAGGTCGCTGGCAGCTTGCCCAAGACTGCTTCTCTTGTCTGTCCACCTTTGTAGACCTCGACCTCTTGCAATATTCCAACCTGTTTGAGCATTAGGGCATCTCACCCTTCAGGGTGACCTTGGGGTGAATGCGTTGCGATACTAATATCAAGTCCGGATGTTTACCCATAATTTAGTTCACCCATGATTTAACTAAGGTAATGTTGGCCACCAATGAAGTTGAGTGAGCCTTCGGACAAAGTCGGGACGCTTCAGGAGTTCCTGGCAGCGATGATAAATGGCTTCTTCGACAGCCTTAATCGTTTTAAGGTACTGTTTAGCGATCGCTGCACTGGTTAATGGCCATAATCTTTCAGCGGGTTGCAACTCAGGCGAATAGGGCCGCAGAAAGAGGAGGTGAATTCCGTCTGGAACCACGAGCTTTGGAGTCGTGTGCCATCGGGCGCGGATTGACCGAAGTTGCATGGGCAACCGCTGACCAGAACTGTTAGGCGCAAGTGGGAGTGGGTGAAGGGGCGATCGCCCCCTTGCTCTCTATTCAACAGAAACCGGATATCCCCGAGGCGTGAGCATATAGCCCGCGTGGAGGCGGGTGCTGGAATTGCCGATCAGCACCGTGCTCAACATGTCGATGGGGTGAGTGAGCAGGTCTTGGACGGTGGTGAGGGTGATGTGCTCGTCGGGACGATAGGCGGCGCGGACGATCGCGACCGGAGTTTCAGGCGGGCGATGGTGGGCAAAAATGCGCTGGGCGATCGCGATTTGTTCCGTGCGCTTTTGGGATTTGGGGTTGTATAGCGCTACGACAAAATCAGCAGCAGCAGCGGCCTGGAGGCGTTTTTCAATCACCGGCCACGGCGTCAACAAATCGCTTAGGCTAATGGCGCAGAAATCGTGCATCAGGGGCGCACCCACCCGCGAAGCCGTCGCCTGAAGCGCTGAAATGCCGGGCAGCACCTCAACGGTAGGGGAATGCCCCGGCCAGTCCTGAGCAGCTAGGGTTTCAAACACGAGGCCCGCCATCGCATAAATACCGCAGTCGCCGGAGGAAATCACCGCCACAGAGAGCCCCTGTTGGGCTAGGGCAATGGCGCGATCGGCCCGCTGTTGCTCTTGGGTGATGGGCATCGCCTCGACAATTTGGCCCGACCGCAGCAGTGGACGAATCAGATCCACATAAAGCTGGTAGCCCACCACTGCATCGGCCTGGGCGATCGCGGCCTTCACGGCGGGCGTAATTTGATCCAGCCGCCCCGGCCCTGTGCCCACCAGCCACAGGTGACCGGGGCGATCCGTAAATTCCTGCTCAGCCTGGGCGATCGCGATCGTCACCGCACCGGGCTGATCGGGCTGTCGCCACACGTGTTTGGTAACGCGCAGCAGCGGCGGCTCGTCCGTGATGGGTGGGGTTTGCAAGTTCATCGGATTGCACGCCGCCGCGATCGCCGCTGCCTCTGCCACGCTGGGAGTACCCACCGCCTGCTCCACCACCGGGGAAGGATTCGGCACCGCAATCGGGCGCAACACCTCGGGCGCAAAACACCGCAGCGGCCAGCCCCGCGCCTCACACACCGCCAAAAGTCCCGCCTCATCGGCCTTGAGATCGAGGGTAGCAAGTCCCGCGATCGCCACCATTGCCAGGTGATGGGCCTCGCAAATCGCCGCGATCGCCTGCTCTATCAACGCTGCCGACGTACCCCGTTCGCAGCCCACCCCCACCCACAGCACGCGGGGGTGCCACTGCACCTTGGGGATCTCCGCCGTGGGCGAAAACTGTCGCTGAATGGGGCTGATCCATACACGCGCGGCGGGCTGGGGGCGTGCCTCCGTGGGATCGGTCGGGTCGGCCCAGCCCCGTTGCCACCCGTGGTCGGTGGGTAGGGTATCCCACCACAGCGTTGATCCCGCCTCTTGAATGACTTGAATCGGCTGCTTCCGCGCGATCGCGCTAGCCACCCCCGTCCAGTCGCCGCTGCCCTTCGCCCATCCAAAGGGTTCTCCCAACACGTCCACGCCCACAATGCCGTGATGGTGGGCCGCCCCCGTCAACACTGGCGTGGCGCTGAGGGTCTGGCTTACCACCTGCGCGAGGCGATCGCCACCGCCCTGGTGTCCGCCACAGAGGCTAATGGCAAACTGCCCCGCCTCATCCACCACCACCACCGCCGGATCCGTGGCCTTGTCCGCTAATAGCGGTGCAATCAGTCGCACCACCGCCCCTGTCGCCAGCCCAAAGACAAAGCCCTCCACCGTCGGCCATAGGTCAGCCACCGTCTCTCGCAATGGCCCTGCATAGTCCCGGAGATCAACCCCCGTTGCCCGCCAAGGCTCAGCCTTGGTCATCAGCGCGGTGGGAAGCCACAGCGGCGTTGCAGTTGTCACACAAAAGGGGATCAGAGTTTGGGCAGCGGTTGGGGTCGTCGCGATCGCGGCAAAGGTCACAGGCCAATCATCCAGGCAAAGGGGAAACCTTCATTGTGCCGGACGATTGACCGCGATCGCGATCTTCCAAGGGCGCTTTCCCATGCCTCGCGTTCACAGCCCGTTACGCCCCTTAAAAAGTCTAAGGACTCACATCGCACAAACTGACCTATCCTTCGGGAAGAACACCGCGATTCGCGTCCGCTCACCCAATATCCGGCCCCCCCACCTTCTCCAAGCCGGATCAAGCGGTGCCCCACTCCAAAATTTTGAGGCCATCATGCTGTACTGGCTCGCCTTCATCCAAGCCCTGCCCGCCCTGCCGGAAACGGCCCCCTGGGAGGCCCAAAGCACCTCCACCCGGACGGAAACCCCCGCGTCATCGCCAGTCCCCATCGGGACACCCACCACGGCACAACTGGGTGGCCTCGGCATCTTAGCCTCCGGCGGTGTCGTTACCTTCATCGTGCTGCTGCTTGCAGCGGTGTGGGCCTACACACGGGTCTACATTATCACCCCAACCAACGAGGCGTTTGTGAAAACGGGCGGCGTCATCCATAAGCGCAAAAAGGTGATTCTCAACGGCGGATGCATTGTGCTGCCGGGCTTCCACGAGCTGACGCGGGTGCCCCTGCGAGAAATGTCCATCGATGTAGAACGCACGGGCAAGCTGGCGGTGCGCACCCAGGATTATTTACGGGCAGATATGCGGGCAACGTTTTATGTCTGCATTAATGCTTCAGATGATGATGTGTTGACAGCGGCGGCGCGGCTATCGCGCGATGGCAAAATTACGCCGGAGGATATTAAAAACGCCCTGGAAAAACGGGCCGATGATGGCCTCCGGGCAGCGGCAAAAACCAAGACCCTGGCAGAAATTGATTCCGACAAGCTCGGCTTTGCCCAGGAGGTTTTGAACCTGATTGAGCCGGATTTAAAGAAGGTGGGTCTGACGCTGAACAACCTGGCCATTTCTGAAATTGAAGAGAGCGACACCTACGACAGCAATAACTTTTTTGATAGCCAAGGGGTGCGGCTACGAACTGAGACGATTCAGCGATCGATTCAGCAAAAGCGTGAGGTCGAACTGGCGACCCAGGTTGCCATTGAGCAAAAGGAATTGGACGCGGCACGGCGATCGCTGCAAATTGCCAAGGAAAAGGAAGATGCACAACTCGCGCAGGTGTTGGAAATTGAGTCCCTGAAGGCCGAGCGAGAGCGAACTATTCAGGAAAAGCGCGATCGCGAGGCTGCCACTGCCCAGCGCACTAAAATTCTGCAAGAAAAGTCCGTGGAAGAGGAGGAAATTCAGCGGCGACTCAGCGTGCAGCAGGCCCAAATTCAGGCCGACATTGAACTCGAAGAACAGCAGAAAGCCCTGAAAGTCGCCCAAGCAGTGCAGCGCCAAGAGGCGGATGTGGCGGAAGTGAATCGCCAGAAAGAGGTGGACTCGGCCCAGTATCGGGCCTTGGTGGAATTGGCGGAAGCCGAACGCGCCTCGAAGGTCGCCCAGCAGGAGGCCGCGATCGCGATCGCAGAACGGGAGCGATCGCGCTTTCAGGCCGAAGCCGAACGCGCCCAAGCCGAAGCCGCCGTCGATACCGCCACCGCCGTCGAAGAAGCCGAGCGTCAGCAACGCCTCGCCGTCATCGCCGCTGAACGGGAAGCCCAGGAACGCCGCATCGCCGACCAAAACGTAGTGGAAATTGATGTGTTCCGCAAACGGCGGCAAGCCGAAATCGCCCGCCAAACCGCCGAACTTGAATCAGAAGCCATCCGCACCCTGGCCCAAGCAGAGCTCGATCGCGCCCTCGCGGAAGCCCAAGGCATCCAGGCCAATATCCAGGCCCGCAACGCCATCAGCACCGCCAACCTCACCGCCGATGTAATCGCCCAGCTCTGGCCGCAACTGGCTGATCGCCTGCCCGAGGTACTTCGCGCCCTGGCCCCGCAACCCGGCGTCATCGGCGATGCCCGCATCTACGCCTTTCCCGGTGCGGGCAGCAACGGCAACGGCAACGGCGCAGGTGATATCAACAAGCTGTTGCTGTCTACCAGTGGGCTTTCGCTCATCAACAGCCTGCTCGAAGAGGGCAAGCTGGGCAGCATCATTGGCCAAGTTGGCCAACTGCTGCGCAACGAGACGGACTCGCCCGCCCCTAACTCGCCCGCACCAGGAAGACCAATACCGGAAACGACGCACGAATAAGGCGCGATTGCACCTACCCTGTGCTCCTTTGAGGGGCGACTAAAAGGCGGCTTGCAAAGTGGCTCACATGCGGAATCTTTGCCATACTGTGAGCCATTTTGCAAGCCATTCACCCAATCAAGACAGATGCGTCAAACCCAGGCATGCTAAGCGTCTGGGGTCGTCACCACGGCCTCAACAGTCGCTGTCTGGGCTTCTTCATCCACAGCGGCGATCGCCCAGCGCAGCGGTTCTCCCCGCTTTTGCAGCTCAGCCTCCACCTTGCGGGGCAGCGCCTCAGGCGATTCCGTCAGGTCAATTTCGGCGGTAATGAAGTGGGTGGTCATGGGGTCACGCTCCTGAGATTTGTTAACAGACGCACGCAAGACTCAGTTTGAGGCCCAGAGCCTGCGAGCGCAAAATTTGGCGCTGCTGATTTCCAGGATGAATTACCCTCGTGCCCAACCCTTTTCCCGAGGAGAAGGGCTTAAAACGCAGCTTTCCTCTCCCTTCGGGAGAGGGGCTCAGGGGCGTTCATCCCCAGATGCAGCAAGGCCCAAAATTTTTAGGATGGCCATGGGCAAGGTAGCCCAGCCAGAGTGGACTAAGCAGTCCCAAATTGCTTTTGATATACGATATCTTCCTTCTCCGTTTCCAGCTTGATGTTCGATCGCGGAAACGCCACACAGAGCAGCGCGTATCCTTCCGCTTGCAGATCGGGGCCAACGCCCATGCCATCGGTTTGGTCAGCGCTGCCCTCGGTCAGCAATGCGGCACAGGTGGTGCAAACCCCAGCACTACAAGAGTAGGGCAGGTCGAGCCCCGCGTCTTGAGCAGCGGCCAAAATGGTCTGATCTTCAGATACTTGAATGGTGTGCAGGGTGCCTTGGTGATGAATCTCAACCGTGTAAGTGTTCGCCATTGCCAGTCTCAGCGTTGTCTAAAGCCAGTGTTGTAAAGGCCGTGGGTTCGGAGCGGGATCGTTGGAAAACCGAGGTTTAAGCGGCTTCCCGAGGGAAAACGCGATCAAACTCTTCGAGCAGATCGTCCATTTCTTCCAAGGCTTGGTTTACGTCAATGCGTAGGGTGCCTAGGTCGGGTTGTTCCAGCAGTTTGAGCAGCACCTCGCGCTTGCTGCGGATTTGATCGATGCGATCGCGAATCGCTTGTTTATCCATGCCAGCTTCGATTGACTCTCCAGTAGAACAGCATAACAGCGGTTTACCCCGCCCTCATTGCCAATTTTGAGTGGGGCGCAGAAAGTCGTGCGCCTACTGCAACCGTGGCACTGGGCTTGGGGAAGGTTCTGGTGGCTCCCAGTTCGGCCAGAGAGAGCGATACAATCACAGAACAAGTTCATTACGTCACGGGAAAACCCATGCTCCGAAAAACCTCCCTAGGAACCCTGCTGCTAGGGGTTGGCGGTGTGCTCACCATTGTCGGCTTTGTGGCTTATTTTCAAGACAACGCCACCCTGAACCTAGCCGGTTTCTTTTACGGCATTCCCGTGTTGCTGGGGGGCTTGGCACTGCGGGCGGCAGAGCTAGAGCCCACGCCCTACTCTCAAGAAACCTCTCCTGAGGTGTTGAAGCTGCGCGAGCAGCAGGCCACACCGACCCAAAATCAAGTCCGCAGTGATGTGACGCGGTTTCGCTACGGTCAAGAAGCACATTTGGATGATGCCCTAGAGCGTTTGGGGCTGTCGCCCTCCGATGACGAGCGGCCCGAGCTAGTTGGGGTCCGGGAAGAGGCGATCGAGGGAGCCTACGCGCTGATTTTGGAGTTTGCGTCGCCCCGTATCGAGTTTTCCATCTGGCAAGAGAAACAGCCCAAGATCGAGCGGTTTTTTGGCCCCAATGTGCGGGCGGTGGTGACACAATCACCGGGCGATCGCGTTGAAGTAGCCTTGATTGCCGCTGCCCAAGCTGAAGTTACCGAAGCGGCTAGCCGTTAGGGCAAGCCTTGGATACGATTTGGCGCTGCATCTACGTCAATCTTGAGGTCGGTGGTTGGGGCTGTGGCGTTCAGCGTGTGTCCCAAGCTCACGCGGGTTTGATTGCGCAGAACGCAACATCAATCAGGCTTGAGGGCAGGGTTCAACGCGACCATAGCGGGCGATCGCTCGTTTTCCTGTGTGCTGCTGGTGCTGCCAAGCCCACAGCTGATCACCTAGGGAAAAGTGCCACCATTCCTTGGGGTGCTGATGAAACCCTGCGGCAACAAAGCAGTGGCGGAGGCACTGGCGATGGTGGTGATAGCCCTAGGCAGTGGGGTCGGGGGCGGTCGCAAAATGGTCAGGGTGCGATCGCACAGACACTTCGTCAATGGGTGAGCCCATGTCGATGACAGCCCCCGACGCATCCACAAGGGTGACATCCACGGCGGCTCCGGTGCTGTGGGGGGGCGGTGCCGCAGGATCAAGATTGGGGGGTGCCCAAAACTCGAAAACCTGGGCAAGGAGGCGATCGCGATCGGCGGCAGATAGCTCAGCGTCGGTGAGTCCCCGCTGCCGGACGAGATCGGCAAAGGTGTATTCCACCATGAACTGTTGCACCGCCACAGGACGATAGGCGTCAAACAGTTGGATGCGCCAGCCCGGACAGGACTGTTGCAGGATCTGCTGGGCCTGACGCAGGGCCACCAACACACCCGATCGCACACAATAGGGCGAGCGATCGCCGTAGGGCGCTCCCAGCATCGCGTAGGGATGGGGGATAACTGCTGCAAACTCTTCCAGCGGAATCGCGATTAAGGGCTCACCGCAGTCCTGAATCGGAACCTGGTGGTAGGGTTTCATAGCACCGACCCTACATCATGCGCGATCGCACCAACGCACCGGGAAGACAGCGGAGCTTACGCCAAGTCGGCACAAAGGCACGACGGTTGAAAACATCGTAGTGATTTTCTTCAATCACATTCAAAATCTTGCGATAGAGCACCAAGGCCGACCATACGGGCCAGCGGGCATCGGGGCTGAGTTGGCTGATGCCCCGCTCCGCATCGAGGTAAAACTTACGCGCCCGCTGGATCTGAAACTGCATCAGCGCCCGCCAGCGATCGTCTAAAACACCCTTCATTAGGTCGTTTTCGGTGTAGTTAAACAGGGCCAAATCTTCTAGGGGCAAATAGATGCGCCCCCGCCGTGCATCTTCACCCACGTCTCGCAAAATGTTGGTGAGCTGGTTCGCAATGCCGAGGGCGATCGCTTCCTGCGCCGGGTTGGGTAAGGGCAATTCACGACTCCACGGCGCAGTGCGCTGCTCCGCATCCACACCCATAATTGCCGTTGACATCAGGCCCACGGTGCCCGCCACCCGATAGCAATACAGTTCCAGCTCCTCAAAGGTGCCATAGCGCGATCGATACAAATCCATCCGCTGCCCCTCGATCATGTCCCGAAAGGGCTGAATATCGAGGGGGAACTGCTCCAGGGTATTCACCAGCGCCACATCAGCTTCATCAGTGGGATATCCCCGAAAGATAGCTTCCAGTTGGTTTTCCCAGCGATCAAGGGTTTCCTCCGTAGTCATTGCCGCTTGGGGACCGTCCACAAGCTCGTCCGTGCGGCGGCACCAGACATAGATCGCCCAGATCGCCCGCCGCTTTTCGGGCGTCATCAGCAACGTGCCAAGGTAAAACGTCTTCGAATACTTCGCTGTAATCTGCCGACAGAGTTCGTAGGCGCTCTCTACGGAGGTGAGTTGCTCAGATCGCGGCGAGTCAGACAGTTGCAGCATCAATCCCTATGGCTGGAAACTCAAGACGGCTTTGTGACATCAAAGGCTCAACGGACTGCCGGAAACGACCGACCATTGCCCGAAATCGACAGGGGCTTAGATCGCTCAGCCTCTACCGACCTTCCACCCTAAACCGCGACCGGTTCGCGGGGTGGGGTGGTGCTCGAAACCCCGTGCTCGTATCGCTGATTGATCGCCTGCGCTGCCAGCTTACCAGAAAGTACTGCCCCTTCCATACTGCCGAGGTAGCGCTGCATCGTGTAGCTGCCTGCTAGGAAAAAATTGGCGATGGGGGTGGCTTGGTCGGGGCGACAGGCTTGGCGTCCCGGTGACGCTGTGTAGACTGATCGCGGTGTCTTCACAATTTTGGATTTGAGGAGTTGGGCAGGATCTTCTCCTCCGAAATGATTTGGGAAGAGCCGATGCAATTCTTCCATGGTGGCGGCCAAAATTTCCGCTTCAGATTTATCAATCCAGTCCTTTGCAGGGGCCAAAACCAGTTCTAGCATTGAGCGATCAGGGTTGGCATATTCTGCACAGGTGTTGCTCATATCGGCATAGACGCTGAGCAGCGGCGATCGCGAAAACAAAAGCTGATCCACATCGGTCATCTTGCGATCAAACCAGAGATGGATATTGATCACCGGCACCCCTTCCAAACCCTCCATTTTCTGGAAGACATCAATGCCTTTCCAGGGTTCCGGCATCAGCACCTTCATCACATCTACCGGCAGCGCCGACACGTAGGCATCGGCGGTGACCAGTTCCTCTTCGCCACGGTCTAAATCGCGAATCAAAAAACCCTTCACTGTGCTGTCGGGGTTGAGCACAATCTGCTTAAGGGGTCGCTTGAGGTGAACTTCGCCACCGCGCTCGGTCACATAATCCACAATGGGCTGGCACAGGCGCTCGGTCGGAGAGCCATCCAAGAACGCAATCTTGGAGCCATAGCGTTCTTGCAAAAAGCGGTTGAGGGCGGTGAGGGGAACCGTAGCCGACACCTCTTCAGGATTGATGAAGGTTAGGGCTTTGGAAGCCGCGATAAAAATATCAGAGTTCACGCGCTCGTCTACGCCGCGCATTCTCAGCCATTCCAGCAGGCTGTACTGATCCATGTCTTCGACATACTTTTGGCCGCGCACGATCGCGGGGAGCAGCCCCACCGCAAAGCGGAGCTTTTGCTCCCAGGTGAGCATGTCGTTGTTGCGCAGAATGGACGTGATGATGTTGATCGGAGCCGGGATGTCGGGCACATCAAAGCGAGACAAGACGCCGGGCTTCTCGGGTTGGTTGAAGATGAGGGTATGTTCTTTCCATTGCAGGCGATCGTCAATGCCCAACTCGCCCATAAGTTGCAGCATGTTGGGATAGGCCCCAAAAAAGACATGCAGGCCAGTTTCGTACCAGTCTCCGTCTTCATCTTTCCAGGCGGCAACCAAGCCCCCAAGAACGTCTCGACTTTCCATCAGGATGGGGGTGTGGCCCATATCGACCAAATACTTAGCACACGCTAAGCCCGCTAACCCCGCGCCTACAATCGCAACCCGCATGAGTGCTCTAGTCCCCTTTTGATGTCGTCTAATTCAAAACATCCCATCATTATATGTTTCAAACCGTTACAAAAGTGAGCGATCACGCGAATCCGGCCTTTACTCTTGGCCTCAAATACCCGAATGAACGCCTGATCCCCGGACTCAGGACAGTTTGGATCCGGTAAGCCGCCTACTTTTGTCAAGGGAAGCACTATAGAATGAAGAGTCCTGCGGTCAATCAAGCCGCAATTGATGACTGCGAGTGTTTTGGTTTAAGGGGAATAGGGTCGTGACGCAATCCAGTTTGGACTTACTGCAAAAGAGTGATCCCGTGGTCGCGGGGATGGTGTTACGAGAGTTGCAGCGCCAACGCGAACACCTAGAGCTCATTGCCAGCGAAAACTTTGCTTCGCCTGCGGTGATGGCCGCCCAGGGTTCGGTGTTGACGAACAAGTACGCGGAGGGGCTACCTGGCAAGCGCTACTACGGCGGCTGTGAATTTATTGATCAGGTCGAGAGTCTGGCGATCGATCGCGTGAAGGAACTGTTTGGTGCCGCCCATGCCAACGTGCAGCCCCACTCTGGAGCCCAGGCCAATTTTGCAGTGTTTCTGGCGCTGCTCAAACCCGGCGACACCATTTTGGGTATGGATCTGTCCCACGGGGGGCACCTGACCCACGGCTCGCCCGTGAATTTCTCGGGTCAGTGGTTTGATGTCAAGCATTATGGTGTCAATCCCGAGACAGAACAGCTTGACTTTGATGTGATTCGCGATTTGGCGATCGCCCATCGCCCCAAGCTGATCATCTGTGGCTATTCGGCCTATCCGCGCACCATTGACTTTGCCAAATTCCGCGCGATCGCCGATGAAGTTGGGGCTTACCTCATGGCCGACATCGCCCACATCGCGGGTCTGGTTGCAGCGGGCCTGCATCCCAACCCGCTGCCCCACTGCGATGTTGTCACCACGACCACCCACAAAACTCTGCGCGGCCCACGCGGCGGCCTCATCATGACCCGCGACGCAGAACTGGGCAAAAAATTTGACAAAGCAGTCTTCCCCGGTAGCCAGGGTGGCCCCTTGGAGCACGTCATCGCCGCCAAGGCCGTCGCCTTTGGTGAAGCCCTGCAACCCAGCTTCAAAACCTACTCTGCCCAGGTGATTGACAATGCCAAGGCACTAGCCCATCAATTGCAGGCGCGAGGGCTAAAACTGGTGGCAGGCGGCACCGATAATCACCTGTTGCTGGTGGATCTGCGCTCCGTAGGCATGACCGGTAAGCGGGCCGACCAGTTGGTAAGTGAGGTCAATATCACTGCCAATAAGAACACCGTTCCCTTTGATCCTGAGTCGCCCTTTGTGACCAGTGGCCTGCGATTGGGTTCGCCCGCAATGACCACACGCGGCATGGGCACGGCGGAGTTTACGGAAATTGGCAACATCATTGCCGATCGCCTGACGACCCCTGAGGACGAAGCCGTGACCCAGACCTGTCGCCGTCGGGTGGCTGACCTGTGCGATCGCTTCCCCCTATACCCTTACCTGGCCGCTAGAGAACCCGTCATGGTCTAGGTGTCCGAGCCTTTGCCTGCCCCAAATCGTGACTCAAAAAAACAAGCTCCGTGAAGTCTTAGGATAGTGGACAACTGAGTTGTTCTGTCCTATTCTTCATGGAGCTTTGTCATATACCTCGGGAATTTTGCCTGAGATGGGCTAGGAAAAGGACGGGTGTTGACCAATCTGTGGATAGCGAATGGCCCTGATGGGCTAGATCAGCCGCTATAGGCTGAACCGTTATCCGGCGTTGCTGATTCCCAGAATGAATGACCCACCCTGCGGGAAGCCGCAAAGCGTCTACATCCCAAACCCTTCCCTCAGGGAAAAGAAGGGCTAAAGGTCGTTTCCCTCTCCCCTCGGGAGAGGGCTAGGGAGAGGGGCTCTGAAGCGTTTATCCCCAGAGGCAGCAATGCTCGCTATCCTATCCTGCAATCCAGCCCCCAATGTTTCGATATCAACGTTCTTGCCAACTTGAGCCTTCCCACTTCTAACCTTGCTGAGCGTTCGCCAAATCCCAAAGGATCCTCCATGCTCACTCAGCTTTATCACATCCTTGCCTTTGCCATCTCAGCGATTGTGGTGCTGGTAACGACCCCAGTCGTACGCCGGATTGGCCTCCAAAGTGGTCGCTTCGACTTGCCGGGGGGACGCAAGGTGCATCAACAGCCGATGGTACGGCTCGGTGGCATCTCGATTTTCTTAGGGACGCTTCTGGCGCTGCTAATCGTGTGGTGGACGGGGGGCTTTATTGATGCCTCTGGCCGTCACCTGAGCCCCACGGATGAATATGCAATTTGGGGTGTCACCATCGGGGGGCTGGCCTTTTTCTTGATAGGGCTGATGGACGACCTGTTTGGGTTGTCCGCCATGAATCGCCTGCTCATGCAAGCGACCGTTGCTGGGATCGCTTGGTATGTGGGCGTCAGCATTAATTTCTTGACGGTGCCCTTCTACGGGCTGGTGTCGCTGCCAGACTGGGTGAGCCTGCCGATTACGATTCTCTGGTTGGTGGGCATGACCAATGCTATCAACTGGATTGATGGCTTAGATGGCTTGGCCGCCGGGGTGTCGGGGATTGCCGCCATCATCATGCTAGTGGTGAGTCTGTTTATGCAGCAGCCAGCCGCTGCGTTGATTGCTGCAGCGTTGGCGGGCGGAGCCTTAGGGTTTCTGCGCTACAACTTTAACCCGGCCAAGATTTTCATGGGCGACGGGGGATCCTACTTCATGGGATTTACGCTGGCAGGGGTTGGTGTAATTGGGCTAATTAAGAGCGTGACCACCGTGGCGGTGATCTTGCCCTACTTGATCCTGGCGGTGCCGATTTTAGATATGTCCGCTGTGATTCTTGATCGCCTGCGATCCGGAAATTCACCCTTTGCAGCGGACAAACGACATCTGCATCACCGCCTGCTCAATGCCGGGTTGTCTCATCGGTGGACTGTTTTATTTATTTATGCGCTGACCCTGTGGGCCGGGAGCCTGGCACTCGCCTTTGCGGGCATTCCCAGTGGCGTTGCCTATGCTGCGGGGGCAACGGTGTTGCTGACCTATGCGAGCTGGCGGGTGCTCCGACTCTGTCGTTAGTTGATGTCGCAATGTCGCTCATTGACCCCGATAGAAAACGGGGGCTTGGGGCGCAGCCGCGATCGCACGACTGATCGCGATCGCAACCGGGAAAACTGACGACGTACCCTAAGGCATGGTGAGCTCGTCACTGGTCATAATGCGCACCAGCCGCCACTGCCCCGCCACATTTTCAAACAGCGCCCGTGGCCCGAGGGGATGATAAACGTAGCGGTTGTAGATGTAGCCGCGCACAAAATTCGGCAGAATGACGGGCGTCCAGCCTTCGATGGGGTCATCAATCACCTCAGGGCGGGTGGCGAGCAGCTCTGACCAAGTGCGCTGATCAAATTCCACCACCTCGTTGGACAGTTGGCCCACGACGGGTGTCCCCAACTGGGGTCGAGCCCGCACGTTTACGTACCGTCCCACAATCACCACATGGTTAAGCGATTCGGCGGTGTTGTTGGCTCCGAGGGCAGGATGCTGTTGGGTAAAGGCGCTGGCAATATTGGGGCAGCCCCAGATGGCTGCATCGGGGGTGGAGCCGGGATAGCTTTCTAACTCGCAACTTTCGGGAGCCAGCATTTTTTCAAGGCTGCGCCAAAAGGGGCTGTTAGCATTCTCTAGGGCAAGCATTTGAGGGGGCACTGGCCCATCATTGCCGATCATGACGCCTTCGGGAGGCAGGGTGCTGTAGAGAAAGGCAGTATCGCGACGCTGCACGGCGCGGCGCAGGCGATGGCGGAATTGATCAAAGTCGCTGCCATCGACGACGCGGTCTACCAAGTAAATGGGGCGATGGGGGGTGGAGGCGATCGCGGTGGGCTCAACTATACCGGGCAGGAACGACCTAACGCTGCTGAGGCCGATCGCAATCGTAGTGAATGTAACCGTAGATAAGAATCCTGACATACGTGTTTAATCCCCGGCCAAGGATGACGGAATTTCAGCCGTTTCGGTCTTTCTATACCGTAATCTTTGCGGCTTGAAACGCCCAGAATTTCCAGCAAGTTTACATTCGCTGCCGATGGGCATGGCAGCGATTCAGCCAGCCCCGTGCACTGTCCCACTCAAGTCCCCAAGGCTGCGATTTCTGGATGTGGTAAGCCAGTGTCCTAGGTGATCCCGGTGAAAACGAGGATGACGCGCGGGTTTTGTCGGACAATTCGACTCGCCTAACCCCAGGGGCGATCGCAGTGCCACCAGAGCCCCACGCCA
>JACYME010000119.1 GCA_015272155.1 Leptolyngbyaceae cyanobacterium T60_A2020_046
CAACGTTGCTGGCAACCTTACAAACCAACAATCCCGCAGTAGTCGGGTTAGATATTTATCGACAACCGATTCATCCTCCTGGTCGAACATTCCTGGAAACCCAGCTCGCGGAAGAGAATGTCGTTGTTATCATGAACGTGGGCAACAACCCAGAAACGGGCGAAGTGCCACCCCCAACGACCGTGCCCTGGGAGCGGGTCGGCTTCAATGATCTCAGCATCGACCCCGATGGCACTTTGCGTCGAGCGCTCCTATTTGTCAATGCAAAAAGCAAGCCCTACTATTCTTTTTCGCTGCGCGTGGCGATCGCCTATTTAGAGACGTTGCCCGAAACATTGCCCATCAACCCTGCCCTTGCCCCCAACGCGACCACTGCCAATAAGGGCTCCGGCGTGTTTCAAGTCGATGGGCACACCCTGCGCATTGGCCGCCACGCAATTCCGCGCTTACAAAATTATTCTGGTGGCTATCAGAGCATTGATAATCGCGGCTATCAGACCCTCATGCGCTTTCGAAATCGTCACGATCCAGCGGAGTTGGTTTCCGTTTCACAAGTGCTCTCTGGGCAAGTCTCCGCTGACAGAATTCGCGACAAAGTTGTGCTCATCGGTTCTGTTGCCCCCAGCCTCAAGGATGAATTCTACACCCCCTATAGTGCGGCCCAAAAAAATCAGTTCACGCTTTCTGGTGTGCTGGCCCATGCGCATATTGTGAGTCAGTTGTTAGACCAAGCGGAGCATGGATATGCCATCTATCGCTTTTTGCCACAGTGGGCTGAGGTGGCGTGGCTTCTGGGCTGGGTCACAGCAGCAAGTTGGCTCGTGTGGAAAACCAAAAGCCTAGAGTCTCTGATTTTATTGACTGTAGTATCTGTGCTGAGCCTTGGCGCGATCGCGAGTCTTAGCCTCGCCTTTCTAATTTGGTTGCCGAGTTTTGAGCCGCTGCTTGGGATGTTTTTGGCGGGTGGGCTTGTCGTGGGTCAAAAAGCAATTTATCAGAGCACCCATGATGTCCTGACGGATTTACCGAGCCGAGAAATCTTCTTGATAAGTATTCAGCAGGCTCTTAAAACCTCTAGTCAACATCCCGTCATTGTTGCCTTTTTGGATGTCGATCGCTTTCAAATTATCAACAAAAGCCTGGGCCATTCGGCGGGCGATCGCGTCTTGCTTCACTTAGCAGAGCGACTGCAAAAAAAAATTGGGCGAGCACGCTCAAATTGCCCGAGTCGGTGGCGATGAGTTTGCACTGTTATTTACAGAACTCCCGAGCACAATGGTTGAAGGGCTGCTTGATCAGATTCGGGTTGCACTCTCCCGCCCGGTGATCATGGGTCGCCACCGCATTTCGTTATCAGCCAGCATTGGCTTAGCGATTACACAGCCAAGACCCAACACATCCCCGAGGATTTGTTACGCGATGCCCACACGGCAATGTATCGTGCCAAGGCACTGAATGAGTTTCAGTATCAGGTGTTTTCGACCGACATGCGCGACGAAGCGATCGCCCGTCTCGATCTTGAAAGTGATTTGCTCATCGCCCTAGAGCGTGATGAATTCATCCTGTTTTATCAGCCCATTTTGGACTTAAATACAGAGCACATCTCAGGCTTTGAGGCCCTACTTCGCTGGCCCCATCTACAACAGGGCTTGATTTCTCCAGCTCGATTTATACCCGTGTTAGAAGAGACTGGGCTCATCCTAAATATGGGGGAATGGGTCATTCAAAAAGCCTGCCATCAGCTCAAACAATGGCAGACAGAATTTAACCAGCCCAATCTCAAAATGAGTATTAATCTGTCGCGGCAGCAGTTCCGACAACAGGATTTACCAGAACGTATCGCAGAAATCATCCACGATGTACGGGTAGATGCCAGTAAGGTTCAGCTTGAGATTACGGAAAGTATGGTGATGAAAGATGCACAAGTCTCCCATCAACTAATGCTGCGATTGAAAGATCTGGGCATTCGACTCGCGATCGATGATTTTGGCACCGGATATTCTTCCCTAAGCTATCTCCATCGCTTTCCGACAGATACGCTGAAAATTGACCGCTCCTTTGTGAGCCGCATGGAAAAAAGCAGTGAAGATTTTGAAATCGTACAGACGATCATTACCCTCGGCCAAAAACTCAACACGGATCTTGTTGCAGAGGGCATCACAACCGCTCGCCAGCATGAGTTGCTTCGTGAGTCAGGCTGTCAACAAGGGCAGGAGTACTACTTTTATAAGCCACTAGCAGTGGATGAAATTGCGGCACTTTTGGCAGCACCCTGCAAGTCTGGGTCGTGACACAAGGTGCGCGTAGACTACAACGCTTGGCCCGCTTGTGGCCTCATCCCCCACCCCCCTTCTGCCCTTGTGAAAAAGAGAGTCAGCTTTTCTCAGTTGTAGCTTTCCAGCTTCTCAATATAGGGCCGAATGTCATTGAGATCGATGTAGCGATCGGTTGCATTGCGCAACTCCCGGGCAATCATTCCCTCTGTAGAAACGACCGTAATATGGGTGCTCTTAGAGCGCAGTAGCTCTATCGCGCGCTCAAAATCACCATCACCGCTGAATAACAGGACGCGATCGTACTGTTCGACGGTGTTAAACATATCTACAACGATTTCGATATCCAGGTTTGCCTTTTGCGAATAGCGCCCTGAAGAATCGTCATAATACTCTTTCAAAATCTTGGTTCGGACGGTATACCCCAAGCTAATCAGAGCATCGCGAAATCCACGCTGATCCTGCGGGTCTTTGAGGCCGGTATACCAAAATGCATTTACCAGGGTTAAACCACCTTCTTCCGAGGTGAAATACTCAATGACCCGTTTTGGATCAAAGAACCAGCCATTTTTTTGCTGGGCATAAAACATATTATTACCGTCTACGAAAATAGACAGCCGCTTCATTGAACTTGGCATAAATCAGTTGCAGTAACGAGGGTCATGTGCGTCGTGAATATTAGTTCAGTCAGGAAATAGAACCCGAATTAGAGCCTCAGCGCTGGAATTTCAGCATTCTCCTGAAATGCTTGAAGAAGCTGTCTAAAACTTTTCATTCAGGAGAAAGAGCTGGGATAATTCGGAGTTTCAGCTTGCTGGCAGATGTAGGGCAGACACCCTATTTTCTAAGGTTTACAGACTTTCCACTGGGCCAAAAACAGCGTCTATAGCAGTCAGGTTAGGAAAGGGTTAATGGCGCAAAGCACTCAAATTGCTGAACTTAAATATCATGAAAGAGAGCAGTATGCATACTCGACATATTATAAGCACTTTATGGAGCGATTTGGGCAGGAGGTGGACGATCGCGATCGCGCTAAAAAATTCCACCCCCTAGAAATCGAGGAGTCCTCGATATTTTCTTGTCTTGGTCAATTTTCTCTTGGCAAGGTTTTTGATGGTAAATTTCACCCCTTGGGGGACGGCGTGACGCACGGACTGTAGGCAATTGCCAAAGGGCATCGGATGGGTTGAGCCTTGATTTTGAAGGGCTTTGGCCGAGGAGGGCGCGATCGCGCCCAAAAAACACCCAGAAAAGGGCGTGTACGCTAGGCGATTTGCCAATCTTGGCTTAATAATCAGAATCGAGAAACTTGAATATCAGGATTCGCTGCGCGATCGCCCCGCCTTCTCAGGATGTTAGGGAAATCCGCAGTTTCTTTTTAGGGCAGGCTTGACCCAGGGCCAAGCGTTTGAGCTAGGGTCATTTTTGGGCATCGGTCATCATATCAAGGCCATGAGATGAGGAGGATCTAAACCCCTATGGCAGTTCAGTTTGAGCAGTCTTTGGCGACCTGGCTAGCACCCCTAAATCGCCTAGTTTGGGTTGGGGTGCTTTTTCTTGGTTTGCCGACGTTGGTTTATAGCTTATGGCTTGAGCGCGGTCATTCGCTACTGCCGCTTGAAGGTGCGATCGCGGTGGTTTCGATCTTGGGATTATTGATTGTCAATGCCGAAACAGCAGCCGTGGGCTTGGCGCGGCTGCGCTTTGGGCCAGCCAACCAGCGTCGGGGATTATTGCGCCAGAATCGCGCGGTATCTCTGCCCGACCGCGCTGTGCCCTGGGTGCCGCCCCAGCGGTTGCCCTTTGTCTCGGTGGTGGTTTTGGCCTACCTGCCTAACGAACAGGACATTATTCTCGATACTTTGACTCATTGGCTCACCTGCGTTGAGTCACCAACAACCGGGTGGGAGGTGATTTTGGCCTACAACACCCCTGTAGCCTTGCCGATAGAGACGCAACTGCAACAGATGGCGCGGCGGTTTCCAGATCTAACCTTGCTGCGGGTTGAGAGCAGCACCTCTAAGGCCGAGAACTTGAACGCAGCCTTGGGGCGAGTCCGGGGGGGGATGACGTGCATTTTTGATGCGGATCATTGCCCGGCCCCAGACTGCTTGATGCGGGCATGGGCCTGGCTGGAAAAGGGAAACTATGATGGGGTTCAAGGCCGCAATGTGATTCGCAATGAGTATGATAACTGGCTGACACGATTGATTGCGGTGGAATTTGACTGCATTTATAACGTCAGCCACTATGGCCGATCGCTGCTGGTAGATACTGCCTTATTTGGCGGATCAAACGGCTACTGGCGCACCCAATCTATTACGGTGGTGGGGTTTCGCCAGGGTATGTTGACTGAGGATATTGACGCGACCCTGCGAGCGCTGCTGCGCGGCCAGCGCATTGTCCACGATCCGCACATTGTGACCACGGAGCTTGCGCCGACGAATTTGAGATCGCTGTGGTTGCAGCGCCAGCGCTGGAGCCAAGGCTGGATTGAGGCCAATACCCAACACCTGGGCAATGTGTGGCGATCGCCCTGCCTCGACCTGTATCAAAAAACCTGCTGGGTGATTATGCTGCTCTATAGCCAGTATTTTCATCCGCTGATTTGGCAAACGGTGCCCATTGCCCTAAGCATCGACATCGTTGACCCCAGGCGATTGCCGACCCTAGAGGTTCTGAACGGGGTCATCATGGGCGCACTGACCGTTACGCTATTTCTGCAGGTGATCACTGCGGCGCAGGTGACTCTGCCCCTGACTCAGCGATCGCACCGTTGGAGTAGTTATCTGCTCTACTGCGTCCTCTCGCCCCTGTACTTTTGGTTCAAGAGCCTGATTGCGCTGGTGGCGCTCTATAACCATCTGCGTGGGAGACGATCTTGGCATGTGACCCAGCGATCGTCCAAAAAACTTGCTCCCGCTAGTCGCTAATGGCTCAACCCATATCTCCCACGAGTAGCCTTTAAAGAACACCGCCAGAACGCGGCTTTGCGCTCTGGCGGTGTTTGTTGTTGGCGAAAGGCTGGGCGATCGTCGCGAAAGCGTCATCCCCAGAGGCGCTTACTCGTCGATCTCCTCCAGATCATCAAAGTCATCCAGCAGGTCATCATCCACGACTTCGATATCGTCCTCATCGACGGTGCCGCCCGTATAGTCCGAGGGCACACTCTCCACACTGCCGAGACTCGCCAAGGCTTGGTACACCAGTACCGCGACCTCAGCTCGGGTAATCGGCTGGTTCAGGTTGAGGCGATTGCTGTTAGAGGCATCCACAAAAATCCCTTCCTGCACCAGCGAAGCCAGCAGCAGCGCCGCATCGCCCAGGCTGGCGAAGTCGTTGTAATTACTCAACACCGACTGGGCCGCAGAGTTCGTCATTTTCGGAATTTCGAGACCATTGGCGATCGCCAGCAGCGCCGCCGCCCGAGTCAGCGTACTTTCTGGCAAGAAAGCGCTGCCCGTTACCGGCTCCAAAAAGCCCAACTGGTAGGCTGCCTGAGCCGCCTGGAAGCCCCAATAATTGGTCGAAACATCGGAAAAGGCAATACTCTGTCGCACTTCAGAATATTCAAAGGCACGCCGCACGATCGCCGCTAACTCTGCCCGAGTCACCAACTGATCGGGGCGGTAGCTACCATCCGGGTAGCCCGCAATCACATTCAATACCGACAGTTCTCGGACGTAGTACCAGGCCCAGTGAGTCTGAGAAATATCCGTAAAGCGCACCACCTGCTGCGTGCGTCGGGATTCCTTTTGTCTGCGGCGGAGTTGGGTTGCCCACTCATCCACGACCACATAGGAACCTCGGCGATCGCTGCGGCACACCCACGACTGCTGCCCATCCGTCACTACCAGCATGTAGCCTTTCACCTTATTGCGGCCACAGGCACGACCCCGCCCAGGGCCAGCCGGCAAGCCCAAACAGTCATTGCGCCAGTGTTTGCGCTGCACCTTGGTTACCCGCAGGCTGGACTGCTCAACTTGGTAGGTCTGTGAAATCTGGCGCAGCACCGAACGATGCACCCCGCGCGACACCTTCACTCGCCGCCGCCGGACGCGCGCGCTGCGATATTCCCGCGTGCGGGCCTGATCCAACACCACCAGCGATCCAGTACTGTTGGTGCGATACACATACACGTTCTGGCGGCTCGCAACCGTCACCAAATACCCTTCCACCAAGGCTTGGGTACAGGCTGTCCCCGGTTGCGGTAGCCCCAAACAGCCATCGGGCCAGGTTTGGCGACGCACCTCGACAATGCGCAGCTCAGACGCCGAAATGTTGGTTTGCTGAGACACCTGCTGCACGATGGTCTGCGAAACCGTTTGGCTAAACTCTGTCGAAGTTGTGGTGGTTTGAGTCACCACGGTTTCGCTGGTTTGAGTCCTGGTTTGAGTCACCGTTTCTGTGGTGCTCGATTCGCTCGACTCACTCGTTTCGGTGGTTTCGGTAGTTTCGGTGGTTTCTTCGGCCACCATGTCCACTGATTCAAAGGTGCCTGCTAACTCATAGCTGCCCGCTTCGGTTTGAAACTTGATGGGGAAGGACGACAGCGTCACGGTTTCGCTTGAAAAGTCACCGGATAAAGTAATGCGGAAGCGATCGCCCTGATTGCCGGACTGCAAACCGTTGAAAATCGCGCCCCCATTACAGTTATTGGACGCAAACACGCAGACATTGATATTCCGAAACCCGCCGGGAAAATTGCCGTTACGGTTAGGCGTAATGTTGCTGAAGTTCGTGCCCGCTGTCGCCAGCACAATGTTCGACAGGGTGGCATCCACCGACAGCCCCAAGCTCATAATGGCCGCCTGAAAGCTTCCCGTGGTTTGGTTCGTTAGCTCGACATCCAGCACCAGCGTTTCGTTGTTCAGCGACACCACCGTAAACTCAGCACTCGCCGCCAAGTCAGCCCGTTGGCCGCTGCCCGCCAGTTGCCAATTTACCGTAAAGCTTTGACCAATATCCGCCGCAGAAACTGCCACCCGATACAACGATTGCCCCGACGGATTCCCCGCCGTCTGACCTTGGGGAATGAATTCAAAGGCTAGGGCTGGCGTAGGAAGGACACTGAAAGCTGCAATGCCAGCCAGTGTCAGCGCAAAACGACGTGCCCGAGGGCGCAATGCAGCGTAGATGGATGATTTCATCTTTCGTATCACCTAAATGAAAGACCTATAGACCCAGAGAGAGCAAATTAAGCGAAATCGGCAGAATTTGAAGCGCACCTTTCCACCACAGACTGCGGGCTCCCAATTTGGGTTTAGTAAATTCCGCGAACTTTAAACATTCTTCACAATCCTGATGGGTGGTCTACGCGGAAAGCACGGTCTGCCGAACGTGAAAAACCCCGGAAAGTCCAGGGTTTCGCAATAGTTGTGGGGTTTGGCAGTGGGGTCGATAGCTGTCTACGTCTCGGAAATGGACGATCGCGCCACCAATGAGTGTGCAGCGCACGCGATTGTCCCCAAGCTCATCGGAGGGTCACATTGAGGATCAGATCGCTCATGCCCCACACGTCAAAAAATTGTTGGGCGAGGGCATGGCTGGCAGTGGTGAGGTCGCCATCATCGCCTACTACGCCGCCCTGGAGGTGTTTGCCACCATCGGTATGCAGGTCGAGGCGCAGATCGCCGGAGACTTCTCGATGGAGTTTCAGGTGTCCATAGGCCAACACCTGTCCAGCTCGACTCACGATCGCACAGCGCATCGTCAACATTCTCCCAGGGCGTCATTTTGCACTGGTGTCCATCATGCCAGACTGGGGGAAAGTGCGGGGATGGTGGGGCCACATGAACCAAGGTTGGGTCTATCGCGATCGCGTTCCGGCCAGTGCCGCCGGGCTCACCCTGCTGGAGTTCTATGCCCAGCGCTATCGCCATTCCAGCCGCGACACCTGGCAGCAGCGCATCCAGACGGGAGCGGTGACAGTAGAAGGGGCACGGGCAGCACCAGAGCAGATCATCCGTCCGGGGCAACGGCTTGCCTACCATCGGCCCCCGTGGCAAGAACCAACCGTTCCCCTGACGATGCCAGTGCTCTATGAGGATGAAGATGTGCTGGCGATCGCGAAACCCTCTGGCTTGCCCGTGTTGCCCGGGGGCGGTTTTTTGGAACATACGGTGCTGCACCAAATTCGGCAGCACTATCCCTACCCGGCACCGACCCCCGTTCACCGCCTCGGACGGGGGACTTCCGGCATATTGCTGTTAGCGCGATCGCCCCTCGCGAAGGCCGAACTCAGCCGCCAACTGCGCCATGCCACCGCTACAGAGTCTCCAGAGGCTGCCGAGGCTGCTGTGCAAAAAACCTATCGCGCCCGGATTGGGCCGAGTACATTGCCTGATACCTTTGTGCTGACCACACCAATCGGGCCAGTGGAGCACCCAGTTTTGGGGACGGTGTATGCCGCAAGTGCGGACGGCAAGCCTGCCCACAGCGAAGGGCGAGTCTTGTATCGCGGCGATACCCACACGCTGCTCTCAGTCACGATTCGGACGGGACGCCCCCACCAAATTCGCATTCACCTGGCGGCGGCGGGGTATCCGCTGGTGGGCGATCCGCTCTATGGGGTGGGTGGCTTGCCTAAAATTCCGCCCGACCCCACGGGGGAACTGCCCGTGCCCGGAGACTGCGGCTATTGGCTCCACGCCGAGCGGCTGCGGGTGCAACATCCACGCACGCGATCGCCCCTCGAAATCTGCTGCCCGCCGCCGCCGATGCTACAAGTCCTGGTCTAGCAACCGCCGTGGGGCATAACTGACGGTACCCTAGGGGCACAAGACTGCTGCCGCTGCGATCGCAGCAGCCCCATCCCGAAGGATTTGACCATGACCACACCCCCTGGAAAACCGCAGCTCAGACTCAAGCGCTGGGGCGCCGTAATCGGCACCCTGTTCGCGTCGATCGCACCGTGGCCCCCGGCCTGGGCACTTTGTCCAGCGGAGCTGCCCGCCGCGATCGATGCCATTACCGCCAACCGCCCAGAATTGCAGCGGGCGAGGCTGGGCATTCAGGTCGAAACCTTAGACGGCACCGTTATTTACAGCGAGTCGGGCGATCGCTTCTTTGTACCCGCCTCTGCCCTCAAACTGCTGACCACCGCCGCTGTGCTCACCCGCTACGGCCCAGACGGCACCATCCGCACCTCCATCTATGGCACCACCAATGCTGCCGGACTGACGACGCTGCGAGTGGTCGGACGCGGCGACCCCAGCCTCGACAGCAGCGACATCGAATCCCTTGCGGATCAGATCGCGCAGCGGGGGGTGCGGCAGGTCAGCCTGCTGATTGGGGATGAAAGCACCCTGCCCGGCAGCGCCGTCAATCCCAACTGGGAATGGGAGGACGTGCAGGCGGGCTATGGAGCCCAGGCCAATGCCCTGATTTTGAACGGCAATGCCCTGCGGCTTCAGCTTGCGCCCCAGGGCTTGGGCGAGCCGTTGCGAGTGGTGTGGGACACCCCGGCCCTCGCCGATCTCTGGGAAGTTGAGAATCGCTCTCGCACGGTCGCCGCTGGCGCACCGGAATTCATCGAGGTTGGGCGTGATCTGGCCCGTCCGGTGTTGCGCGTGGGGGGGCAGTTGGTTGTTGGATCAAACCCAGAACCCACCGCGATCGCGATTCCCAACCCCGGAGAAGCCTTTCTCACCAGCCTCTCTGAGGCCCTCGCCCGCCGAAATATCCCCGTCGGGCGCACCCAGCTTACCCAAACCGCGATCGCAGATCCTGGCCCAGAGCTCGCCGCCGTTCAGTCCCCACCCCTGGCAGAACTACTCGTGCCCGCCAATCGAGATAGCAACAACCTGTACGCCGAGGCGCTGCTGCGGTGGCTGGGCCGCAGTGCAGACGCTGCCCAGGACACAACCGAGGCCGGAGCCGCGATCGCCCTACGGGTATTAGCAGACTTGGGCATCGACACCGATGATGTGGTGATGGTAGATGGCTCAGGACTCGCGCGCAAAAATCTGGTAACTCCCCGCGTCCTTGTGGCGGTGTTGCAGGTTATGGCGCGATCGCCCCATGCCAACCTCTATCGCGATTCCCTCGCCGTCTCAGGCGTCAACGGCACCCTGCGGAATCGGCTGCGGGGCACCCCCGCCGAAGGACGGATCTGGGGTAAATCAGGAGCCATCAGCCGCAACTTCTCCCTCACGGGCTACCTAGAACCACCCCGCTACAATGGCACCCTGGCCTTCAGTATCTTGCTCAACAACGTCAATGTCAGCGGTGGAGCAGCCCGCAGCCTGATTGACGAAATCATGGTTCCCATTGCCCAACTGGAAAGCTGTAATTAATGGGCGATCGCGCCGGGCTTCAACTTGATGCGATCGCCCATTGAGGCGGGCTAACCCAGGGTTAGTATTCGAGGTTAGTCTCCGAAGCGGAGCCGATGGCGGTGATTCGCGATCGATTCCACAATGCCTAAGGCCAGGAAGTTCGTCACGAGCGCCGATCGCCCATAACTAACCCAAGGCAGCGGAATGCCCGTGACGGGAGCAAGGCCAATCGTCATGCCAATATTGACCGCGACTTGAAACACAATCATCGACAGCACCCCGACCGCAATCAGAGAGCCAAAATTATCCTTCGCATTTTGGGCAATGATGATCAGCCGTAGGCAGATAAACCAAAACGCCGTCACCACCAACATTGCGCCGATGAACCCAAACTCTTCCCCAATGGCAGAAAAAATGAAGTCCGTGTGCTGCTCAGGAATGAAATTGAGCTGGGTTTGGGTGCCGTTGTGAAGCCCTTTGCCCCAGAGCTGGCCCGCCCCGATCGCAATGCGAGACTGAATCAGGTGGTAGCCGCCGCCGAGGGGATCCTTGTCGGGATTGAGGAACAAAATGAGGCGATCCTTCTGATAGTCCTTGAGCAAGCCCCAAAAGACTTCGCCCAGCTTGCCCGACACCAAATTCACTGCCGTCACCATGACGGTGCAGACAATGCGCCAGGGCAACGTAAACCAGGCGATGAGCCCCATCCCGACAGACCAAACCAGCCAGATTGGAATCGAGACGTGAAACATGATCGCAGCTACCAAGGGCGACACCATAATCACCAACCAACCAGGATTCACGTTGGCCCAGTAAAGCATCCCCAGACAGATCGCCCCAAACACCAGAGATGTGCCCAAATCTGGCTGGACAAAGACCAGCGCCCAGGGCACAGCAACCACCGCCAAGGCCCGACAAACGCCCATCAGCGTTGAGGCATCGCGATCGCGCAACATGGCCGCCATCGTAATGATGACGCCAAGCTTGGCAAATTCTGACGGTTGGACGTTGAAGCCAAAAATCGGAATCCAGCGCTGGGCACCCAACCCCGTTGAGCCCATGAAGATGACGGCCACCAGCGACAGGTTAACGGCGGCGTAGATCACCCACTGCCATTTGAGTAGGTTTTCATAGCGGCAGCGGGAAATCCACAGGGCCACAATCGTGCAAATGCCCCCCAGAATCAGGTGATTCCACCCGAGGATGGTTTCCTCCAAGTTTATCAGGGTGCTGCCAATGACGATGCTGGCAAAGATGGTTAATGAGATGGCCGCCAAAAACAACTGCCAGTCTACTTGCTGCCAGGCTTGAGTCCAGCGCTTCCAGGTGTTGCGGGTGCGGGTGGTGTTGATCATGACGCAAGGGCTGCCACTGAAATTTTGGCTGCGACGCTTTGGGCGATCGCGCGGAGGGCTTTGGCCGAAGCCGATTCTGGATGTTCGACAACAATGGGCACACCGCGATCGCCCCCCTGCCGCACGTTCATCTCCAGCGGCACACAGCCCAACAACGGAATTCCCAACTCCTGGGCCGTTTTTTCGCCGCCACCAGAGCCAAAAATGTCGTATCGCTGTTCAGGGCGATCGGGCGGAATAAAGTAGCTCATATTTTCCACAATACCCAGCACTGGCACCTGCAACTGCTGGAACATACGCAGCCCCCGCCGCGCATCAGACAGCGCCACGGTTTGCGGCGTGGTGACAATCACCGCCCCAGCCATCGGCACTGCCTGGGCGAGGGTCAACTGGGCATCCCCGGTGCCGGGGGGCAAATCCACCACCAAATAATCCAAATCGCCCCACTGCACCTGGTAGAGAAACTGGCGAATAATGCCATTGAGCATTGGCCCACGCCAGATCACGGGCTGATCGGGGTCGATCAAAAAGCCCATCGACACCATTTTGACGCCGTGGTTAAAGGCGGGTTCGAGCACTTCGCCTTGGCTGCCCTGCTGCACGGTGACGTTGGCTTCACTGAGGCCCAGCATCAGCGGCACGTTGGGGCCGTAGATGTCGGCATCAATCAGCCCGACTTTAGCTCCGGCCTGGGCAAGGGCTACCGCGATGTTGACGGCGACGGTGCTCTTGCCGACGCCGCCCTTGCCGCTCGAAACTGCCAAAATGTTTTTGACGCCTGCAATCCCCTGGCGATCGGGCAAGGATTTTTGCTGGGGAGTCTCTGCCGTGACTTCGACGTGGACGGTGGTGACCCCGGGCAGTTGTTTCACCGCTTTTTCGCAATCTTCGACGATGAACTCGCGCAACGGGCAGGCCGGGGTCGTCAGCACCAGGGTAAAGCGCACGTCGCCGTCCGCCACTTCCACATTGCGGATCATGTTGAGGGCGACCAAGCTTTTTTGCAGTTCGGGGTCTTGTACCGGGCGCAGGGCTTCGAGAATGGTTGAGGCGTCCAAAGTCATGGTGATGATTCCAGCGATCGCAGGTTGGCGATACGTAACAGGTGCTTAAACAATTCCTGAATAGGACTGCGACATGGGGTTATGCCTTCATCAATCTTAGAGGTGATGGGTCACGGTCGTGGCGACGATCGCCGGAATCCTGCGATCGCCGTGATCCCATCCGGCTCAAATTCACGCTACCCCAGCCCTGGGGATCCTGGATTCACCACGCTTCTGAGTTTGATCGGGTGGGAGACAACGCCTTCTGAGCCGCCTGTTCTGCCGCCGCCGCGATCGCAGCAGCCACCTGGGCTGCGTGGGGCTTCAGCACCGACCACGCCAAGGGCGACAGCCAGCCCCGCAGGGTAATGGAATAGGAAATCTGGGTGCCGCAGACCGTGGATTCCAGCCGATAGATGACGCGCTCCTCAAGTCCCGGCACCGGAAACAGGCGAATGCTGAGCAACTCTTGGGGCGACACCCGTTCCACAAAAATGTTGACGGGAATTGGCAGCCAACGGAGGATGACGCGGTAAATCAACCCCGGTTTGGCGACCAGCCCTCGGGGCGCATTGGTGCTGGTAATCAGCGGATGCCACGACATATCCGCCAGGTTGACGAGGGTTTGCCACAGGGTTTCAACGGAAGCGGTGCTCAGCGCCTCGTAGGTGCGGTTGAGCTGGTGTTGGGGGCGCAGCGATCGCAGCGGCGCAACCCACTGGCACACTCGCGCAAGTACAGGACGAAATCGGAACTCATTCATGACTGCCCTAGGGGGAGATAACGGCGGGGGTGAGGCGTATCCTTCCCTCGGCCCACGACATCCAAAGCGAGACCCTGCGAGGGAGTGCGGCAGCACGGTTAACCGCCTGACAAAATGGCAACGCCTGCGATCGCGCCCGGAGGGGATCACATGCTTTTGACGCTATCTAAGCTGGGATGCATCGCTCCTGGACTTCTCCGTCTCAAAATTTGAGCTTTCGCAATATGGAGAAATGTTTTGAGGAGCACGCGCCGCAGTCCAATTCACGGTAGCCTGAAAAACGTTCTTCGCATGGGAACTTCCGTCAGGGCTTAAGTCCCAGGGATGCTGAGGCTTGAAGCCTTTGAGGCATTCGGTCACATCGCAGGCAATCGCCAGCATGGGTAAGGTTGGCAATGCCGTGACCCGCTGCAACCATTCTTTGCAGTGTGCCACACTCCTCCCTGAGCTGCCAGACACCGCGCTCGGCGAAAATTGGCGGTAAGGCTTCTTGGGAAACCGTTCCATTCCCTGCGAAAACCGGCTTCAGACCCGGGTCTGAACTTTCGACTGTTGCTTTGTGTTAGATGAGCGCGCACACCCTATGACGAGTTACTCTGCTCCCAACGTAGACCGGGCCGCGACGACTGCTGCGTCCATGCCACCCCCGGCTGATTCTCGCGATCGCGTCAGCCAGTTTATGAAGTCAATTCAGGACGAAATTTGTCAGTCCTTGGAAGAAATCGACGGCAGCGGCAAGTTTCAGCAAGACCAGTGGGAGCGCCCCGATGGCGGCGGCGGGCGATCGCGCGTCCTCAAGCAAGGCGGTGTTTTCGAGCAGGGTGGTGTCAACTTTTCCGAGGTTTGGGGATCACAACTGCCCCCCTCCATTCTCGTTCAGCGTCCCGAAGCAGCAGGGCATGGCTTCTATGCAACGGGCACCTCAATGGTGCTGCATCCCTGTAATCCCTACGTGCCCACCGTTCACCTTAACTATCGCTACTTTGAGGCTGGCCCCGTGTGGTGGTTTGGCGGCGGCATTGACCTGACGCCTTACTATCCCAACTTGGACGATGTGCGGCACTTCCACCAAACCCTCAAAGATGCCTGCGATCGCCATCACCGCGAGTACTACCCCGTTTTCAAGCGGTGGTGTGATGAGTATTTCTTCTTGAAGCACCGCCAAGAAACCCGAGGCGTTGGCGGCATTTTCTTCGACTATCAGGATGGCCGGGGTGAGCTTTACCGTGGCCCCGATGCTGAAGGCCCTGCTGCGCAATACAGCCGCACCCTGGACGAAGTGCCCCAGCGCGATTGGGAGTCGATCTTTGGCTTTGTGCAAGACTGCGGTAAGGCGTTTATTCCGGCCTATCGCCCCATTGCAGAAGGCCGTAAGGATCAGCCCTATGGCGATCGCGAGCGCCACTTCCAGCTCTATCGCCGGGGTCGCTATGTGGAATTCAACCTAGTGTATGACCGGGGCACTATTTTTGGACTTCAAACCAATGGCCGCACCGAGTCGATTTTGATGTCGCTGCCGCCGATGGTGCGTTGGGAATACGGCTACGAGCCTGAGGTTGGCACCCCTGAGGCCCAGCTTTATGAGGTTTTTCTCAAGCCCCAAGACTGGCTCGGCATCGAAGGGTAGTGGCCAGTCCGGTATGTCTCTTGTCCCAAACCCTTCTCCGTTGGGAGGAGGGTTTTTATGTGGGGTTGATTGTAGGTCTGCGGAGCCTTGCGGGGATCTGGCTCACGAGTCCTCAAGTTGGGTACTGCCTCCATTTTGGCTGCTCCTAGATTTCAGCACTGGAGCGATCGTGGCAATATGCACTAAAGCCTCGCCCTGATGCACCAAGGGATTCTGGCTGTGACCGATGACCCAGCCCTCCATCGGCGATCGCACCTCCACTGTCTTTTCTCCAAAGGCATCGGTCAACATACCCAGGGTTTGCCGCTGGGTTACCCGCTGCCCCAGGGCCACCTGCAAGTGCCAAAATCCACCCCGCGATGCCCGCACCCACCGCGTTTCCCGCGCTTCTTGAGACAACGGCACCAGATTCGGCGCATCGGCGGTATACATCGCCAAAAAAGCCAGCGCCCGCCGCACCCCGTTCACCCCCGCCTGAATTGCGTCCTCATTAAACCGCAGCGCTTCGCCACCTTCGTAGAGCAGGGTAGGAATATGCCGCTGGGCCGCCGCCTGCCGCAGAGAACCGTCACGGGCATCGGCATGAATCACAATGGGAGCCCCAAAGGCCTTGGCAAACTGGTAGGTTTCGGGATCCTCTAAGTTCGCGCGAATCTGCGGCAGGTTGTTGCGGTGGATGGCGGCGGTGTGGAGGTCGATGCCGTGGGTGCAATGGCTGACGACCTCCCGCATAAAGAGAGCCGCCAGGCGAGCGGCGAGGGAACCCCGCGCCGAGCCGGGGAAGGATCGGTTCAAATCGCGGCGATCGGGCAAATAGCGGGACTGCTCAACCAGACCAAAAATGTTGACGACGGGAGCCGCAATCACGGCACCGTTTAACTGCGCAGGTTTCAGCGATCGCACCACACGCCGAATAATTTCGACGCCGTTCAGCTCATCCCCATGAATGGCGGCGCTCAGCCACAGTCGCGGCCCTGGATGGCGACCATTCACCACGGTGATCGGCAAAGATAGCGTGGTGCCTGTGGGCAGGCGCGTAACCGGAAGCTCAAGGTTGATCCGCTTGCCGGGGGGCACCGACACCCCGCCCACCGCTAGCGCCCGATCGCGCGGCGATGGGGACGCGATCGCATCAGCCGCAGACGGATCCAACCGCAAAACCCTCCTCGGGGTTACATCGTTGCCCTACGTTAGCAGATTTGCGCGATTCCTCGCGATCGCGCGACAGTTCTATCAGCGGGTTGGGGCTGGGCTGGGGACAAGCTCAGCCTGGATGGCAACGCCCCGCTCCGCCAGGGTTTCCTCAAACACCACCGTCGGCACAGCCTGCTCCACTGGCCACACGCCCGGACAGCACAACCGCCCCGCGAGAATGCTCTGGGCAATGCTGCCTGTGCCTATTCCCGCGATCGCGGCGGTGTCGGGATGTACCACCGTCGCGGTGTAACGGCTGGGCTGCCCCCAGTGTTCGCCCTCAATATCCGCCCGCATGGCAATGCCTACGCCGCTGAAGCGATCGCTCACCGTTGTCATGGCGTAGCTCACCTGAGCCAAAAACTCGACTGTTGCGGGCTTGCGTAGCCAGGTCTTGGGAACGGCATGGGCCATTAGCCAGGTGAGGTGATTGTAGAAATCGGGCACCGAGCCAAATTTTGTCGTCACCGTCTGCACTGAAAACGATTCTGCCAGGGTCATCGCTTCGACGGTGTTAAACCAGTAGACGCCGCAGGGGCCATAGGGCGCGGGGAATGGGATGCGCGATCGCTGACTGTAGGGCGTGACCGAGCGCCACTCTCCCTGGAGCCACGCCGGAAAGGGATGCTGAAGCTCCAAAAACGTGGTGCGCATCACCGTGACCCCAGCCCCCCCTGACCCCGCTACCACGTAGCTCAGGTGAATCTCATCCGCCCGCTCCAGGCGCTCAATGCCCTGACGCACCATGCTGTTCGAGATGCCGGGAAACACGCCCGTGCTGACGATGGCCGTCACCCCGTTTTCCTGAGCCGCCGTCCGCAGTGCCAGTGCCTCCCGCACATAGCGCGGATTGTCGGCCACATCCAGATAGTTCACCCCGCGGGCGATGCACGTTTCTAGGACGTGGCGATCGCGATGGCTAAACGGCCCCGCACAGTGGATGACGAGATCATGGGCGGCGATCGCCTGCTCCACCGCTGGGCGATCGTCGAGATCTAGGGCACAAAACTGCTGGTGCGGTGCCGAGATCTCAGCCCGCTGCTGACGCCCCGTGATGGTGACTTGGGCATCGCAATGGGCCAACACATCGGCGGCCACACTGGCCCCAATGCGTCCCTGCCCGCCCAAAATCAAAACCTTTTGTGTCATTTTCGTGCCATTTCCAACGCTCGCCCGATCCCCACGCCAAGCTGGGAGAACTGGTTTCCCTGCATCCTGCCATATGTTGACGCTGCGGCGTGTACTTTTCAGAAGCCTGACCTTGGGGGTAACGGTGGGTGCGATCGCCGGATGTGCGCTGGTGCGATCGCACCCCGTCCTGTCTCACTCAGCCCAAATGGTAAAGTTCATAGAACTGCCACCGCTGCTGCTTGCTCAGGCCATGCCAGACCCGCTGTTGTTTGATACCGCTGCCGATTTTGCAGAAGGGGTTGCCGCCGTCCGTATTGGCGATCGCCTCGCCTACATTGACCCCACCGGCACTATCCGCATCACCGTGATGGACGAAAACATCGACGTGGTGGGCGAATTTACCGACGATCGCGCCGTCGCCCGTGCCGGAGAATACTTTGGCTACATCGACCAAACGGGGCACTGGGCCATTGATGTGCAGTTTCGGCAGGCAAAACGCTTTGCGGGCGGGCTCGCTGCCGTGCAAGGGGGCACCCGCTACGGCTTCATTAACCGCCAGGGCAATTGGATGATTGAACCCGAGTTTGAACTGGCGGAGAGCTTCTCTGAAGAGCTCGCTGTGGTGAAGCAGGAGGGCCGCTATGGCTACCTAAATCCCCAGGGCGAGATGACGATTCCGCTCCAGTTTCGCGATGCCTGGAGCTTTTCTGAGGCGCGCGCCGTGGTCAAAATTGACAACAAACAGGGCTACATCGACCCCACGGGCGCGATCGCCATTCCCCTGACCTTTGATGGCGCATTTTCCTTTGCAGGCGGGCTCGCTCGGGTGCGGCAGGGCAGCCAGTGGGGCTTCGTCAACCCCCAAGGGAACTTTCAGGTTGATCCCCGGTTTGACTATGCCTCCGACTTTTCTGAGGGGCTGGCGGCGGTGCTCGAAGGGAGCCAGTGGCGCTACATCAACCCCGCCGGTGAGGTGGTGATCACGGGCGCATTTAGCTATGTAGGCGACTTTTCTGAAGGGCTCGCCGCAGTGCAGGTGGACGGCCAATATGGCTACATCAACCCGGCTGGGGAACTGGCGATCGCCCCGCAGTTTCAAAATGCTGGCCCCTTTGCCAATGGGTTGGCCCGCGTCCAAATTGAAAACCGCTGGGGCTTTATCAACCCCAACGGTCAACTGCTGAGTGGTGAGGGCGATCGCCAACCCCGACCCAAGGCACGATAAAACTGAGGTGCACCCGGCTTGAGATCGTCCTCAGGTCACTGGCAAAGGGGGCAAGAACCCCTCTACCGCCAGCGTTGGAAGGATCACCCCAACGACAACATGAGTGCTTGACCAACCTTAGGGGGAAGGATTAAAGGTGACGGGCTCTCGACGCGGATGGAGTGTCAGAATTGATTTGGCGCAGACGTAGCTGAAATAGAGAAACGCATTCAGCGTTCCCAGAAGCTTTGTGCCGTCTTCTAGCAAAATGGGGGCTCCGCTGCCAGGGGGATGCAAAATTTCGGTGAGGCCAGAGGTGACAAAAAAGGCTCCTGCTAACAGGAGTAACAGGTACGGAGTTTTGGTAATCTGGCGTCGAAAACTTACGCCGTAGGTCATCGCAGCAAGACCATACAGGCCATACATCACGGCCTTGGGAATGCCCGCCAGCAGTGCCAAAATCAGCGTAATGCGAAAGAAATCGTCCAATAGCAAGGCTCCTAGCAGCAGGCCAGAGCACAACAGAAAATTTTTGCGTGGTCGCGGGGCGTGAAGCTGGCTCAAGACCCGTGCGCTGAAGAGACAAATTGCAGCGGAGAAGCACCACAAAATCCCAGAAACATTGGACAAAATGCCAGCATAGGGCTGGGTCGGCAAGAAGGACTTTTCAAAAAGACTGGCCAGGAAACTTACCCGCGTGTGGTGTTGGTCTTGGTCAAAAAGTCCTGCGAATTTGATATAGGCCCCAATCGCACCAAAAAATAACGCAATCAGAAGGTTTGGCAAAATCACCCATTTTTTTGACATTAATGTCAACTTGCTTGGATTCATCGTGGTTATGCCGACTCTAAGGTGAAATGAATCATTGCTTATTCTATCATCGGTATTTTGGCGGGCTGGGGGAATCGTGGAAGGTGCGGTCTGC
>JACYME010000003.1 GCA_015272155.1 Leptolyngbyaceae cyanobacterium T60_A2020_046
GAACCTTTACAGAGTTGGCATCGTTATTGCGGGTGATTAGCAGGACTTCATATTAGATTAAGTTCTTTTTGCAATCCATTACAGAATCTCGCGAGAATCTAAAGCCTGCCCCTAGATTCCACGGATTCGCGGCACAATTGCGCAACACTGAGGCCATCCCGGGGGATGAGTCTGGTTTCAGGGCTTTGCGCGATCGCCCTTGCAGCGACAGCCCTTAACCTCATCGGATCAGCCTGCTGGGACATCAATACATCAATACTCAGAGGAGATGAACCATGTCGGATTTCTTGGACTGCTTGAAACATAAGTATGCCTACGTGGCCGTCGGGGAGTTTAAGCCCGGCTGCTTTTCTGAAGCGCGCCAGCTTTATGAACAGGCCGTCTCGACCTATCAGGATGGCTTCCAGGGCGCGTATTTGCTGCAAGAACCGGGCAGCGATCGCGGCATTGCCGTGATTTTTTGGGAAAACCCTGGCGACATGGAAGCTCACCAGCACCCCATCTATGCCCAAGCCCTCCAGCGCATTGCCCACCTGTTTGAAACGCCCCCAGAAACTGGATTCTACGAGGTATGCAGCGAACTTGGAGCCAGCCCAGCACCCTCCCCCGCATCAGCCCGGTGAACGGAATCGGTCGCCATTGCCCAAACGCGGGGCAGCTTCCGCAGGAGTCGCAGCGACCAAGGTGATGACCGTCAACTCTGGTGGGCAAAAGAGCCGCCCTGGAAAGTAGGTGCCCAGTCCGCGATTGACATAGAGGTAGCGATCGCGAAGGTGGTGCAGGCCCAGCGCCCATTCCCAATGCTTGACCACGCGATCGCAGGTTTCACTCATGTACGGAATCCGCTCGGTCAGCCGCCGAGGCAGGTAGGGCCGCACCCGCCGCATAATCTGGGGCACTGACCCCAACCCCGGCAAAACCACCTGGCCGCCGTGGGTGTGCCCCGAGAGTTGCAGATCACTGCGCCAGGGGAGCAGACGATCGGCGGTGTCTGGGTTATGGGCCAAAACCAGACGGGGCGTGGTGGGCGACAGGGCACTCAGCAAGGGCGCGGGTTGACATTCCCCAGACCACAGATCCGCCAGACCCACCAGCGGCAATCCGCCACCCAAGGGATAGGCCACCTCATTCCACAACACCGCAATATCAGCGCGATAGAGGGCGTCAATGATGTGCAACCGTCCCGATCGCGTCACGATGTCGTGGTTGCCGAGCACCGCATAGGTGCCGTAACGACTGCGCAGCCGCCCCAACTGCGGGCCAAGTTCCTCAATGGGGGATGGATCATCGGTCACAAAGTCGCCCGTGAGACACACGAGGTCGGGCTGAATAGCATTGCTCTCGGCGATCGCAGCTTCGAGCAAGGCCTTAGAGAGCCGCAACCCATCAAAATGGAAGTCCGATAATTGCACAATCGTGGTGCCAACGAGGGGATCGGGCAGATCTGCAATTGGCACGCTGACGCGATCGACCCGCAGTGCCCCCGATCGCCACGGGCGCAACTGAGGCGAGAGGCTGGCGCGAGAATGATCCGAGAATGATGAACCCATAGCACCGCTCACGTAAATTCGAAAACTTGAAAGGGCGATCGCACCAACCTCAAGGGCAGTTTGACTCCTTCGGGACATTGACCAAGGCTAAACCCCAGTCCACGGTCGGGCAAGGATTTTGTTCATCGACATTCTGGATAGCCCCAATTCTGGCCAGCCCCAGAGCACTCACGTCGCAATGATTGGGAGCCCCCCAAAGCGGCGCTGACATCCTCAGGTTGCGACTGACTCTCGGGGCGATCGACCCCCAGGTTCTCCCCAGAGTCTGCACCGATCGCCCCCTCCCATTCAACCAGGACTCATCCTCCAAGACTACGGAATGCCAGCCCTTACGCTGATCGCCAGAGACATCCATCATCACATGCTTCATAATGGTGAACTCCTCCAGCGCGTAGTAAGACATATCCTTCCCAATACCGCTTTGCTTAAAGCCGCCGTGGGGCATCTCGCTAGCTAGCGGCAGATGATCATTCACCCACACTGTGCCGCAGACCATCGCCACCGACATCCGCAGTGCCCGCTGCACAGTCACCGTCCACACGCTGCCCGCTAGCCCATAGGGCACGTCATTCGCCAGGTGAATCGCCTCCGCCTCATCCTGAAGGCAGTTTACCGTCACCACCGGGCCAAAGATTTCTTCCTGCACACAGCTTGCCGATTGGGGCGTCCAGCGGCACAGCCCTCGGGGCGACGCACCACGGCGGCAAAGTAGCGCAGGTTGTCGATCGCAAAGGGAATATCGCCGCCCGTTGTCAGTTTCAGGGGCTTACCTGCATTCTGGCTTTCGAGATGGGCGAGGCGATCGCTGTGGGTTTCTAGGGCATCGGCAAAGGCCATCAGTGCGGCGCTGCGTTCACCAACTGACAGAGCTGCCCAGTCTTTTTGGGCCGCCTTCGCCGCTGCGATCGCCTGATGCACGTCCTCAGGCGTCCCCACAGAAACAGTCGCAAAGACCTGATCCGTTGCGGGGTCAATCAAATCTTGACTGCCGCGCGTCAGCGATTCTCCCCCAATCATCATGGGGTAGTGGGTCAGGTTTTCCAACGTTTGCACAGCTCACCTCATGACAGGACGTGGATAACGAATCGAGCGATCGCGCCTTAGTTGAGGGCGTCAGCAGCATCCCAGCTTAAGGGCGATCCACCCCTGCACCGCATCGCTGGCATTGCTCAACCCTTCAGGCGAGAAGAATCGTTGCGATGCGCTCCTTCGACAACGGTATCGCGTCTCTCCCGTATCAGAATTGTCCATTTTGACAAAATGCCATGATGTTCAGGCCCTACTTAGTCTTGAGGCTGCGCTGCCGCCGAAAATGCCAAATCGCGCCCATAAACCAAAACACCGAGCGCCGCTTAAGCTCAGCGACAGCTCGGTGTTGAGTTGAATTGTGATGAAACTTTGAGTCAACGAGTGGGCGATCGCGGGACTACACCGCAGCGCCGACACCCGCATAGGCACCGTAGAAGAACAGGCCAACGACTACCAATACACCAGTACCTGCAACGGTTGCCACAATCCACAGGGGAATTCGTCCATTCTGAAACATCGCGTCTACACCTCCTACTCAGGAATTCATGAATCAATCACAGCATGATAAAAACCCTAGAAGCCAAGACCTCTAGAGCCGGGCAAGGCCCTAGTTAAAGAAGTAGCTAGAGAACAATAGCCCTAGCACAAACACCAGCAGCAACCCCAAGTAGAGAGAAGTCCGGTTCAGCTCAACGGGTTGCTTATTCGGGTTGGGAGTCCGTTCCACAAGAATCTCCTTATCGTTGAATAAACTGCATTGCGGCGATCGCTCCCAGGAAGAAAACCGTGGGGACAGCCAAGGTATGAACGGCTAGCCAGCGAACCGTAAAAATAGGATATACGGTTGGCTCATTTGGAGTATTACTCGTCATTCTGCTTCACCAATATGCTCAAAAACTGCGCTTCTAAACCGTGATCCCCAGCCCGTTATCGTGCCAGGAACTCCTCGATCTGCTGCTTCGCATCGTATCGATCAGACACGATCGGAAGCTCCATCTGGTTGCTTTGGTAATACTCGTTTGGGCGAGGGGTACCAAAGGCGTCATAGGCCAGCCCTGTACTCACAAACAACCAGCCTGCAATAAACAACGCGGGAATCGTAATGCTGTGGATCACCCAATACCGAATGCTGGTAATAATGTCGGAAAATGGGCGCTCACCAGTCGAACCTGCCATGTCAACCTCTCCTACGAATCAGAAATTGATGATTTCCTATTATCCAATGATACGGAACGTGTAATCGCGTAACAAGCTTACCGGAGTTTAGACCCCAGCGGTGAGCCTAGGTCTACGCGACCTTCCCCGACCCTGCATAGCGCAGCAGATAGCCCCGCTGCCCCAATACAAAGCCACGTTCTGGAGAAGCAAAAACAATGCGGTAAAGGTTGGTAGGCACATCTTCAACGGCCTTGTCCTTCAACCAAGTTGTGCCGCCGTCTGTGCTGACCAACAAGTTGCCACTACCGCCCGACACCCAAACCTCATCCGGGGTGCGATAGGCCATATCCAGGAGGCCCCAACTGGTGGAAAACTCAGGCGCGATGGGATCTTGCCAGTCTTCCTCAGTACCCGTGGGCGAAAATTGCAGTTGCCCGCCCCGCGCAATCAGCCACAGACCACCACCGGGAGTAAATCCAATACTTTGCAGGCGGCGAGAATTTTGTCGGTTGTGGGGTTCCCACTCGAGTTCGCCGGGGGTCCATGTGGAGTAGAAGTTACCCCGAGACGATACTGCGGCATAGCTGCCATCGGCACTGCGAGTCATGTTTCGCACCACACCGACTGCACCCAGCACCATCGCCTTCCAGTTCTTACCTGCGTCCTTTGTGCGGTAAATTGCGCCCACATCGGTGGCCATTTCCGCTTCACCCGAGTCTAGGGCGGTAATGAGGAAGGGCTGACCGGGCAGCTTTTCGCTGAGGGGGAGACGCTCCCAGGTATTGCCATCATCGGTGGTATGGAGCAGCAGGTTGGGCTGGCCCACAATCCATCCCTCTTTGCCCTTGAAGCTTACGGACATGAAGGTATACCGCTGTTCGCCCAGATTTAGCTCACGGGGTGTCCAGGTCTGGCCACCGTCGGTCGTTTCCAAGAGGGTGTTGCGGCTACCCACGAGCCAGCCGTGGTCGAGGTCATCGCTAAACGCCACATCTGAAAAGGTCGCTTCTGTATCAATCGAAACAACCTGCCAGGGATTGCTGGCGGTTTCAGGCAAGAATGCCTGGGCGCATCCAAAGGAGAGTAGAGCGATCGCGGCGATCGCCACCAATTTTCGAAGCGGAACCATCAAACCACGCATTACCGAAAGCCCAACCATGAACAATAGGACAAAACTGTGAAATTACGCCGGAACGCGGCCTAGGGAACCCTGGGCAACGCCTACCGCAGCCCATACAGACTCAGGAAGAACAGGACTCCCAACCCCAACGCCCCAAAAATCAGAATACTTTTTTGCCCCGGTGTTAGGGCATTGACGCCGAACCCATAGCCCAGGTTTTCCTTAAACCCTGAGGGCGTACCGGCTGGGCCGATGTTGCTGAACTGCTTACGAGGCGCACCACACACGGGGCATCGCCAAGAGCTAGGCAACGCTTCAAAGGGAACCCCTGGCGCAATATTGCCTTGGCTATCGCCCTTGACTGGCTCGTAGGTATACCCACAGGCGCGGCACTCAAACTGATCCATCTCTTTGGGCGTGAGTGGCTTGGCCTCCGCCGTTTCTGGCGAGGTCACCTCTGCCGAAACATCCATATCTGGCCCTGACTCAGTGCTCATTGCCGTTTACCCGCACTCATCAACTCAACGGAAGGCATTGCCTAAAACCGCAAAACGCTTCCAGGGTGAAAGCGTTTTCGCGAATATGAGACTTTTGTAACCAATTATGACACAGAACGCCCGACCTCCCTTTTTCTTTGCTAAGCGCAAATTCCGATAATCCCGTCAGCTTATCAATCCCATTGGAAAAAGCGGCCTGATGTTCTGCGAAATGTAAACTAAGATAGTCAGTGTGCTGGGCGCGATCGCGTTTAGCTTATGCAAGTGGGGATTGATTGTGTTTGTACTCAGTGGATACGAATACTTTCTCGTTTTCCTAATCATCTGTAGTTTGATACCGGTTCTGGCGCTTACCCTGGCGAGCTTCCTGCGACCCAACCGAGAGGGAGCAGCCCGGCGCACGACCTATGAGTCTGGCATGGAGCCCATCGGCGCGGCCTGGATTCAGTTCAACATTCGCTATTACATGTTTGCCCTGGTATTCGTCATCTTCGATGTCGAGACAGTCTTCCTCTATCCCTGGGCAGTGGCGTTTAACCAGCTTGGGCTGCTGGCCTTCATTGAGGCCCTGATTTTTATCGCCATCCTGGTGGTGGGGCTTGTGTACGCATGGCGTAAAGGAGCATTGGAATGGTCATAAGATCAGACGCAAACCCGTCCCTGTTGGCCCCTGGCGAGCGGTTGATGAACCCCGTCGGAGCACCAACGGTGACCCAAGATTTATCTGAGAACGTCATCCTCACCACTGTGGATGATCTCTACAACTGGACACGGCTGTCGAGTCTGTTTCCAATGCTTTATGGCACCGCCTGCTGCTTTATCGAGTTTGCGGCGCTGATTGGGTCTCGGTTTGACTTTGACCGCTTTGGCCTGCTGCCGAGATCGAGCCCCCGCCAGGCGGATCTAATCATTACTGCGGGCACTATCACCATGAAAATGGCTCCGGCTCTCGTGCGGCTCTATGAGCAGATGCCCGAGCCTAAGTATGTGATTGCGATGGGAGCCTGTACCATTACTGGCGGGATGTTTAGTGCCGATTCTCCAACGGCGGTGCGCGGGGTGGATAAGCTAATCCCGGTGGATGTGTACATTCCCGGTTGCCCGCCTCGCCCCGAAGCAATCTTTGACGCCATCATCAAGCTGCGCAAGAAGATTGCGACGGAGTCGATTTCCGAGAAGGAAAAGTTTGCCCAAACCCATCGTTATCACACCGTCAAGCATGAGATGAAACCTGTGCCACCGATTTTGACGGGTAAATATTTGCGATCGGAAACTCGCCAAGCCCCGTCGAAGGAGTTGATGCAGGGGCTAGGGGTGCCCGTTTCTCCCGCATTGGCGGAGGTTGAAGCAGCACAGGAGGCAGTTGACAATGGCTGAGGAAAATACAACTCCCCAAGACAGCCCTGAAGCGGGTGAGCTGGTTGAGGCGGGCGTCGTTTCGAAATGGCTGACCGAGAATGGCTTTGGGCACGAAATTTTGGAGCGCGATCATCTGGGTATCGAGGTGCTCAAGGTTGAGCCCCAATTCTTGATTCCTTTTTGTACAGCACTGTATGCCTATGGCTTCAACTATTTGCAGTGTCAGGGTGCCTATGATGTTGGGCCTGGCAAAGAGCTCGTGAGTTTCTATCATTTGGTGAAGCTCTCGGATAATGGCGATCGCCCCCAAGAGGTGCGCATCAAAGTATTTTTGCCCCGCGATAATCCCATTGTTCCTTCTGTGTATTGGATCTGGAAGGCTGCGGACTGGCAAGAGCGCGAAAGCTACGACATGTACGGCATCATTTATGAAGGGCATCCCAACCTGAAGCGGCTGCTGATGCCTGAGGACTGGGTGGGTTGGCCACTCCGTAAGGACTACGTGTCCCCAGATTTCTTTGAGCTACAAGACGCTTACTAAGCGCGTCTTATTCCCAATACCCGCTGCAAAGGGCACGCCTTCAATCAACAGGGCGTGCCCTTTGTTATTGGAGTGAAATTTTGGCATCGGTAGAACACGATAGCTGTAGCTGATATCAGTAGGGCGCTTTAATGAGGTTGAGGACGTTCAACCGTTTGAACGTTGAAGTTGAGAATGTCCTAACCAACTTGCCTACTGCCATACAGGTTTGTGAGCCAGATATGGGTGGTCTAGAGGCGATCTTTGAGGGCGTGGCATAAGGTTTTGATCACCTGAATTCGGGCACGGCGCTTGTTGGTGGCGGGCACTAGATGCCACCGGGCGGCATGGGTGCTGGTGCGGCTGACCATATCGGTGACGGCCATTTCATAGTCCTGCCAGCGATCGCGATTACGATAATCTTCCTCGGTGATTTTGTACTTTTTGTAGGGCGTTTGCTCCCGTTCCTTGAAGCGTCGTAACTGCTCGTCGGGATCGATATGGAGCCAAAACTTGAGCACCACAATGCCGTGCTCATGGAGTTGTTCTTCAAAGTCGTTGATTTCACGATAGGCCCACTGCCATTCCCAGGGATGGGCAAAGCCCTCAACCCGCTCAACTAAGACCCGGCCATACCAACTGCGATCGAAAATCACGATCCGTCCTCGTCCAGGAATGTGCTGCCAAAATCGCCAGAGATAGTGATGGGCTTTCTCTTCTTCTATGGGGGCTCCGATGGGGATCACCCGATAATCTTGGGCATCCATCGCCTGGGTCAGCCGCCGGATGACGCCTCCCTTACCCGCAGCATCCCATCCCTCAAAGACCAGCACGCTGCTCAGTCCCTTGCGCCGAGCTTTGCGGGTCAGACGTTTGAGCTGGGCTTGATAGTGTTCGAGGGTTTCGCGGTAAGTGCCCCAGGGTGAATGGTTGCCGAGATCAAGCTGGCTCAAAATGCTGCGATCGCTGGGGGTAACGTAGGTGGTGGGTGGCCTCTCGGCAGGAAGGGCCGGTTGGGGCGATCGCAGGCGCTCTTGCAACGCCGAAAGAATCGTCTGGGCTACGAGCAAATTGCGATAGCGAAAGTCTGCGGTTTCGACAAGGGTCCATGGCGTTGCGCCGCTACTCGTAATGCGAATGTATTCCTCAGAAAGACGAACAAATTCATCATATTGCTGATATACCTGCCAGTCTGCCTCATCAATTCGCCATGCTTTTTTGGGATTATTTTTAGCCGCCTTCAGTCGATTTTTGAAATCTTTCTTAGATTGATGAAACCAAAATTTAAGGATTAAGACACCATTACTCGCCAGCAGATTTTCAAAGCGATAGATATGGTGGCACTGCCGCCGAAATTCATCCGCAGAGAGCTCATCTCGCAAACGTTCCGCGATCGCGCTGAGTGCCCATGCCCCCACAAACACCCCGGTAATACCATGCCGGGGCAACCGTCGCCAGTAGCGCCAAAACCGGGGGCGTTCCCGTTCTTCATCCGTCGGTTCGCCGAAAAAGTGGTTATGGATGTAGCGCCCGTCCATCCATTCTCCCAACTGGTTAATGACTTCGTTGCAGGATTGGCGATCGTCCCCCATCAACAAAATCAGTACCGAAAACGGAGCAGTGCGCAGCTCATACTGAGCGTTAATCAAGTCAACCCGCACAGTTTCTAGTGCCGCTGAATAGTCTGCTTTGCTAACGTGATGACCCAACTCAACGGCTTCAAACATGATGTGCCTACTTTGAGACTGTCTATGTTGAGACTGTCTATGTTGTGCTCTCCAGTGTAAGGCAGTTCATCTCGGATCGTAACCTTGACAGACTCAGGGTTTGGAAAATGTATTAATCTAAGCATAAATCGACAATAAACCCTGTCTAAATGTGGAACTTTATCGTGTTAAGTTAGTGCAATTAGATGCTTTTCCTGTAAGGTTTGATAGTCCGTTGGAGGACAGAAAAAATGCCCCTGCCCCAAATGACAGCCCATGATTTCCAGATGGCGCAACTGAGCTTGGTTTTCAATCCCTTCAGCAATCACCGTCATCTCGAAGTGATGGGCCAGTGTGTGAATGGCCTGAACCAAGCTGAGATGTCTTGGGCCATCAACGATCCGATGAATGAAGGATCGATCAATTTTTAACACGTCAATCGGGAAGCAGTGCAGGTACTTCAAAGAAGAATAGCCCGTGCCGAAGTCATCAATACCAAGCTGAATACCGCGACTTTTTAGATCGTGAAATGTTCTGACTGCACGATCGGAATTTGCAATGATTGCACTTTCAGTAATTTCGAGCTTGAGGTATTGGCTATCTAGCCCTGTTTCATGGAGGGTACTGTCAACCCAAGCAAGCAGTTTATCTTCATTAAACTGCCGGACGGAAAGGTTAACACTCATGAATGCGTCGTCAGCGAGGCGGTTTTGATGCTGCCACGATCGCAGTTGACGACAGGCTTCCCTCAATACCCACTCGCCGATGGGAACGATCAGCCCGGTTTCCTCTGCGATTGGAATAAACTGATCTGGAGCGATGGTGCCAAAGGTAGGATGCTGCCATCGTAGCAGCGCCTCAAACCCTTTGATTTCTCGGGTGCTGATCGAAAAGATGGGCTGATAGTGTAGCGTCAGTTCTTGGCGTTCAAGGGCTTGTCTCAGAGCAGTTTCAATCTGAAGGGAATAGCGCACCTGGAGATGCATTTCAGGCTCGAATAGGGTGTAACCGAGGCCATTACGTTTGGCGCGATACATGGCCGTGTCGGCATCGCGCAACAGTTCCTCTGGCTGGTGATAGTTGGCGTTTTGCAACACGATGCCGATGCTGGTGCCGCTGTAAAGTTTGTGTTCCTTGATGTAAAAGGGTTCGCGCAGGCGGCGTTGAATGCGTTGGGCGACTTGAATAGCGGCTTTTGCTGAGTGAATTTGAGTCAGTAGAATTGTGAATTCATCCCCTCCAAAGCGCGCCACCATGTCGCTTTGAGCGATGCAGTTTCGCAGGCGTTTTGCGATCGCCTTTAATAGGGCATCTCCAATCAAATGCCCAAAGGAATCGTTGACCAATTTGAAGCGATCGCAGTCTAAAAACAACACCGCAAATTGGGGAGAAGACGCCTGCTTAGTCTGTTCCAGCACCTCTTGGAGGCGCGTCATAAAGTGATGACGATTCGGCAACCCCGTCAGATCATCATGGAGCGCCTGATAGGCCAGATCTTCCTGGGCCTGCTGTCGTTCTAGAATTTCTTGCTTAAGGTTCCGATTAATGCGCTCTAGCTCACGAGTACGGGCCTGCACCTCATCCGTCAAGCCTTCATTCAGCGATCGCAGGTGGAACTCCACGGTTTTGCGATGGGTGACATCTTCGACTAATACCAAAAAACCCGTCTGGGGCTGAGCCAGCAGCGGGCTTGGGGAGTGAACCGAATGAATTGCCTCAAACCGCAGTTCATACCAGGTGTTGCCGTGGGAGTACTCTGTAGATTCAACGACCGCCCCCCTGACAATCGCCTGCTGGGTCGCTTGCCAACCTTCGGCATTGAGCCAGCGTGGCACCAAGGCGGGTGTCAGGCGATCGCCCAACCGCACGCCTAACCACCGCGTTGCCAGCGCGTTGCAAAACCACACCGTATCATGAGCATCCACCGCCAATAGGCCCACAGGAACGCTTTGGGCGATCGCCGATTGGGTAAAGCGCGATCGCCCCAGGGACTCCGCCAATAGCGCCAGCTTCTTGACCGGCTCCCCCAATTCTTGCAAGCAGGCATTTGTGGCAGGCGGGGATCCGGCCATTATCACCCCATCCTGACAATAGTGTCGCCAGAGATCATGGAGGAGGTGTTGCAGGACCAAATTTTCGCGCAGGCGTTGCCCCAAAACCGATGCGCCTCCCGTCAGCCCGATTAATACCGCTGGCGACATGACCGGAAGCAGATAGTTGTGGTGAAACAGCAACAGCGCCAGACTTCCCCAACCCATCAGGGCTCCGCCCGTCATCACCAGTTGCCACCGCAGACTTTGTCCCCAAATGAGGTAGCCTGCGCCGGGCATCGCCGCCAACAACAACGCCCACAACCATAGGGACTGAACAGGCCGCAGGTAGCGTTGCTGAAGCAAATTGTCGAGCACGGCCGCGTGTAGAATTACGCCGCTGGTGGGGGGATTTGCGTCGTAGGGGGTGGGCAGGGCGTCGATGCCTGTCGCAGTCATGCCTACCAGCACTAGCTTGTCGCGAAAGGTCTCTGGGGGTAGCGTGCCAGACAGCACATCTACGAGGGAATAGTGGGGCAGGGTTTCGGCAGGGCCAGGCCAGTTAACCCACAGGGGCGCATCCAGAGAAGGCAGCGTTAGGGGCGTTTGGGTAAAGGAATAGACTTCGGCCAGGGTGATACCGAGGGCGGTTTGCTGCACTGCCCAGGGTTGGATGTGGTGCACTAGGCCGTCGCTGGCGGTGAGTTTGAGAATGTGCCCCGTGGCAATCGCGGCACTGCGCAAGGGCTCAACGGGCTGTAGCGGTTGCCCCTGATCGTCACGGCCCGTGGCAAGCACCACCGTTTTGGCCTGGGCGATCGCCGCTGCCAACGCTGCATCCGCTTCACTGGGTTCTGTAAATAGCAAATTGAGCCCAATGGCGGTGGGGTTTTGGGAAAGCTGGGCCAACACACGGGCATAGACATCACGGGACAAGGGAAATTGCCCCAGGGTCGTCAGGGTGACATCATCAATGGCGATCACCACAATCCGATCGTCCCAAGCCCTAGCCCCCCGCAAATGAAACAACGCCCGATAACCAACGGTTTCGAGCGACGCGATCGCGCCTAGGGCATGGAGCAGTACCACGACGAGCGCGGCCACACTCCCTGGTAGCAAACGCCACAGGTAGTTGGCACAGCGACTAAAGCAGCGAGATGTCATAGTCCACCTCGTCACCCAAGGGCGTCACAATAGTGACCCGCAGGGTTCTGCCAAATCGCGCCACGACTTCATAGCTAAACTCTCCCCAATAGTTCACCGTTTGCTGTTCCCCTTCGACATACACCTGATTAATGGGGTCTATTCTGCCGATTAGCATCAACCGTCTCTGACCACTACGGACAATTGGCTCAATGCGATAGTTAAACACCGGGCGATCGGGAATGGGGGTGGGAGCTAGGGGGGGCTCGCCGGGCCGCACCAAGGTTTGGAAACCCGCTTGAACCTCAACCGTAATTCGCTGGGCCTGGGTATCGACCTGGCCGCTACGGGTTGCGACACCCGTTGTGCCGTCGGGGTGAACGTTAACCCCAAACTCGGTTCCGCGTACACCACTGACCCCCGAAGGTGTTTCAATTTCTAACTCTGAGCCCGTGTGGGTAAACCGTCGGAGGTTTAGGATAACTTGCCCTTGGGGAACATAGAGGTGAGTGACTCTTCCATTGTCGGGGGCAAAGTCTAAATTGCGCACCCTCAGCTCTGTATTTTCACGGAGTGTAATTATTCCCACCCCGGTATCGACGGAGAGCGTTCCACTGGAATTGCTGGTCGTGCGGACGCCATCCCCCACGGCGGTGAGGCGATCGCCAACTCGGGCACGCCGGGTATTTCCAGTGCGAAAGTACTGCACATTACCCGACATTTGCTGAAGTTGAAGCCAGCGATCGACCCGCACAAAGATAGATTGCTGTGACTGGGCAGCATGCCACTGCCAGAGCAGGAGACTAAGGGCGATCGCAAAAATCCAAACGAGTCGAGGCTTCATTGGCGTCATGGTCGTGATGGCATCAAAGGGAACAGCCAACGGCTCTGGCAACCCCACCTGCACAACCGCACAAGGGCTGAGGGCGTGGGGTGGATGACTTTGGGGCAAGGACATCCCCATCGGGGAGGTATCTAGATTTTCTTCCAGATTTCGTCGAGCCAACCCCTTTGCCCCACTCAAAGACTGATAACGCTCGCGATGTCTACCCTGGTTCGCCCTGTCTTCCCTTGCCGCTCGAACATCGTTGATCGAACCCAGTGGAAGCAGCGGTTCAAGATTTTACCCCGCTGCGTCGTGCGATATCCCTGTGGTTGATTCTGCTCAACCTTACCCGAGCAGAAAAGATGACCCCTTTCCAAAGTCAGCACCGCCAAGAGTGCGTTGAATGTCACGACTATACTCCCTAAGGGGTCTAACCCCGCAAGGGCGGTTTGCTCCTTTGTGATAAAGCCGATTTGGGTAAAATCCCGAACATTGGGGAGGGAAACTCAAGTTTGCAAGTTTTGCTCCCTGCGATCGCAGGTTAACGGGGATCTCCTACCAAGACAAACGCCGACCAATTGCGGGGATCTGAAAATTCCGCCTTGGTGTCTAACATCGCCGCCCGCAGCGATCGCGCCTTGTCTCCTGTCTGGGCGAGGTGCTCATAAAACGACACCATCAGTGCTGCGGTAGGTTGGTCTGGCACTTGCCACAGCGACACCACCACCGTATTTGCCCCCGCCGCCAAAAAAGCCCGAGGCAGCCCCACCACACCATCTCCCGTGATCCTGCCGCGCCCTGTATCACAGGCGCTCAACACGACCAGATCGGCGGGCAGGTGCAGGCGGGCGATTTCTGCCGCCGTCAGCCAGCCCTCATCGCCAGGGGTAGGCGCGAGGGCCAACACCCCCGGCGGCGTAATGCGCACAACGCGCTCGCGGGCGAGGGCCACGCCGGCATCGGTGCCGCCCACAGTGACGTTGTTGCCCACAATCACGGCCCCCGGATTCGCGTACACCCGAGCATCGGCGGCGGTGGGCGCATTGGGATCGGTGGGCAAGCCAAATTCATTGAGTCGCGAGTCTAGGTTGAGCAAGCCGTGGGTGGCAAGGTGGATAATCTGCGATCGCGGCAGTTCGCGCAGGACTGCGACCTTGGTGGCCTGTTGGCGGGTCAGGGGTTGGGTATTCAGCAGTGCCGCGATCGCGATCGCCTCTTGCTCAGCCCCAGGCAAGGGCGGAAGCTGCACCGACTCTTGATTGGGAAACGGCGAGACACTCGGCATTTCTAGCGGATTGCCCACCACTAAGCCCGTGGCATCAGCAGGGGGAGAATCGCGATCGCCCGTCAGCGCCAACACCTGCACCGATGGCGATAGGGCAATCGTGTGGCGATCAATGAAGCCCTGCCCGGCACTGTCTTGCAGGGCCGCAAAGGGCACCAAAAACAGCGGCCCCTGGGGAATTAACGTCACCACCTGATCGGGATCGGTGGGCAAAACATCCGCGATCGGAGCAACCAGCATGTCGTATAGCGATCGCATGGGCAGCGGATTTGAGGGCGGGAGATCGTCCGTTACCCAGCGAGTTGCGGGCACCACCCCCACACCCCGAGCATCCAGCCCTAGGGCGCTGTGCGTGGTTTGCACCAACGTTTCCAAGGGGGACAGATCCGTCGTAGTCGCCGCACCGCTGCGCGTCCCCGATGCTGTGCCCCACTGTTGCCAAAGGGGCAGCAGCGGCGTTTGGCGAAAGGTGAGGGTGCCCTCTGGCGCAATCACCCAGATATAGAGATCCGTTTCGACCTCAGCTTCATTGCCTAAAATGCGGCGACCGTCTCCCAAGACGGAATAGATCACCAAGGTGGTGTTTTGGCGGCGGGCGATCGCGCGCATTTCCGCCAGGGTGGGCGGCGCGACGGCGCGATCGCCGCCTTCCGCCCGCACCAGGTATTCCACCAAGGCCCGCCCCCGCCCCTGCTCAGCCATCACCAGGGCCGCCTCAGGTTTTCCCTGGGCCACCAGCACGCGCTGCATCAAGCGATAGCTGTGGGCCTGTTGTTCAAATAACGTGACGCGATCGCGATCCGTCAGGTCATCTCCTGCGCGAATGGCCTCCCATTCCGCAATCACCCGCGACAGCATAGACTCCGCCGCTGCATACTGTCCGGTGTAAAAGTTCGCTAGGGCCAGGTTATTGAGAATGCTGGCGTTGACCCACGGCCCTTGTGCCAAACCTGCCAGCAAGGATTGGGCCTCGGTGTAGCACGATTGCAGGAGATAAATACGGGCCAGGTCGTGGAGAACTTGAGCGCGGAGTTCTGAATCGGCATACCGGGCCTGAAGCTCCACCAATGCTGCCTGAAAGTTGCGCTCCGCATTGTCATAGTCGCGATCGTAAAACTGGCTGGTCGCCGTCTGCACCAGGGTAAACAGCTCCGGCGACTCAAAAAAGATATCCCCCGCATCCACCTGGGCGACGGTTATCCCATGCCCCAGCAGCATCGGCAGCGCGATCGCGATCGCCCCCACCATGCCCCAAAATCGAGCCCAACGCCGTCGATATGTCATGGATTTATTGATTGCTTCTGCCCTAGCCTTCATCGCGATCGCCGCCGTTCCGCAACCCCGACCCGCACAACCCCAGCGATTTCCGCCAGTTTCCCCCAGTGTGAGGACAGAAAACTGCTCTGCCCAATTCCCCCATTGACCCATTTCAGGCTTGACATCTTGCCAAAACCGATCTTTTTTGCTGAAATATCAATTGAGCAGCTTATATCTTTGGAAATATCTTCATAGGCTTTTATCAATGCAAAGAATTGCAGCGATTAATGGCCCATTGGTGTATCCAGGGATTGGCTGAAGTCGTTATCTCCTTATAACTCCTGTATTACCGTGGGTGAGTCTCGGCTCATCCACTTTTTGTGTGGAGTTTGTGGCGGTGGCGATGCTCGCCCGCCATTGTCCATGCCGCGATCGCAACAACATCGCCAAAGTTTTCCATCCAGTGAGCTGCCCCAATTTCATCACACCCCTCAGGGCACGACTTCAGAACTTAAACGAAATCGCAGAAACGCCAGACTTAACGCCAAATTGAGAGAAAATTAGGCGCATCTTGGTTCACTGAGCCTTTCAGCATGAGACTTCGGCATGGAAAACCTCCGGGCACTCGTTTTAGACAACTCACTCGTCGATTTCACCATATTGTTGCTCGTCAGCTTAACGCTGCCCCCCTTATTTGAGCGGCTGCGACTGCCTGGATTAGTCGGTCTGCTACTCGCCGGAGTTGCCCTTGGCCCAGATGGTTTCAACTTGCTGTCTCCCGATGGCGAGATGGAAACCCTATTTTCCGACATCGGGAAAATCTACCTTATGTTTGTGGCTGCATTAGAAATTGATCTCAAAGAATTCAGCCGCAATCGCAATCGATCCCTCATCTTCGGAGCACTCACCTTTGCAGTTCCCATGATTGGCGGAATTTTGCTGGGTCGCCTGACCGGATTTGGGTGGAATAGTTCTGTTTTAATTGGCTCTTTGTTGGCCTCTCATACCCTCCTGGCCTACCCCATCGTGATGCGGCTCGGAGTTTCTCGAAACGAGTCGGTTATGGTTACCGTGGGTGCCACGATTTTCACCGACATTGCTGCCCTACTGGTTCTTGCGATGTGTGTGGCGGTTGATCAAGGTGACTTTTCTCCACAATTTCTTGCCTTTCAGCTCGTCGCTTTGGGAATCTACTCGGCAATGGTTTTATTTGGACTTGACTGGGCAGGAAAAATATTTTTTCAACGCGCCGGAAACGATCAGGGCAATAAGTTCTTGTTCATTCTTATCGCGGTATTTCTCTCTGCGGTTGGGGCGCAGGTCATTGATGTAGATAAAATTGTCGGGGCCTTTTTGGCGGGTCTCGCTGTGAATGATGTTGTGGGAGATGGCCCAGTCAAAGAAAAGGTGGAGTTCTTTGGCGGTGTTCTCTTTATCCCCTTCTTTTTTATCTGCATGGGGTTGCTGTTGGACGTCCCCGTCTTTATCGAGGCGCTGACGTCTCGGTTGGGCATTACCCTCGGAATTGTGGCTACGTTATTCATCACAAAATTCCTGGCGGCAGCCATTTCAAGTAAGCTATTTCGCTACAGTTGGGCACAGCTTTTGACCATGTGGTCGCTGTCGTTGCCGCAGGTCGCCGCAACCTTGGCCGCTGCGCTGGTGGGGTTTCAGGTGGGGCTATTGACGGCTCCGGTATTCAACGCGGTGATTGTGTTGATGATTGTCACCTCGCTGGCAGGTTCGATTATTACGGGGCGGGTGGCGCGTGATCTCAGCATTCCGAAGCCGAATATCCGGGTGGCGGATGAGGAATGGGCCGAGTGGCTGGAGGCTGATGCGAAAACCAGCCGTCCTTTTACGGTGTTGGTGCCGATTTCTAATCCTGTGACCCAGCGCTATTTGATTGAAATGGCGTCGTTGATTGCGCGCCATGAGGCGGGGCGGGTGGTGCCGTTGGCGATCGCGCCCGCCCATGTGCATATGGATGATCCCAGCATGGAGCTGGCAATGGCGCGATCGCGACGATTGCTGCAAACTGCGGAGGACATGAGCCGCCAAATGGTCACCGACGTACAGTCTCTCATTCGCATTGATGACGACGTAGCGACTGGCATTAGCCGGGCCGCCCGTGAGCAGCAGGCTCGGTTGATTGTCATGGGGTGGAGCTCGGTGCAGGGGTTGCGAGCCCGCCTATTTGGCACCCTGATCGATACGGTTTTTTGGGCGGCCCATTGCCCCGTTGCCGTGACTCGTTTACAAACCGAACCCATGAATATGCGTCGGATTCTCGTCCCGGTCAAAATTGCCACGCCGGAGACAATCCATGTGCTGCGGTTTGCCCAGTTATTTGCCGATACTCACGAGGCGTCGATCACGCTGCTGCATGTGTGCGATCGCCGCACGCCAGACCGACAAATCCAGCAACTCCGCGCGGATCTCGAAGAGGGCATGAGCCTAGGGCCAACGGTGCGCCACGGCATAAAGGTGATTCGCCAGGATGATCCTGTCCCGGTCATCCTCAAGGTTGCCAATCGGATGGATTTGGTGATTTTACGTTCCATGCGTCGCCGAACCGCTGGGGGGCTGGCCGTCAGCGATGTCACCCACCGCGTTTTAGAAGGGCTGACCACCTCGGTCGTGCTGTTTGGAGAACCCCATACTTGAGCGATCGCGCGGTCGCGGCTAGGCTACGCGATCGTCAAAATCCTGAAAAGCAGCCTCGGATACAAAACTCTGGCTCCGTTTTCTCAACCCTATAGGTTCAGCTTTTTTACTCCACGATCGCAGTTTGGATTTTGCTCACGCCCGTCGGCGCTATCCCGAAAATCGCGACCGCGCCTCGGCGGCTCACCCTTCCCCCGCGATCGCACCGCTACATTTTTCAAATTGCAGTACCCTTCTGGGTAAAGATGCGCTGTCCTTCCCGCAACGTTGGGGTGTGATCGCCCATGTAGATGCGATCGCCACGCCATCACCGCGTGGGCTTACACGACTCACTGTGAGGAAACGGTTCCCATGACCAGTCGCAAGCTGCCCCGTCTTTCGCGTCGTCAGGTGATTCGGGGCCTAATGGCAACCACAGCCTTGGGCGCTGTCACTAAATTTGGCACTGCTTGTAGTCCCTCTGGCGGCGGATCAGCCGGGGGCGGCGCAGGAGGTGACGAAGTCGTGGTTGGGTTTATTTATGTTGGCCCCAAGGACGACTTTGGCTATAACCAAGCCCACGCAGAAGGGGCCGCCGCAATGGCTGCCAACGTCGCAGGCATTCGCCTCGTGGAAGAAGCCAGCGTGCCCGAAACCACCGCCGTTGCCGAAACCATACGCAACATGATCGAAATCGATGGCGCGACGGTGCTTTTTCCCACCTCCTTTGGCTACTTTGATCCCTACATTTTGGAACTGGCCCTTGAATTTCCTGAGGTGCAGTTTTTCCACTCCGGTGGCCTTTATCAAGAGGGCGTCCACCCTGCCAACGTCGGCAGCTACTTTGGCTACATCGACGAAGCCCAGTACGTCGCAGGGGTTGTCGCGGGCCATATGTCAGCATCGGGCAAGTTAGGCTTTGTCGCCGCGAAGCCCATTCCCCAGGTCTTGCGGAATATCAATAGCTTTACCCTTGGCGCAAAATCGGTAAACCCGGCCATTACCACCCAGGTCATTTTCACGGGCGACTGGGCGCTGCCTGTGAAGGAAGCAGAAGCTACCAACAGCATGGTCGACCAGGGGATCGATGTCGTCACCTGCCACGTTGACAGCCCCAAGGTGGTGATGGAAACCGCTGAGCGGCGCGGCATCTACTGCTCGGGCTACCACGCGGATCAGTCGCCCCTTGCCCCCAATGGCTACCTCACTGGGGCCGAGTGGGATTGGTCGAGCATTTACACCAGTCTCGGTGAGCAAATTCTGGCGGGCAAGACGCTGATGGCGGGCGATATTCCCCACCTGCTGCGGGGGGGGCTGGCGGCCAATTTCTGTAAGCTGTCTGACTATGGCCCGGCGGTGAGCGACGAGGCCAAGGCTGCCGCAGAGGACGCCAAGGCGAAACTGATCAGCGGTGAGATGGTGATTTACCAGGGCGAGCTAAAGAGCAATAAGGGAGATGTGATTTTGCCTAGCGGGGAAG
>JACYME010000199.1 GCA_015272155.1 Leptolyngbyaceae cyanobacterium T60_A2020_046
GTTAGCGAGCTGCGCTTAAAGTCTTGAACTAGGACTCAAAAACCTCTAATTGAGTCTTAAATTGTCTTCATGAGTCTTATGTGGTAACACGAGGTTGCTTGGCAATGTAGGGTCGATTCAGGCGATCTCGTTGCTTTGCGGCGAGACTCGTCAGTCAATAACTGAGTCTAATAAAGATTTCAATAAGACTCGTCTTGATCGAAGGATGGCTATCCGCAACTCCGAGGTGGGATGCAGATAGCCGATGCCTGTGGCTGCCAGTCTCGATATAGGACTAAATTTTCTTAAAAGACATCTTTTTATGCTTTGAGCAAGTCTTGCCATGAGATTTTGGAGTTGTCGATTTGAGCGACTTGACGTGAATGGATCCTGAGTCTACTGGGGTGACGGCGCGATCGCGTCGCCCTAAAGTCTCTTAATTAGACTTAAATTTCCCTCTCTGAGTCTGTCCTTAGAGGCTTCGGGTCTACTGATAAGACAAGGTGATTCAGGTTGACCGTCTATGGTGCAGGAGGTCGCTGTCAAGGAAAGGCTCGGGCCGCGATTGCCGGCTCCTCGGCTGTGGCCAAGCCGTTGATGGGCGCGGCGCGCTGACGGCAGGTGGAAATCGATGTGAGATTCTGGCCTGTGCCGCGATCGCTGGGGTGAGCTACCCTGGACGCTGATGGGTTGGGGTGGATGCTGCGCCGTGCGATCGCGCAATGTCCCAGGTCAGATCAGGCTGACATCAGCCCTAAAATCAGGGCTAAAATTAGTCCAAATTTAGTCCAGCTCGAAAATAGATCGGCGAAAATCCTTATTCATGAAGGGCTTTGGGGGTTAGGTAATTTGCGGGTTACGCAACTACTCAAATCGAAAGGGCGATCGCAACGCCCCCGAGTCTAAGAAGACCCAGGGGCACGCGAATCGAAGCTTGACATGAAGTCTGGGGTCAGTTCGTCACGATCGCAGGACGTTCAAAGGGCGTAATGAACGCTGCGCGATTAGTGAGATAGGCAATGTGATCCAACAGGCGACCGAGCATCTGCTCTTGGGCTGTCACATTGCCGACCATGTGCGGGCTCATCGTAAATAAAATGATGCTGCCATCCCCCACGCAGGAATTGCCGTAGTTCAGCACCGCACAAATGACTGCCTCCTCGCTGACCAGCACCTCATTCCCAGTCGGCAAAACCGAGAACACTGTGTCCGTTTTGAGGTAATAGCGGCTGCCCAGTGCATTCACATCATTGAACTTGCTGGTCACAGCTTGGCAGCGCTCCTCTGCTGATGCGCCACCCATTGCAGAGAAGTTAATCATGGGGGAAAATTCGCTGGCCCCATCACCAATGCCATCCGCATCGTGGTCGAGGCGTCCAAACATTGTCCAGCCGCGCTGGGTCAATTCGCACGTGAAGCGAATGTCTTTGATCGATTCTGGAAAGCCATCGCTGTTGCGATCGACAAAAATTTCGGCGGGGCTCGGCAATGTTGCCCCCATCACGAGGGCCCAAGAACTTCCGAAAAGCGCGAAAGCTTTGGAAACTTTTCCGAAACAGGCTCGTCTCATAGCGGGTACTGACCTTTACGCGAATTAAGGGGTAGGGAAGCAAATGCTCTCCTTATCCCTTTTTTTCTCAGGTCAAGACAAAGCTATCCGGACGATCGCGCCCTAACTTGCCTCACGTTTCGTGACGCGATCGCCTCGCCCCCCATCCTAGGTAAGTGCTAACTCACGTAATAATCGCGAGTCCCTCGGGCGCTGTGGGCCTCCTCCAACCGTTCTAAGGCATGGACATAGGCCGCTGTCCGCAGTGGAATCGCCAGTTCCTGCGAAATCTGCCAGATCTTCCTCGCCTCACTCACAATTTTGCCTTTCAGGCGCTGGTTCACCTCCGCCTCTGACCAATAGAGGCCGCTGCGGTTTTGCACCCATTCAAAGTAGCTGACCGTGACGCCCCCCGCATTCACCAAAATGTCCGGAAAAACATAGACCCCCTTTTGTTCAAGAATACGATCGCCCGCCGAAGTCACCGGGCCATTCGCCACCTCAAAAATGAACCGGGCCTTCACATCCTCCGCATTCTTCTCCGTGATCTGATTTTCCAGCGCCGCCGGAATCAGAATATCCACATCCAGCGTCAGCAGTTCCTCATTGGTAATGGTTTCGTGGTCATTGACGATGTTGCACACCGTGCCCTCGCAATACACCGCCTTGACGCTGCGCGTAGACGCCTTAAACTGCTGCACGCTTGGAATATCCAGACCAGTTTTGCAGTACACCCCGCCCTGGGAGTCGCTCACCGCCACCACTCGATACCCCGCATTAAACAGATGACGCGCGATCGCACTTCCGGCATTGCCAAACCCTTGTACCGCAACGGTCATTTCCTGGGGCGGTTTAGAAAACCGTTGCATCATCGCTTCCAAAACATAGAACGCGCCCGTTCCCGTTGCGGCATCGCGTCCTTGGCTGCCGCCCATGCCCAACGGTTTGCCCGTAATTACCGCCGGGCAGAGCTTGCGGTGGATGATGCTGTATTGATCCATCATCCAGCCCATAATCATCGGGTTCGTGTAGACATCCGGGGCCGGAATGTCCGTATCAGGGCCAATAAAATCCGCGATCGCGTCAATATATCCGCGACTCAGCCGCTCCAGCTCAAACTTAGATAACTCCTTTGGGTTTAGCGTAATGCCGCCCTTTGCCCCTCCCAAGGGCAAATCCAATGCCGCACATTTAAATGTCATCCAAAATGCGAGTGACTGTACCTCATCCATCGTGACGCCAGGGTGAAAGCGAATGCCCCCCTTCGTTGGGCCACGGGTGTCGTCATAGCGAACGCGATAGCCCTCAAAAACCCGCAGCGACCCATTATCCATCCGCACGGGAATCGAAACCTTGAGGCTAGCTTTGGGAAATTTCAGGCGCTCGCTGGCATCTTCCGAGATGCGCACGTATTTCAGCGCCCGCTCAAGCCTCACATTTGCGTCAGACAGTAGGGAAATGGCCATGATGCCCCTCCTAGCTGGGGTGTGCGGAGTGTCACCGGAGTTGCAGCTTTGAGTGGAACGGAAGTGCAGCGGGCTAGATAGCAGGCAAAAAAGTGAACCCTGAACGCTGTGGAGGACACAGCGCGATCGCGGCATAATTCCGAATGAGTCATCGATGGGCTGTGGAGCGCCCCCATCGAGCCGGGGCAAGGCAGACTCATTTTGTATCAAAGACTACTAATTTGATTCTGGAGCGCCTTGCGATCGGCGTCTGGAGATTGATAGGTAACTTCACAGAACAGAGCCCGCGATCGCAAACTTCAGCAGTCCCCTCAACACGCGATATCCCACCCTTTGGATCTCGCGTCAGCGGCACCAAGGGATTCCGCCCTTCCTTTAGAATCTGAATACAAGTTACGGGAGAATTCACATCATGTACTGGATTGCGGCGGCGGAAGAATCAGGCTTGCCCTTCTACTTCACGCTGGTTTATGTCGTTGGGTTTATCGCAGCAGTGGGCATTGGCTCTGTAGCCTGGTACAACTCAAAGCGTCCAGCGGGTTGGGAGGATAAAGATCGCCCTAAATTCATCCCCAAGGTCGAAACCCCTGAACAAGGGGACGAAGAGGCTTAGAGCACGCCATCCATTGCCGCAAGAGCGCGGCGAGTGAAGGGCAGCGTCAATAATCCCCACGATTGGCGATCGCTAGGGCGGAGGACGTTAGGGGAAAGGTTCAAAGTCGAGTCCTGCAAACGGGCATCGCTCCTTATCTCCCTACCCCTGGGGGAAAAGGAGCGTCGGCTCGGAAGTCCTAACCTTTGCAGAAATGTTTTGCGATCGCCCGCTGGGCTTGGGATGTCGGGTGAGTGCAAACAGTGCCCCAATTGACGCCAGGCTGCACTCGGATCGTCGCTTCCTGACTGAAACACCAAAAACATCGTAGTTTCAGCTCAGGATCACCCTGTGGACTTTAAAATCATCAGGATTTCACGAATATCTCCGTTCATGCGCTGTAACTCGTGCTCAATGGCGTCGAGTCGCGCCGCAAAAGAGGCTGCACTCGAGGGTGCGGAAGACGGCGGCTCGGGGGCCGCTTGGGGCCGAGGAGGATTTTGCCCTGCGCCCTGATTCAGCTTTTCGACAAGATCAGCCCAGCCGCGCGCCTTCACCCCAAACTGTGCCTTCGCCGCCTGGAGCGTACCAAATTGTTGCTTGAGCCCGTCAATGGTATAAGGTGCCAAGGGTTGAGCCTGACGTTCGAGATCTTCTTCCAAAACCTCTACAACCTCGCGAATGAGGCGGTCGTGGTTTTCGCTAATTTGGGCTGCTGCGCCCAAAATCCGAGAGGTTACCTTGATTTGTAGGTCAGTCTCCTCCTGAATTTTGGCGGCCAGCTTGCGAACGCGATCGCCCGCCGTTTCCTCCGGTGCAATGCGGACAATTGGGGCTGCATCATCGGTCATGACAACACTCCACTACTCTGCCAAAATTTCTCGAATCGCAGACCAGATTCGCTTCATTTTCTGAAGTAGGTTGACCGGGTTTCCGGTTGACTCACCTTCGACAGAATCCACCAGCTTTTGAATCCGATCCATCCGCTCAGCCAAGTCATACAACTCACCAACGGCTTCCTCTTTGCGAGCCATTGACTCTTGCAGCAAAACGACCATCTCCCCAATTTCTTTTTTTAGCCGCTCATTCTCTCGCTTACGCCGTGTTTCCCAGCTTTTAATCCCAGCTTTTGAGCGACGCTCGTGTTTGAGTTGGCTGTAAGTATCTTCATACAAACTGAGGTAATGGGCGCGTTGTGCATCCGCTTCTTCATACTTGGCAAGGAGCTCCGATGCCCTGACTTTCTCTTCGTGATAGAGGCAAAGGGCGTGCTCATGCTGATTTTTTTCAGCAAGATAACGCTGCTCATTTTGAACCGCAGTCTGCTCCCATTCTTCTGCTTTGAACTGAAACGTTTTGACTTGCTGCTGGAGCAGCTCTTTTTCTTTCTCAAGAGCGGCTTTATCAGCCCGCGCCACGTCGCGCTGATAGCGCAATTCATGATAAGACAATGGCTCCTTTTGTCGAGACTGAGGATGCCTGCGTTCATTGTCATCGCTCGATGCACGTCGATCGGATCGCCGCATAATCCCACCTCTAAACTCACCAGACTTGTCATCATGAATCAGTTTCAGAGTGCCCAGTTTCGCACCTCAAATCGGCACTCGCAACGGGGCGAGATGGATGGGGATAAGACGGATAGGGCGCTATCGTTCAAAGGCGGCGGTGAAGAAGTCGCGCTCGCAGCGCATGGCATAGCGGTAGGTGTCGCGCACGATGGGCGTATCTGGGCTGTGGAGATCGACAAAGGCTTCGAGCTGCTGGGCTAGGGGTTCAAAGGCTTCGCTGCTGTAGGTACGAATCCAGTCTGAATAGGGGTGCTCGGGAATGCCCGATGCAGCCAAGGACTGACCTAGAAAGGCGTAGAGCCGCATACAGGGTGACATGGCCACCGCCGTGACTTCTGGCCCCTGGCTCCATGCAGTAGCGAGCAGGAAGTCGGTATAGCGGCGGGTTGCGCTGCCGGGGCGCACCTCGCTGAGGGTGACGCCCCAGGTTTTGGCGTAGCTTTCGTGGAGTTGCAGCTCTTGCAACACGCCACCGGCCAGCTCGTGAAAGGTCTTGAAGCTTTCCCAGGTTGGGGCTTTGGCGGCAACGATGCTATAGGCTTTGGCAAAGGCTTCGAGGAAGAAGGCGTCTTGCCCGACGTAGTAGGCAAATTTGTTTTTGGGCAGGGTGCCCTGGCCAATGCCTTGAACAAAGGGATGGTTGAGGGTAGCGCGGGCGAGATCTTGATTGGTTTCCCACAGTCGGGAGGATAGGCCAGCGGGGGCGGGTGAGGCAATGGGGTGCGGGGTCATTCAATACTCACGGGACACACGATCGCGATCGCGCGGCGATCGCGGTTAGGCCATACGCCAGCCCTAAGGGCAGCAGCGCGTTTTCTCAGGATAGGGCAGAGTCGACGATTGGCAAATGCTGGATGCAGAAGCGGGTCTGTTTTATCGTCACCGGTCTGGGATCGGCGGCTGGGCCAGGAGGGCGGCGAGGAGGGTTTGCAGCGATCGCTGCTCTTGGGCGAGGGAAAATTGGGTGACGATGCGATCGCGGGCCGCCGTGCGAATTTGGGCCTGGGTCGCAGACTCTAGGGCAAACCATTCCAACACCGCATCGCCGAGGTGATGGAGCTGAAAGCGCGGCAACATAAACCCCGTTTCACCGTGGGTCAGTACCTCAGGAATGCCGCCTGCATCGCTGGCAATGCAGCCTAAACCACAGGCCATTGCCTCTAGCAGGGCATTGGGCATACCCTCCCAGAGAGCAGGCAAGAGTAGAACGTCGCAGAACTGTAGATGTTGGGCAACGGTTTCGGCGCGATCGAGGTGCCCGGTGATGATGACGCGGGCCGCATCTTCAGGGAACTGAGCTTGGTAGGTCTGCAACAGCGCGGCCTGCGTGGGGCGCACCTCCCCAATGATCAGGAGGCAGGCGGCGTGGTGTTGACGCACCGCCGTCAGAGCCGGGAACAAAAATTGCTGTCCTTTCTTTTCCCGCAGTTCGCCCGAAAAGCCCAACACCCATTCCCCAGGTTGAATGCCGAGGGCGTGTCGCAGGATTGCGGCGGCGGCGGGCTCATCCAAGGGACGAAAGCAGGCGGTGTCCACGACATTGGGCAGTACGGTGATGTCGGCGCGATCGCTCAACAACTTCACCTTATTAGCCAGATCTTGGCTGACGGTGGTGATCTGGCTGGCGTGGCGCAGCGTCCACTGGAGGCGAGCAAAATCCCCAGGCGGAAACATGGCGCGATCGACATCGTTGCCGCGCGCACTGACGCTGCTGGGCAGGTGATGGCGCTGGGCAAACCACACCGCCAAAAATCCCCCAGGAAAAAGATAGTGCCCCCACACCGCATCGTAGGGGTGAGTTTGGTGGAGCCAATCCAACACATTGAGGGTGTGGAGCATCGACATATCCCAATGGCGATATAGCCCGACTCGATAAACCGTCAACTGGCCCGGCTCTTCGCGCACCTCTCCCGGCTGGAGATAGCGGCTCCAGACCAACACATCCACCGTGATTCCAAGGCGCGTTAAGGACTGCGCCAGCCGCCCTGCGCTGCGGGCCACCCCGCCCATATCGGGCGGAAACCGTTCTGCAATGAACAACAGTCGCGCCATGATACCGCTGCCGATGTGTCTGTCATCGTTAGGGTAAACGGCGATCGCGCCCGCAGCCTTACTTTTACACCATCGTTTCACAACTGAATTACCAATCGACTGCGCCTAGGCAGACTTACGGCATGGCCTTGCCCCCGCGCTCCTCAGCGCTCCAGACCGTGGGACATTGACTGTGGAAGGCCGCCGAGGGGGGTGAAGGATTCATTAAAAATCCTGTCTGTTCTGTCGAGGGCGCGATAGCCTTACCTAGGATTAAGCTAGCTCCGCAGTCTCATTGCGGAACGGTGGCTTGATCCAGTCTGAGACGGCCTACGATACCCCCATGTCTTACCCTCAGCGGGATTTTCACGATCCTGGTTTACAGCGAATCGCTGATCGCCTAATTCTGACCTTGACCCGCGATCGCCTCGTGCAAGATACCCTCAACCGCCTGCGATCGCACCTCCAGGTTGATCGAGTCGTCTTGTACTACTTTTATCGACCCTGGCAAGGGCAAGTCACCGCTGAGTCGCTGGCCGATCCAAGCCTGTCCATTCTGGGGTCAACAGGGGCCGACGATTGCTTCAATGGCGACTATGCGGCTCGCTATCTGGCCGGGCGCACCCGCGCGATCGCTGATGTGAGTCAAGCCGGGCTTGCCCCCTGTCACCTGGAGTTTTTGCGGCAGATCCACGTTCGTGCCAACCTCGTGGTGCCTGTGTTGGTTCACCAGCGCCTGTGGGGCTTGCTCATCGCCCACCATTGCCAAAGCTCCCATCACTGGGCACCCACAGATCTTGATGCGGTACAGGCGGCGGCGGGCCAGCTCTCCCAATCTCCTGCCCTTCAGTCGGTTTAGCGTGAGACTTGAGCATGAGCAGTGTCTGAAATCTTCTCAGTAGGTTGAGGGTTGCCACTGGGAAGACGTGATGCGCCATCTTCCTGACTCGATTGACCCTGGACAAGATGCCTCCCTCAAGGAGATTATCGCAGGCTTCCCCGATGGCACCTTTAGACCTGACCAACCCGTGACCCGGGCTCAGTTTGCAGCCATTGTGCGTCAAGCCTTTAGCCAGCGGCGATCGCGCTCTGCACCCAACTTTGGGGATGTGCCGGGCAACCATTGGGCCACCGCCGCGATCGCCGAAGCCTATAGTCAAGGCTTTATGTCCGGTTATCCCGACGGCACCTTCCGCCCCGAACAGCAGATTCCCCGAGTGCAGGTAATTGTCTCCCTGGCCAACGGTCTGAATGTCACTGCCGAAGGTAACGTCAACCGCGTGCTCGAAACCTATCGCGATGCCGACCAAATTCCCGGCTATGCCGAAGACGCGGTGGCCGCAGCAACGGAAAATGCAATGGTCGTGAACTACCCCAACATCAACCGCCTGCGCCCTGAGCAAGTGGCAACACGGGCAGATGTCGCAGCCTTTATCTACCAGGCGCTGGTGTCTCAAGGAGATATGCCCGCCCTGCGCAGCAACGCAAGCGCCACAAGCTACATCGTCGGCTATGGCGCAACTGGTACGGGCAACCAAGCCGCATCCCGCACCACGATTCCGGCAGGCACCACGATCGAGGTGCGCTACCCCAATGCCAACGATATCGACATCATTGTGGCACCGGGGCAAACCGTCGCCACCACCCTAGAAGTCGCCCGCCCCGTGCGCAACAGCGATAACCAGGTGCTCATCCCTGCGCGCAGTTTGATCCAGGGCCGCATCGTGCCCGTTGAGATTCGCGGAGCCTCGGTGACGGCAGCGAAATTTGTGGCCGATACGGTTTCTGTTGGCGATCGCGCATACCGCATCAATGCAGAATCTACTCCCATTGCCGCCACCAGCAGCGTCAACAGCAATACCTTACAGCAGGCCGTCATTACCTCAGCGGCGCAGTCCATTCTCGGCAACCTCCTGGGCAACAACATTCTCACGAATGTCGTGGGGTCAGTGATTTCCGGGAGCGGTAACGTCACCTCCCAAAATGCCGTGATTGTCATGGATCCTACCGAGCTGGATGTCACCCTCGGCGCAGATCTCGCCGTCGATGGCGTGGCCCGATAGGGTGGCCTGATTACGCTGCTGATTAGACACTGCCTCAATCACCCATGCCGTTGGCATATCCCCCAAGGATGGGCCAAGGTTTATCAGATCTCCGGTTGCTGTTGAGAACGGCATCGACTTGCAACTCCCGACCAAGCAATCGGAGATCTTGAAGCGTTATTTTCAGTTCTTTGAGGGCGTTGAAGCATCTATCCAGCCCCATAGGTTTGCGCACAAATGGCGGAATTCAAAACGGCAGAATTCAAGTGACAAAGCCAGCGCTTGAGAAAATAACTCTCAAGCGTTGGGTGGCGATTGTCATTTCATCCTGAAACAGGCGGAAGCTAAACTCCGCCTGTTCTTTTGTCGTTGTCAATGATGGCGGTGGCAGCAGATTGTGGTCGATCGCGCGCAAAGTGAAGCCGCTGGGCAGGGAAATCAATCCGGTGGTATGCCTTAACGATTTCCTCAGGGGAGAGTCCTTCTTGGGATCGGGCGATCGCGCGTTCTAGGGCTGTTTCAAAGCTGCACTCAATCCAAAATGACAGGTCATAATCGGGCTGAAACTGGCGTTTTAACAGGAAAATACCCTCCAGCAAAATGACCTCAATCGCCTCGAAGCGATAGGTGTGCAATCGGTATTCTGTGTCAGTTTCTTCTACGTAATCGGCAGTGAGCGTCAGCGATCGCTGGGCTTTTAGCAGCATCACAAGCTGTGTAAATAACGCCTCAAATCGAAATGCATGGTGATAAAAATGCTCCGCTGGGTCAGCGTCGCAGAAGCGCTGATCGGGCAAGTTTAGCCATCCGTCCAAATGGACGACAGCGGGCGTCATGCCCTGTTGTGCGAGCTGGGCCGCAATTTGGGCCGTGATGTATCCCTTTCCAGAACCATCGATTCCCGAAATGGCCACCAACACTGCCCGCTGAGGAGAAATGATGGCCCGTTGCGCCGCGACCGCGGCAACGGCTTGATTCACATCATCCACGGTTGTTTTTATGCCTCCATGCCCGAGTCTGGTTGCAGTCTACGTGGGTTAAGCCCGACTCAGTGGGGCATTGACCGCGCCGGAAAATCGGCAGGGCTTGAAGATTTATGGGAGAAATCATCAAAAAAAGCAGTCACCGTGAGATTTTTCAGCGATCGCGACCCATAATGGGGACGGTGTTTTGAGAGATTGCCGTCGCCATGCCAAGAACGCCAAGTGAATATGTTGTTCACATGCTCTTCGATGGCGGACATCGAGAAGAAGTCCGGTTTCACACCATTCAAGAGTTTCAGAAGTGGTACAGCGGTGAGTTGATGCCGAAGGCGGCTTCAGACGACTTTATCAGCGTGCCCGTACCCAAAATCAACCCAGGTGAATATATGGTGATTCGCCCGTCGCGGCTGCTTGCCATCCGGGTTGAGCCCGTCTTTAGCTCCAGCGTCGAGCGGTACTAATGTCGAGGTTAAGAATGCGGACGATCGCGCGCGGGGCGATGGGGGTATTCATGGGCCTCGCGATCGCCCTAGCGTTCACCCTCTCTGCCAAGTCTCCGTTGGGGGCACAGTCCACTTTGGGGAATAACACTGGCGCTGGGCATCCCCTAGTGCCACAGTATGCTTGGCCGACGGGTCTGATGCTGCGGGATGATTTGTTGCGGGCTGATGCCCAAGGCGCGATCGCCGCCGTCGATCGCCAGGCATTGCTCACTGCAATCGATCACAGCCTGCACTACCTGGCCACGCCCGCCGCCATTGAAGCCTATCGAGCCTACCCCGTGCCAGGCGTGACCCGCGATCGCGTCCGCCGCAGCCTTCAGCGCTTTCGGGTGCTGGTGTTGACAAGCCAGTCGGCCCAGGCATTGCACCAAGCGGTGCAGCGCGAGTTTGTGCCCTACCAAGCTGCGGGCAATGACGGCCAAGGCACCGTTCACTTTACGGGCTATTTTGAGCCGCTCTATCAAGCCAGCCGCACCCGCCAAGGGGCCTATCAATATCCGCTCTATCGCCGCCCGCCTGACCTCGATCAATGGTCATTGCCCCATCCTACCCGGGCCGAACTGGAAGGGATAGACGGCTTACAGGGCGATCGCGGACGGCTGCAAGGTTTAGAGCTCGTCTGGCTGCGCGATCGCCTCGAAGCCTTTCTGGTACAGGTGCAGGGCTCCGCCAAACTTCAGCTTACCGATGGCACCATCATGTCTGTTGGCTATGCCGGACGCACCGACTACGACTACACCAGCCTGGGCCGAGAGCTGATCAACGATGGCAAAATCGCCGCCGAAGACCTCACCCTCGATCGCCTGCTGGCCTATTTTGCCGAACATCCCCACGCCCTTGACCGCTATATCCCGCGTAATCAACGCTTCATCTTCTTCCGAGAAACCGCAGGCGGCCCCCCCAATGGCACCCTGTCTGTCCCCGTCACGGCGGGCCGCTCCATCGCCACAGACAAAAGCCTCATGCCCCCCGGAGCCCTCGCCCTGATTGCCCTCGACTGGCCCTATCCCGACCCCAACACGACCTGGCGCACCGCCCCCATCACCCGCTACGTGCTGGATCAAGACACTGGCGGCGCAATTCGTGGAGCGGGCCGTGTCGATGTCTTTGTAGGCAGTGGGGCCGCCGCCGGAGCCCAAGCCGGACAAGTCAACACCGACGGGCAGCTTTTCTATCTGCTACTTCGGGATACGCCCTAGAGAAAGAGACGGCGAAACCTTGGAAGTCCGCCTATCGGGAATGCCGGTACTGTGAACCCTGACATCCTGAACCAAAGCCGTAAACCCCACCAAACCATCCCCAACCGCAATCGCCGCCAAAAACTCAGCCCCCAGCAAGCCCAGATTGCCTCAGCACTCGCCAGTACCTAAGACCCTGTGCCGCGATCGCGCCCCCGATTGTGATACAACAGGGACTAACCTGTTGGGTTGCTTACCTCATAACCGCTTGGTTTGCTGAATCTAGCTCCTGCCCCTTGCCAGCATGGTTACAACCATTCGCCGCCACGGCGCATTTGCCGGGATTTTGACTGCCCTCCTCGGGCTTTGCTTTGCCCTACCCTTCACACTGCTGCACCCCGCCGTGCCCTACATGGTGCTGCTGATTGGGTTTGGGGTAGTCATGGCGCTACGGCGTCCCCTGCGACTGCCCCAATATCCCACCGCCTACCTGCTGGGCTGTTTAGTGGCGCTGGTGCTGCTCCTGCCCGCCGTGACGGTGATCAAGTTTGCTGAGCAGGGTTTCGATGATGGCCCGTTCTATGGCGTACCCTACACCAATGGCCTCACGGGACTTACCCCCAGCGATCGCCTCCCCTACCGAGCAGGCGAGTTGCTGATCTACAACCGCAACCCAGATATGCCGCCTATTTTGGCCTACGAAACAGCAGGAACGGTACGCTGGGCACAGGAATTGGAGATTCAAGCCCACCCAGGCTTTGAGCAGTATCAACTGGACGCGATCGCCGAACCAACCCTTGCCTATGGCATTGTGCGCGATCGCATCGACAGTACCGCCACTTGGTCTTTCGGCACAGAACGATGCCGCATCTATCTTTGGAAGTGGGGCAGATTCCACCGCTTTTACCTAAGCTGGTAGCCGTCGCAGTAGCCCGCCTGATCGCCCCAACAACGCCAGCACTTGATCATCAAAGCAAGGGTTGGCTGGCATGGGAGAGACACTGAGAAGTGATCCAATTTCAACGCCTCACGTCAGTCCCCTTTCCCCTCAGGTCACAAGGAGTAAAGCCTTTCAACCCTTTTGTCCAACAGTCAGGGGTACTACAGAAAGGTGAGGCTACCGCCATATGTTGAGGTTCTCAACTGCACCCGACAGCGAAAACGCGCCATGCATCAGAGTTCTGCCACCTTGTGACGCATCGATAGCCCAGGGGGAGGGGCTGAGGGCGATGGATGGAGTATGTTCTGTTCTTGGAAGACTAGACCATTAGGGCACCTGCCCGGCCAGGCGTAGCTCCTCTTGCAGCATGGCGTCATAGATCTGAGCCAAATAGGGCGTCATGGCGTTGTCCTCAATGCCATAGCCCAGGCTAGTCCACGTACCGGAAAGCATTCTCAGCACCTCATCCAGGCGTCCATCGCGCAAAAGCTGCGGAATATCGACGCCCCAAGCCTCGCGATCGCTGAGCCAGTGATACACCACCCAATCCTGGGATACGGCGTCAAATCGATAGTCTGACCAAAAGGCATACCACCCGGGCGGATCAGGGTGGTAGATTTTGGCTTTTTCAAACCAAGTTGTCGTGAGAAATTGGTAACGCCCGGCGGCCGTGGTGCAGTCTCCAATGTTTGGCCCTGCGACAATCTCGACACAAACATCGGGGTGTTTGCTAAGGTCTTTCACCAACTCCCCTCCGTAGAGAGTGTGATAGGGTTCTGCCGTGTTGGACTCAGCCGCCGAAATTGTGCGCATCAAAGCCCGGAGGTAAGGGTCGCCGCCCTGCATCTCAAGGGGAACGGGAGCCTCGACCGGAGCCGATCGCCCAGATAACCGCAAGCGATCGCCCGTGAGCAGAGGATGCTCGCTAGAAATCAGCCACGCCACGCCCAAAAACATGAGTGCCGTCAGCAAGATCGGGCCGTGATCGGGTTTGGGGGTGACAGGGGTGTCGGCGTCTTTGGGGCGGCGATCGCGGGGGGACGAACGAGTCACAACAGAGCCTGAGTCAACGGCAACAATCGGGCATGGGCAACCTGATTTATGGCCATGGTAGCTTAAGGCGCTAAACCCGCCGCTTGAAGATTGCCCGAATTTCTTGCCAAAAAAGGGAAGGCTGGCGCGGGGCTGCTGGCTGGGTCAAAACCCCATGGCAGGGGCTAAAGAGCAGCACCACAACGAACAACGCCGACACCACAATCACGATCGCCGGGCCAGAGGGCAGGTTGAACCAATAGCTGAGATACATGCCGCTAAGGCTCGACACCACTCCAATCAGCGACCCCACGACCATCACCTGATGCAGCCGCGTTACCAATAGATAGGCCGTTGCGCCGGGAGTAATCAGCAAGGACAACACCAGCACAACCCCCACCGCCTTGAGGCTGGCGACAACGGTGAGCGCAATCAACGCCATGAGGCCAAAATTCAGCAGGTTCACGGGCAGCCCCGCCGCCTGCGCCCCCAGGGGATCAAAGGTATAAAACAGCAGTTCTTTGTAGAGCAGGGCCACCACCAGCAACACCAGCACTGCCATGATCAGAGTGTCGCGGACATCGGCGGCGGTAACGCCCAAAATATTGCCAAAGAGGAAGTGATTGAGGTCGATTTTGTTGTGTTTTTGGATGACGGTGATCAGTATGATGCCGATCGCAAAAAAGGCAGAAAGGACAATACCCATCGCCGCATCTTCTTTAATCGGCGATCGCGTGCGAATCCAGCCAATCAGCAAGGTGCTGAGCACCCCCGCAATAAACGCCCCCACAAAGATGTTGGCCCCCAGCCAAAAGGCGATCGCCAACCCCGGCAACACTGAATGGCTAATGGCATCCCCCAGCAGCGCCAACCGCTGCACCAGCAGGTAGCTACCTACCACCGCACAAATCACGCCGACGAGGATAGCAACGATCAGCGATCGCTGCATAAAGCCATACTGCAACGGCTCGAATAAAAGCTGTCCAAGATCCATCGTTTGTGGGGTAATGCCTGGGGTGAAATGTCGCGCAGGGCGCGCTGTCGCTGAGTCGATTTCAGGAGAAGTTGAATTTTGAATTTCTAATTTTGAATTTCCCGTCGCGGTTCTAGGCCGCGTAGAAATTCACCTGTCCACCATAGGCTTGATGAAGATGCTCAGGCCGCAGCACCCGTTGCCGAGGCCCTGCTGCAATTACCTGCCGATTCAATAACACCAAGTCATCAAACTGCTGGATCGACTCGCCAAGGTCGTGGTTGACCACCAGCACAATCTTGCCAGCCTCCGCCAGTTCGCGAAAAATTTGGAAGAGAATCGCTTCAGTTTTTTGATCCACGCCGGTAAACGGCTCATCAAAGCAGAAAATATCCGCTTCTTGAGCCAGCGATCGCGCCAGAAAGACGCGCTGTTGTTGCCCCCCCGACAGTTGACCAATCGGGCGATCGCGCAGCTCTGCCATGCCCACCCGATCCAACGCTTGGTGCGCTAGCCGTCGGCTCACCGCCGAAAACCACCGAAACCAGCCCGTTTGTGTCACGCGACCCATCATCACCACATCCCACACCGTCGCCGGATACCGCCAATCGATTTGAGTGCGTTGGGGCACATAGGCCACCCGATGACGCTGCTCACTCATCTCGCGATCGCCCCACTGCACCGTGCCCGCCGTCACCGGCACCAGACCCAACATGGCCTGAATCAACGTGCTTTTGCCCGCGCCATTCGGGCCAATCAGCCCCGTCAATCGCCCCGGTTGCACCACCACAGTCACATCGGTCAGCGCTTCCACCGCCCGATAGCGCACCGAAAGTTGGCGCACGGTTAACGGTGGCAGTTCACTCCCTGGCGAGGACAGGAGGTGAAGATGACTCGGGGGCAGGGAGTCCATTGGAACGGCTCCAATTATGAAACGATTATGAAATCAATGTAGCATCAAAAATGAAACGATTATGAAAGGCGCGCAATCATGCGATTTCTTTACAATTCCTTGCGGCAGGCGACAACCAGTCGGCGATCGGTGGCGCTGTGGAGTGTCGTGGCCGTTGGGCTGGGGATGGCGGCCTGTCAACCGGTGACCGAAGAGAGCGGGAATGCCCGCGATCGCCCTACCGTCGTCGTCACTAGTACCATCCTGACGGATCTCGCCGCCACGGTGTCGGGCGATGCGGTAACCGTGCGCGGCATTGTGCCCCCGGGGGATGATCCCCACCTCTATGAGCCCGTGCCCCAAGACACCCTCGCCCTCGAACAAGCCGATCTAATTCTCTATAACGGCTATAACTTAGAGCCCAACTTAATTCGGCTGATTGAAGGGGCGGGCATTCAGGCAGAAACCCTGGCCGTGGGCGAAGTGGTGGAGCCCTTAGCCTTTGAAGACTCTGGGCAAACGCAGCCTGATCCTCACGTGTGGGGCGATGTAGACAATGCGATCGCGATCGTCGCCGCCATTCGAGACGCCTTGATCGCCCTTTCCCCCCAAGATGCCGACACCTTTACCCAAAATGCAGACGCCCTCATCGCAGAACTGACCCAGCTCGATCGCTGGATTCTCGACCAAATTGAGACGATTCCGCCCAAGCAGCGCACCTTGGTCACCACCCACGACGCCTTCCAGTACTATGCCAACGCCTACGGCCTCACCGTGCTAGGCACCCTCATCGGCATCAGCACCGAAGAACAGCCCAGCGCCCAGACCGTCAGCCAGCTTGTGCAGGCCATCCGCACCGCAGGTGTGCCCACCATTTTTGCGGAAACCACCATCAACCCGGCACTCATTACCACCATGGCCCAAGAGGCAAACGTGGTGCTTGCTCCCCAAGCGCTGTATTCCGATTCCTTGGGCGCACTGGGCAGCGGCGCAGAAACCTACGTGACCATGATGGTCTCAAATACACAGACGATCGTGGAGGGGCTCGCGGGCACTTACACCCCGTTTTAACGCAGAGGTTGCCCCCCAAGACCTCTGATAGGACTGACGCAGTGCAACCCTCTGAACACGAGCTTTTTGGCCTACCCAGGGCCGAGGCCTAGCGACCTGACTCCGAATGGGCAGTTCAGGGCTGGGAACTCGAAGAGTCAACACCCTGGGGCGATCGCACAATCTCCGGCTGACAATGAACCGGAAAGTTCACCGAGTTGGCGATAAAGCAAAGGTGGTGCGCCCGATCGTGCAGGGTGTGGGCCAAGGCAAGGTCACTCTCGGGGGCGATCGCGATTTCTGGCCGCAATGTTATGGACTCAAACCGTCCGCCCCCATCCGCCGTTTGGATCATCACCCCTTCAGCGCGATCGACATAGCGCTGCACCACCACACCCGCCTCGGCACACAGATGCAAGTACCACAGCATATGGCAGCTTGACACCGACATCACCAGCAACTCTTCGGGGTTATAACGGGTCGCGTCACCGCGAAAAGCCGGGTCGGAGGAGCCAGGGATAGGCGGCTTGTTGGGCGCGGAACTGTCGTGCGATCGCTGATAGGCACGACAGTTAGCCGTCCCCTGCCCCGTGTTGCCCGTCCACACCACATCAGCGTGGTAATGATGGGTTTTGGAAGCGTGGGTCATAGTGAGCTGAGCAACGTCAACACTGAGAAAAGGGGGACGCTATGGGTTGAGCCCGCGATCGCGCCCACTCACCCCGCCTCACCTTCATCCTACGCGGCGTGTCAATCGTGACTTGTCCACCCCCCTACCCATCCACCCTCCTACCTATCCCCCCCGAGATTTCCCGTTGAGGCCCAAGGCCGCAGACTACAATCGATCATGGGTACTGTGACACGTTGGAATCATTCCCCCATTACCCCCAAAACTTTGACAAAGGGGATCTGGGATATCCAATCCGCAGCGCCGCATTTATTGATATCAATTGCAGGACGATTGTGGTGGTGAATCTTCGGGGCGAGGCTCCAGAGCAGGGCATGTCTGCCCAAGGACAGAATGGTGGATCCTGCCAGTTTGATTCGATTGAGTCAGCACTGGCGGATTTGGCCGCAGGGCGATCAATTGTCGTTGTGGATGACGAAAATCGCGAGAACGAAGGCGACGTGATCTGCGCGGCTCAGTTTGCCACCCCAGACATGATCAACTTTATGGCCGTGGAGGCGCGGGGCTTGATCTGTCTGGCAATGACGGGCGATCGCCTCGACGAGCTAGAACTGCCCCTCATGGTCACCCAAAGCGCCTTTGAGGACGAAAACGAACAAACCGCGTTCACCGTCAGCATTGATGCAGCGCTGCACTGGGGCGTGACCACGGGGATTTCTGCCGAAGACCGAGCCCGCACCATTCAGGTCGCCCTCAACCCCAACGCCAAGCCGAACGATCTGCGCCGTCCGGGGCACATCTTTCCGCTGCGGGCAAAGGATGGCGGGGTGTTGCGGCGGGCGGGCCACACCGAGGCGGCGGTGGATCTGGCGCGCCTCGCGGGCCTTTATCCGGCGGGGGTGATCTGCGAAATCCAAAACCCCGATGGCTCGATGGCGCGCCTCCCTGAGCTGATCAACTATGCCAAAACCCACGGCCTCAAACTGATCAGCATTGCCGATTTGATTCGCTATCGCCTAGAGCACGAGCGCTTTGTCAAACGGGAGGCGATCGCAGACCTCCCCACCCAATACGGCAAGTTTCAGATCTACGCCTATCGCAACCTGCTCGACAACTCGGAGCACGTCGCCCTCGTCAAAGGCGATCCGGCAACCTTTGCCAATCACCCCGTCATGGTGCGCGTCCACTCCGAATGCTTGACGGGGGACGCCTTTGGCTCCCTGCGCTGCGACTGCCGGATGCAGCTTCAGGCCGCCCTCAAAATGATTGACTCCGCCGGGCGCGGCGTGGTGGTTTACCTGCGCCAAGAAGGGCGCGGCATTGGGCTGGTAAACAAGCTCAAGGCTTACTCATTGCAAGACATGGGCCTCGACACGGTAGAAGCTAACGAAAAGCTTGGCCTGCCGGTAGATCAGCGCAACTATGGCGTTGGCGCACAAATTCTGAATGATATTGGGGTGCGCCAGTTTTACTTGATTACCAACAATCCCCGCAAAATCGCTGGGCTCAAGGGCTACAGCCTAGAAATGGTTGATCGCGTGCCACTGATTATCGAAGCGACGCCCTACAACTTGAATTATCTAGAAACCAAGGCCAAGAAGCTGGGACACCTGCTCTTGCAAACCTATCTGATGACGATCGCCATTCAATGGACGACGGGAGCCCTCTCGGCCCAGGAGCGCTATGGACGGCTGGAAAAAATTCGTGACTTGGCACGGCAGCAGGGTCTACTGGCCCAAGAAGAGGTGCGATCGGTAGCCGTAGCCCTGTTTGGCCGAGAATCGTTGATCGTCAACCTGGGTCTTGAACGCCCCCAAGCCGTAAAGCCTGATTGGTACACCCAGCCCCACAATTCCCACTGGCAGGCGGTCGCCACCGTGCTCGACAACGTGAGCCAGTGGCCCGAGGTAGAGCAATTGGAGTTTCTCGCCTCCGGTGGTGACGACCCGGTGGTGCATTTGCAGGTGGGGCTCAGTCGCCAGGTCTTTAGCCTGGTCACACCGCCCAGCGCCCAGACGGTCAAACCGTCAGACCTGCGCGATCGCCTACAAACCCAGCGCATTTACACCTTCTCGCGCCACGACAAAAGTGATTAGGCCCGCCGCTGCCTCAGCGACCTCCGGGAGGGCAGCCAAGGACTCTCCCTAGCTCCAAGCGTAGCGGGCAGGCTCCGCGCGCCCTTCGATCACAACCCCAA
>JACYME010000060.1 GCA_015272155.1 Leptolyngbyaceae cyanobacterium T60_A2020_046
CCTGTCTCGCGATCGCCCAAACCACGCCCCACCACCGTCGCCGTCCACCGGATTTTGGACGCCAACCTCGATCGCGCCCGCGAAGGACTGCGCGTGTTGGAAGACTGGTGCCGGTTTGGCCTCAACCATTCCGACTTTACTGAAAATCTCAAGCATTGGCGGCAGAGCCTGGCCCAGTGGCACACTGCCGAGCTGCGCCAGGCTCGGGATACACCGGGGGATCCGGGCACCACGCTGACCCACCCCCACGAAGCGGTGCGCGAGAATTTGACCCAGGTGTTGCAGGCCAACTTTTGTCGGGTGCAGGAAGCCCTGCGATCGCTAGAAGAATTCAGCAAGCTCGATCGCCCAAAACTCGCCGCCGCCTGCAAGCAAATGCGTTATCAAATCTATGCCCTGGAAAGTCAGGTGTTGGGTCAATATCGCCACCAGCGCCTCCACCAAGCGCGTACCTATTTGGTGACTGCTCCCAGCGACACGCTTCTTGCTACGGTGGAGGCCACCCTCCAGGCCGGGCTCCGGCTGGTGCAATATCGCGAGAAAACCGCTGAGGACTGCGATCGCCTCCAAACCGCCCAAGCCCTGTGCGAACTCTGTCACCGCTACGATGCGCTGTTTCTGGTCAACGATCGCGTGGATCTGGCCCTGGCGGTCAATGCGGATGGGGTTCACCTCGGGCAAAAGGATTTGCCCATCGCCGTCGCTCGCGATATGTTGGGCAGCGATCGCATCATTGGCCGCTCGACCACCAATCCTGAAGAAATGGCCCGCGCGATCGCCGAAGGAGCCGATTATATCGGTGTTGGCCCCGTCTACGCCACCCCGACCAAGCCGGATCGCCCTGCCGCCGGGCTCGACTACGTGCGCTATGCCGCCGAACACTCCCCCATCCCCTTCTATGCCATTGGCGGCATTGATACGCAAAACCTCGCTGAGGTCATGGCCGCTGGGGCCACCCGCGCTGCCGTCGTGCGTGCCATCATCGGAGCCGATGACCCAGTAGCGACGACTCGCACCCTGGTCACGGCGTTGCAGGGGTAAGGGTGCGGGGCGTGTGCTTTGTCTACCCCAAGACCGCCCGGTGCCTAGCTCCTCGGCAGGGTTGATGATAAGGCGTGTCCCTCTGATATCAAGTCCCTGAAGTGGAACGACAAAGCTTTTTTCAAAGCCTCATCCCCAAACTTGGAATCGGGGCTTGGGGTGAGGGCAAACGGAGCAGCAAAACTCACGGAGCGGCAAAACTGAAGCATTGAGATTAGGGGTGATCTCCTCGTAACTTTGGTGTGTTTAGCAGAGGTGTGTTTAGCAGAGACATGATGACTGACTCAATTGCATTACAGGTGAATGGTGAGGCAAAAACCTGCTCGCCCCAGACCCGACTGCCGGACTATCTTCAGCAGATTGGGCTGAATCCTCGTCTAGTGGCAGTGGAATATAACGGCGAAATTCTCCACCGTCAGTTTTGGGAGACGACGTATCTCAAATCAGGCGATCGCTTGGAAATTGTGACCATCGTCGGGGGCGGTTAGGTTCGGCGATCGCCCATCCAAAGTTGACCTTAAGCCCTTCAGGTCAGTTCAACAGAGGCGTTACAGTAATATCAATAGCCGTCAGACAACCCTTGTCTGACCTAAAACGCGCCTCAAAACTGCGCTTCAAAACTCGACATTCTAAACACAACGATGCTTCAGACCCTCCTTCAGCGGCTCAAGCCCCTATTTAAGCCCGTCCTCGCGATCGCCCTCATTGTCGTGCTGGCCTTTGGCCATGCCGATAGTGCGCTTGCGGCTCGCAGCGGTGGACGCATTGGCGGCGGCAGCTTTCGCGCACCCAGTCGCACCTACAGCCCGCCCCGCAGCTACCGCAGCCCCGGTGGCTATGGCGGCGGATACTACCCCGGCGGTGGCTTTGGGTTCCCCTTCCTGATTCCCTTCTTTGGGTTCGGGGGCGGGTTTGGCGGCCTGTTCAGTATTTTGCTGGTACTCGGTTTAGCGAATTTTCTGATGCGCACCCTGCGAAACGCCGGGGCTGGCAGCGACGAGGGCAGCGTCGAAAATCCCACAGTTTCTATCGCACAGCTCCAAGTAGGGCTGCTTGCCAAGGCACGCCACCTGCAAGATGACCTCAATCGCATGGCAACCACGGCAAATACCTCCTCTTCCGCAGGGCTGGCTCAGGTGCTCCAACAGGCCACATTGTCGCTGTTGCGGCACCCAGAATATTGGCACTATGCCGCATCCAGCACCCAACAAACGCGCCTACTGAGTGCCGAGCAAACCTTCAACCAATTGGCTCTGGCGGAGCGCAGCAAACTGTCGGGCGAAACCCTCTCGAACGTGAACAGCCAAATCTCCCAGTCGGCTCCTAAAGCGGAACTGGCCGGAAGTGGAGCACTGGCAACGGACACCATGCCCGGGGAATACATTATCGCGACGGTGATTGTGGCAACCCAGGGCAAGCTGAATCTGCCAAAGGTGACGGGGACAGACGAGCTGCGTCAGGCGCTGAGCACCTTGGGATCAGTTTCGGGCGATCGCTTGCTGGCCCTAGAAATTCTCTGGACACCCCAAGCCTCCGGCGAAACCCTCAGTGCCGATGAAGTAGTGGCGGCCTATCCGAACCTGATGGTGATTTAGACTCCCTCCAATCCTTAATTGGCGCGATCTGGATCCCGCTTTTGCGGTCTGGGTCGCGCCTTTGATTTTGACCTGTGGGATCACGTTATATCAAATCCGATTAATCGCTTACGCTACCATGCCCTCATCCCAAACCCTTCTCCCTAGGGGAGAATAATAGCTTAAGCCATGTACTCCAGCCCTCTCCCAGAGGGCTAGGGTGAGGGTTGTAAGGCGTGTCTGTATAAAGGCGTGTCTGTATAAACGGATCTGATGTTATGGCTCAGCCTTTGGCCCTGGGGTGATGGGAATGGCGCTGTAGCTGCCGAACACTTTGATGGTTTCGGTGCAGGTCATCAGCGCTTGCAACCCCGTTTGCAGCCGGGGATCGGTGGCACTGGCTTCAACGTCAATGAAGAACAGGTATTCCCCCAGCGATCGCTTGGTGGGGCGCGACTCAATACGACTGAGGTTGATGCCCTCAGTGGCCAGAATCTGCAAGGGTTTGAGGAGCGCACCGGGCGCATTCACCGGCAAGCTAAAGGCGAGGGACGTGTATTGTCCGACATTGTGCTCTGTGGTGCCGAGCACCCAAAACTTGGTGCAGTTATCGGGTTGGTCGTTAATTGCGATCGCGAGGGTCGGCAACTGATACAGCTCTGCGGCCCATTGGGAGGCGATCGCTGCGGTGGTCGGGGCAGATTCCAAATGTTCCAGGGCTTCTGTCGTGGATCGCGTCGGAATTTGCTTCGCCCGGGGACACTGGCGCAGTAGCCAGCCTTGGCACTGCCCCAGTGCCTGGGGGTGGGAATAGACCATCTCGATCGCGGCTAAATCGGGCGCGTAGGTGATCAGGCTATGGATAATTGGCAAAATCAGGGTTTGTTGAATACGCAGCGTCTCAAATTGCCACAATGCATCGAGGGTGACCGTCACACTGCCTTCAATGGAGTTTTCAACGGGGGCGATCGCGCGGTCAACCTCTGCCGCTGCCACAGCCCGAATTGTCTGCAAAATGCTGGGATAGGCTCGCAACTCAACGGCATCCCCCGCGCCTTGGGACGCCAACCAGTGACGATAGGCCAGCGCTGCCTGTTCAGAATAGGTGCCCTGGGGCCCAAGATACGCAATGGATAGGGTCATGTGTTCTCGCAATCCAAAAGAAACGCCGAAGAACGCGCAATAGAACACGCGATACCATCAACTGGGATACGCCCGGCAGGCCACGATCATGACGGTGCATCGGTGCTGGCAAGCAAACTGGAGCAACGCCCCCAGCGTTTTACTCACCCTCCAGGATAGTTTGCCCCAGGACGGGGATACTTGCCCGAGGTGGCCATAACCTCACGATCGCCGCCCAAACCCAGAAACCAGACACAATTTTCCGTTACCCTGAGAATTTTATTAAGAGGTGTTAACCTGAGGGGAGAAGCATCCGTAAATTTACGGCAAGATTTAAGGACTGCTTTTCGCCCAACGCCCCTAGATTTTGTGTGACGCTATGCTCAGGCTCGCTGCTTCCCAGTCTGTCACGATCCAGGTTCGGGAAAACTCCGTCCCCATTTCCCACTACCTGCGGCAGCCCCAGCGCCTGGTCTATGCGCTGATGCCCCAAAAACAGGTTGAAGTTCTGGGGAGCAACCAGTTTCGGCTGCGTCTGCGGGCCTTTCAGTTCTTTATGGTGCAGATTCAGCCTGTGGTGGACTTGCAGGTTTGTGTCAACGATGCCGGGCACGTGACGCTGCAATCAACGGGTTGCCAAATTGACGGTAACGAGTTTATCAATCAGCGATTTGAGCTTGACCTTTCCGGCTTTTTATTTCCCAAACAGGTTAAGGGGCAAACACAGCTTGTGGGGAAGGCGGATCTGGCGATCGCGGTTGAGCTGCCCGCCCTCTTCAAATTCACGCCCCATAGCTTGCTCGAAAGTAGCGGCAATCAACTGCTCAAGGGTGTGCTGTTGACCATCAAGCAGCGACTCATGCGTCAACTGTTGACCGACTATCAGCAGTGGGGATTGGAGCATCGCCAGGGAGTCACCTTGCCGCTGGGGGGCGATCGCCTCAGACTCGCCACGTCTAAAGCCTCCTGCGATCCCTAAACCCCTTCCTGTGCCATCCCTTCACAGACATTAAACTTCTCTTAGCCCACTGGGTGTAAGGTGATTTTGGCAGTTTTGCAGACGGGGCAATTCGTTCTGCAAAGCATGGCATAAGCTTACTAGAGTTGGCGTTGCAAGACCTGAGCGCTGCATATGAAGAAGCGGTTAGTAGACGGATCGGCGGCTTCCTCACGGCCCAAAAAAGTCGGGGTTTGGTTAGGGGGGTTGGGATTGTTGGCCTTTGGCTTGGGGGCGGTGGCATCGACGACCCTAGCCTTCATGCTCCGAGGGGCGTCGGTGGCAACGGTGACCCCGTTTCCGAAGGCAAGTGGGGTGGGTCTCCTAGCTAATACCCTGGGAACAAGGGCGCTGGGCGCATTCCCGCGAGAAATTTCGGCGGCTTACCTCTGTCGCCCCACCGCAGCGGAGGAAGCCATCTCCGCGATCGCCGATACCACCCAGCAACTCGTCCAAAGTGGGCTGCCGACCCTCCAAAACGCCCTCAATCCGGATCTGGTGGGGTTGTTGAATGCTGCACCGTGGCCACAAATCCACGATCTCGCCACGATCGCCCGCGTGCCCATCGTGATGTACCACGATGTCCTTCCCGAGAAGGAAGTCCTCTTTGACGTCACCGCCGAGGAACTCGTCGAGCATTTTGAACAGATCAAAACCGCAGGCTTGACCCCCATTTCCTTGGAGCAGCTTGTTAACCATCTGCGCACGGGGGCACCCCTGCCGCCCAAGCCCGTGGTGCTGAGTTTTGATGATGGCTACGAGGGGCACTACACCACGGTCTATCCCCTGTTGAAGGAATATCAGTATCCAGCGGTCTTTTCCATCTTTCCAGGGAAGCCCGATGGCGAGGTGGCGGGGCGATCGACGGTCACCTGGGATCAGATTCAGGAAATGGCGGCGGATCCCCTCGTGACCATCGCGTCCCACAGCGTCACCCATCCCAACGACCTCCGCACCCTCGACGATGAAGCGCTGCGCCAGGAGATCTTTGCCTCCAAGGTTCGCTTAGAGGAAATGCTGGGCATCCCCATTCGCTACTTCACCTACCCGGCGGGCTACTACGACGATCGCGTTGCTGCTCTAGTCGAAGAAGCGGGCTATGAGGCGGCGCTGACCATGAGCAACGATGCCGAATGGTTTGCTGGGGAGTCCGATAATTTGCTCGCGATCGGTCGCTTTGGGCAATCGCGCCTGACGGCTCTGCTGCCCCAAGCCTGGGAAGGGCTGGGCGTGCCCCTGCGTGCCCCAAATACCTTTGACTTTGGCTCGGCGGTGCGGCTGGCGCGCCAGGTTGAGGTTGATGACATGCGCCTGACGCTAGTGTCGGGGGGGCGTCCGGCAACCATCCATGCCGATAGCCGATACCAAGTGCCGGAAATTTTGGCGCGAAGTAATGCGATCGCGGGCGTTGATGGCGGCTTCTTTTCCCTCCGCTACCTCGACTCCAACGTGATGATTGGCCCCGTGCTGAGCCAAGCTACCCAAATCTTTGTGCCCGGCAACGCCAGCGAAAACCCCAAACTCGCCGGACGACCTCTTGTGCTGATTGGGCCAACGGGGGTCGATTTTGTTGAATTCAACCCCAGCCTCCACAACACCCTGGCTGGCTTTCAGGCCGAAATGCCCAACGTTACCGATGGGTTTGTGGGCTCTGCGTGGCTGGTTAAAGACGGCCACGCCCGCACCCCCGACACCTTTGAGGGCGTGTTTGACTTCGACGTGCCCCGTCACCGTGCCTTTTGGGGCATCAACACCGCCGGGCAGCCCGTGCTAGGCATCAGTAAAGACCGGGTCGATTCCGTGGAACTGGGGGAAGCCCTGCAAAAAATCGGCCTGCGCGAAGCGGTGATGCTCGACTCTGGGGCCAGCACCTCTCTCGCCTACGAGGGCGAGCTTTTGGTAGAGTACGTGCCGCGTCCGGTACCGCATTTGGTGGTGGTGCTCCCGCCGGATCAAGCCGAAGGAACCTGTCCCTTGGTGTTTCAGGATGAGCCCTTTGTCCGCGCGGATCTCGATATGCCCGATCGCGTCCAGTTGCAATAAACAACCGAATGCCTTTGCCTTATACTGGTGAGCCAATTGCCGCGTGGCAATTGGCTCACGTGATTCTCTGGATTGAGAATCACAATGCCACATCAGAGGCTTCCACTTCTACGATCAGTAACGGTGTCAAGCTATGGCAGTGATTCCGGCGCTGTGACTGTCAGCAGCGGATCGCGCCTTCCCCTTGGGTTGAATCGTAGCGACACCGTGACCTTTAACTCAGATCGCCCGCAACAATGACCAAAAAGAGTGCTGCATCGCGCCCCTATCAGCCTTTCCTATTCAGAGTTTTGCATGGTCTGACGGGGCTGTTTCTTGTCGCCGCGATCTTAACCGCCTACTGGACCTATGACACCTATGACGGACGGTGGGGTCGCATTCCCCTCCCGGCCTATCCCAGCATTGAGGGCATTCACGGCACCTTTGGGCTGTGGACGTTGCTGATATTTCCTGTATTTGTGGTGTACGCCTTCCACCGAGGCCAGCGGCGTCTCATACAGCCAGACTCGTGGAGCAAGTTGGCGCAGGTCGGCACGCCCATTTGGTGGTATACCCTCAATCGAATCGGCAATACCGTGGCGTTGCTGGCCTTAACCTTTGCCCTCTTTAGCGGCAAGATGATGGATGAAACTTGGTTACCCCAAGGGGAGTTGACGCATTTCTGGTATTACGCCCATTTGGTTTCCTGGGTGGTGATGGTAAGTGCGATCGCCCTGCACCTGCTAGTAAACGCGAAGGTCGGTGGCATGCCTTTGCTGCTCTCCGTCCTGACCTGGCAGTTTCGCGAAGAAGACAGCCCAAGTCTTTGGCTAACCCATCTTTCTCAGTGGTGGGCAGAGGTCCAGCAGAGAGGTTTCATCAACCAAGCCCGCTCGATGGCGATGATGCCCACCCTAGAACTCACAGTTTTGGGAACCATTATCGCTGCGTGGGTCATTTCCTTGATCAAGGAAATGTAAGCTTCTGAGCTAGCGGTGTCTTATGCTTTGGCTTCTGTGATTTCCACCACTTCATAGGCTTGAATTTCAGCCTTGATGCGGGCTTCTTCTTGCTCAGCATTGTAAGCCTTTTGCAGGTGCCGGATGTAGAACTCCATCATGTGGTCAGACACAAAATCAGTACCCGGTTGGGGAATGCCAGCCAGCCAGCCCAACAGGCGATCGGCCCAGCGCTGGGTTGGAAAGGAGGTCATGCGCAGGGTGCCAAAGGTGTTGAAATACCGAAACTGCCCGAAATGACCATAGAGGCGCGTGGGGTTGAGGATGTTGAAGGTTAGCGGAATTAACGGCACAACATCATTGTTGTTGACATAACGGAACACGCGATCGCCCATTTCAGCATTTATCTTGCGGGTAAATTCCCAGTCGGCGACGCGGGGCTGACCAAAGGTATATATTCCGCTCACGGTATAGCCCTGATAGTTGAGCGAGATTCCGGCTAAGGTGGCCAACGCCCCGCCTAGGCTGTGCCCCGTCACCCAGAGATGATAGGGCTTGCCAGGCTTACACCAGTCTCGCAGATAGAGCAGCACCTTGGCTTCAATGCTTTCCCAAGCGCCTTGGAATCCGGCATGAACCCGCCCGCTGGGCACCTGAGCCCCAGACATCGCGACCTTGAAGGGCCGCATTTTGAAGTTAAAGTTAGTGCCCCAATCTGCCAGTTGTTGACTTCCTCGAAAGGCCAAAATGATCTGATTTCCCTTGCGGAATAACATTGCCTGGGTGTTTGTTCTCGGCATGTCAAAGTAATGCAGGTGTTCAGACAAGTCAACTTTTTGGATGAGTTTATCTTCCTGAAGCCATCGATTTAAGACATCAATGACATATCGATGATCTTCCATCTCTTGCCAAGGCATATGGTTCTCTAGCCAGTAGCGAATGATGTCTTGAATGTAAGCATAGTCTTCATAAACGAGGTAGGCAGCTTTGGCGAGGCAGAGGGCACGCTCTGCATCATAGCGACCGCCTAGTTTTTCAAAGCCGGGGTCAAAGTCGCTGGAATGATAGGGCGGCGGCAAAATGCGATAGCCATAGCGATGGAACAGGCTGCGCACGCCAGAATATCCAGCCCAATAGATGTAGTGAAAAAGTTGGTCATAAAAGCCGGAACCGCCCTGACGACGAAAGCGGCGATCGCCAATCAGTTGTATCCAGTAAATGATAAAAGGCTTAAGTTCATGAGCACTGAGCAACCCGGCTTGAATTTTATTTTCAAACTGCTCTAGCCCCATGAGGAAGTCATCAAACCAGTCTCGCAGGGCGATTTCAATGGGGAATTCTTCGGACTCATATTTGTCTAAAACCGCTGCCGTATTGTCATTGAGCTTGCTGTCTTTAATGTCAGGGCGCTGGAGTAAATTCAAGCCCCGCCGCATTTTGACCATTTGGTCGTGGGAGCGTAGAGCCCGCCGCAATCGGGCATCCGTGGCTTCAAAGGTCAGGGTTTTGCCGTTGGGTAAGGTATGTTGAAAACAGCGATATTCTTCGTAATCCAAAATGTGGATGACGTTTTTGACGCCGGGCTGATTCCGAAAGTCATCCACCAACTGGCGGGCATACTCTTGCCGTCGCCATTTTTGATACATCAGGTATTGGCGAATGCCGATGATCGCGGCTCCGGTGCCGAGCAAAAAGCCAATGCCCACGATCGACTGTAATCCTAAGTTCCACGTTTCGCGGAGGGGCGCTTGGGCAAAGGGCGATCGCGCCATCACCGTTGCCACTGTAGCTGGGGCGTCATTCACAGACGGTTCGACCTGCACCACTGGACTTGATGGGGGAAAACCTCCACCCCAGAGGGATGCAAGCAGTGCGGCGGATGCGATTGGGATGCCCATAGCCCCTGATTTCCTAGCAATGAATGACTCATGCTATCTGAAAATTTTTGACACCTGCGGTCTGTTAAAGCTTTTTTGAGAAATCAAGTTTGGGAAACTCTGCGATCGCGCGAGGGGATCATACCAATTCTCTGAAGCCGGACGACAAAACCTGTCTCTTCAAAGCCCTTCTCCCACGATTGGGAGAGAGGTTGGGGTGAGGGCTAAGTGTCGCGGCAAAGTACGGAATTGGGATAAACTTCCGCGAACTTGACAAGATTCCTGGGGTCTTAGGCTTCCCCTCTTGGAGATGAATTTTTTGACAGAACCCGGAGATCTGAGCCGATGGCTCAAGGGTGGAGGGTCAGCGTCCCGGCTTGGGGATCAAGGGTTGCGATGGGGCCAACGGGCAGCGCGGCGTTGACCCCGTCGTGACCAAAGGGCAAGTCTGAGACGATCGCGAGGCCCAGATCGTGCAAGCGATCGCGCAACACCTCGGCGACGGTAAAGCTGGGGATGTTTGGCGGTGGGTCGCATTGGCTGAAGCGCCCGATCGCCACACCGCTGACCTGCTGCAATTTGCCCATCATTCGCCAATGGGTCAACAGGCGATCGATGCGGTAGGGCGCTTCTGTCACGTCCTCGATCGCGAGAATCACGCCCGTCAAATTGGGTTCGTGGGGGGTGCCCAGCAGGTGAGTGGCGACAGTGAGGTTAGCGGGCATCAGCCGTCCGGTCACGGGGGGGCCGCCCCACCCCTTCCCGTGCAGCGGCGCGATCGCTCGGCCTTCTACCCAATCGAACAGACGCTGCTGCGACCAATCGGGCTCGGCAGCCAGAGTGGTGAGCAGCGGCCCATGCACCCCAGACACCCCCAGCCGAGCCTGACTCCACAGCAGACTGGTGATATCTGAAAAGCCGATCAGCCACTTGGGCGGCACCTCGGGCCACTGCCACCCTTCCAGCAGGCGCGTACCTCCATAGCCGCCCCGCGCGCACAAAATGCCGCGACAATCAGGATCGGTGAGGGCGTCGAAAAGCTGCTGACGGCGTACCGCGTCGGCTCCGGCCAAGTATCCCCAGCGATCGCTGAGGTGGGGCGAAATTTCGACGCGATATCTCCGCGATCGCCACACCTCAAGTCCCTGCTGAAAGCGCTCCGCCTCGCGTAGGGCACCACTGGGCGCGATCGCCCGCAACCGGTCACCGGGCTGGAGGGGGGGAGGCAGGCAGCAGTCACGCATCGCAGCTTTGGGAAAAAGGGGGCTCGGTTATTTTGCCATTCTGGGGCGGAGGTCAAAATTCAAAATGTGAAATTTTTCTGGGGCAGGGGATTGCAGGCTTTCAAGGGAGCTAATTTCTGCTGGGCTGCACGAGGGGTCGTCATCCATTCAATCATGCATTGAGCCCTTCATCCCTTCACGCATCTACCTCTCCACCCTCTGCCCCTGAGGCTGCCACAGGCGAATGGTTTCGTCGGCGCTGCTGCTGATCAAGGTTCCACCATCGGGGGTGAAGGCTAGGGCTAGCACGGCCCAGTCGTGCCGGAGGAGCGCGACTCGTCGCTTGGGGGTGGTTTGCCACTGCCAGAGGTGGATTTCGCCATCGCTACTGGCTGTGGCGATTAGGGATCCGCTGGGGTGGGCGGCGATCGCGGTCACCGCATCTCGATGGCGGCTGAGTCCATGCCGCTGGCTCGGGTTTTGCAGCGACCAGAGACGCACCTCGCCCCGACTATCTCCCGTGATCAGCGTCGGTTCTTGGGGATGGAAGGTTACCGTGAGCAGGCGATCGCGCCCCGCCGTCCAGGTGCGCAGCAGTTCCCCCGAGGGCAGTGCCCACAGGCGCAGGGTGCCATCATCGCCCACGCTGGCGAGGCGCTCCCCCTCTGGACTAACGGCCAACCCATTCACCGCAGACTGATGGCGCACCAAGGTGGTGGTCAAGCGCAGCTCTGGCAAGTGCCACAGCTCGATCTTGCCATCGGCGGCGGCGCTGATCAGGTGGGTGGGGGTGCCCGTGGGAGGCGCGATCGCGAGGGCGGTGAGCACCCAGCCCGGTCGCGTCAGGGGATGGATTTGGCGACCATCGGGCACGCGCCACTGCCGCAGAGTGCTGTCTTTGCCAATGGAAAACAGCGTGTCTGACGCCGCAAACTGCACCGCTGTCACTTCGTCGGTGTGGCCTTCGCCCTGGAGCAAACGCTTTGCCCAGGTGTCTTGCAGGCTACCCGTTGCCACGTCCCAGATCTGAATGGTGTGGTCGCTGTTGCCCGTGACGAAGGTCTGCCCGTTTGGGTTCACGGCGATCGCGGTGGCGCGGCGTCCTGGCGTGGCAATGGAGCGCGTGCATTGCCACGTCTTGGGGGGCGGTGGGGCGGCGGCGGTGGGGGCGGCGGCGGTGGGCACAAGCGGTGTAGTGCTGCGGGTGCGGGCCAGATCTTCCAGCACGGCCTGGGCAGTGGGGTAGCGATTGCGCAGCGATCGCGCCGTCATGCGGTTTAAAATTTGGGTAAGGCGAAGGTCAACGGGATGCACGGCATAGGGTTTCCAGGCCCAGTTATCTTCCGCGACAGAATACAGGTCGAAGGGATGCTGCGCCGTCAGGGCATAGAGGCAGGTCACGCCCAGGCTGTAAATGTCGCTGGCAAAGACCGCCTTGCCCAGGGCCTGCTCTGGGGCCGCATACCCGGCACTGCCGATGACGGTGCCAGTATGCTCCAAATCTCTGGGACGCAGCAGCGCCTTTGCTGCCCCGAAGTCCACCAGCACGGGGGGCTCATCGGTCGCGGGCAGCAGCACATTGGCGGGCTTGATGTCGCGATGGATGACCTGGCGATCGTGGATAAATTGCAGCACGGGCAAGAGGGCCAAGAGCAGCGATCGCACCTCATCTCCAGTCAAGGTTCCCCGCTGCTCAACCCGCTGCTGTAGCGATGTGCCCTCAATGTAGGTTTGCACCAGGCATAACCCGGTGGAAGATTCCAAAATCGCAATCAGACTTGGAATCTGAGGATGCTGACCAAGATCGGCCAGGCGATCGGCCTCGGCAAAGAAGCGATCGCGATCCACACGGGCGCGCAGGCCTTGTTTAATCACACACTTCTGGGGCGGAGTCTGGCCCTCATCCAGCGCCAATACCGTGCGCCCAAATCCGCCCTGCCCAAGGGGTTGCAGAGGTCGAAAGCGATCGCCTAAGACCAGCTTTGCGCCACAGGCTCCACATCCCTGAGCGCCGTCTGGATTTTGGGGATTCGGGCAATCCGGATTGAGGCAGAGCGTGGCCAAGGATCAGTGCGCACCGTGCAAAATAAGCCGGACATCTGGGGAGCGAAACCCCTGTCCCCCTCCGCTTCTAGAAGCAGAGGCGTCGGGTTGTGCGGGACGCTTCCCACAGGGCGGGGAGGAGAAGTTAGAAAGTTCTTTTCCCTTTGGGAGAAGGATTGAGGGTGAAGGCCACCAATCTGCAACGGAATGACGCGCCTAGGTCGGCACCAGTTCGCCGGGGCGCAGCTTGGCCCAGCGGCCTGCTTCTTCGGCGAAGCTTTCACATCCGACCACGTCCCATTCCATCTCAATGATGTCGTCTTGCTGACGAATGTTGACATTAATGGTCGGGCTGATGGCCTCAAAATCAGGCGTTTCCGTGAGATGGGGTTGCTGATGCTGCCCTTCAACGGCGTGATAGGTCGTGCAGCGATCGACGTAACGGCAATTCACACAAATGCACATTGTCCCTTTCCTGACGAAACGACCTACTGTGTAAGAGGATGGGGAAACACGGGGGATCTGGCAATCACGAAAGCCTGCTGTGACTCTAGTGCTAATCTGGCGATCGCCGCCCAACGGACTTTCCCAATGCGGGCTTTACCCCAGGGTTGAGGATCTTGCCAAACACTCAACCCCCCGCGTTGCGCCCCTAAATTTCTGATAATTTAACGCAACTGACTCGACGGTTGTCGGCGGAAGGGGTGGCGATGTTGCAAAATGAAAAGCTGTGTCAAAATTTGCCCCCGCGATCGCGACCTAGGGCAGAATGTCGTTTCGTTTTCGGACAATTTCGTTGCAAGCGGTTTCTTTACGTCAGTCTCCATTCGCCCACGTCGCGCTATCTGTGACCTCTGCCCTTTCGCCCCAAACCTGGCCCTTTGACCTCGCGCTGTTGCCCCAGTCGGCACACTTGGTCGGGGGCAGTGTGCGAGATGCGCTACTGGGCCGCAAGGCGGATTACCTAGATCTGGATTTTGTGCTGCCCGAGGCAGCGGTGGAGACGGCGCGGGCGATCGCGCGGCATTATCGCGCCGGGTTTGTGGTGCTCGACGCCGAAAACCAGATTGCGCGGGTTGTGTTTGACCACGCCACGGTGGACTTTGCCCAGCAAGTGGGCGACAACCTAGAGGCGGATCTCCATCGGCGCGATTTTACCGTCAATGCGATCGCCTACCATCCCCATACCGAGCAGGTCTTTGATCCCCTCGGTGGCTGCGACGACCTGAAGCGCAAGGTGCTGCGCATGGTAGCAGCGGATAACCTGGCGGACGATCCCCTGCGCCTACTGCGGGCCTATCGTCAGGCGGCGCAGCTTGGGTTTGCCCTCGATCCCCAAACCCGCGACACCATTCACCAACTGGCCCCACTGCTCAAAAACGTGGCCGCAGAGCGGGTGCGGGGCGAAATTGACTGCCTCTTGAGCCACCCCGATGGAACACCGCTCCTCAAACGCGCCTGGGAAGATGGCGTGCTGCAAACCTGGCTACCCCAGCTCAATCTGGCCCAAATTCAGCAGCTTGAGGCCGTTGACGCAGCCGCTCGCCAGTGCCAGCAGCACCGCCCCGACTGGACTCCTCTGCTACACCGATGGCTCAAGGAGCAAACCCCGCCCGGCTTTCATCGCAGTTGGTTTAAGGCGGCCAAGCTCAGCCAAATTTTGTCGGAGAATTTGGCTGAGGCCGAGGCTGAAATGGTGCATTTCAAATACAGTCGCGCTGAGCAGCAGGCGGTGCTTGCCATGCTGCGGGCGTGGCCGCTGTTGGCCGCGATCGCGGCAGGCAACGATGCTCCGCGCCAGCAGTACGCGCTGTTTAAGGCGGCGGGCCAGAGCTTCATTGGCCTAGTGCTGATCGCGATCGCCCATCAGGTTTCTCTGGCCCAGTTGCAGCCGCTGATCGATCGGTTTCTCAACCCCGAGGATCCCGTCGCCCACCCCCATCCCCTGATCAGTGGTCGCGACTTGATGCGGCACCTCCAATTGCGCCCCGGCCCCCACGTCGGCGAATTGCTCGCAGCGGTGGAGCTGGCCCATGCCGAGGGCATCATCTCAACGCCGGAGGACGCGATCGCGTGGGTAGCTCAGCAGCACCGCACCCCGTAGAACGTGGCGTGTGCGTGGATGGGTGAGTCTTCACCATTACCCTTTACCCTCACCCCCCCATACCCTCACACTTATCCTCAGCGCGATCGCAGCGCCGCCGCCTGCGCCGCCCAGCGCGAAACCTGCACGCCTCGGTTGAGAACATCCGTGCTTTCGCCAGTGGGGAGGGTAATATTTTCGAGCAGGGAGATGCTGCCGGAGTGTAGGCCCACCAAGTAATATTCGCCATCGTCAAAGAGGGCGAATATGGGGCCGCCGGAGGCTCCGGGGTTGGTGTCGCAGCTATGCACCAGGGTTTCGGCGAGGTCACCCTCGGGGACGATCAGCAGCACCGCGCACCGGGCACTGACGCCAGCGGTTTCCCCCGGTTCGCCAAAGCCGCTTAAGTATTCCGTCGGGAAGTCGCCCGAATAGCCGACGAGTCGGATGCGATCGCCCACTCCGGCCCGCACATTAGGGTCGCTGAAATCTACAGCTCGCCAGCCCAGATACCCATAGGTTTCGCCGAGGGGTTGATCAAGTTTGAGGATGGCCCAGTCATCGGCAGCCCGCCCAGTGTAGGGACTGTCGCCATAGACGTAATCGATTACGGTGGCTTCTTGGGCGCTGCGCCCTTGAATCATGTTTGGGCGAAAAACGATGGTCTGCGTTGTTGGCTGGTTGGTGGTTTCGTCAACTAGGCAGTGGGCGTTGGTGAGCACCAAGTCTAGGCCGATGAGGGTGCCGGTGCAGGCTCCTTCGACGGTGCCGTCGGGGTTGACCCAATCGACGCGACCAATGGCCGACCAGGGATAGTTGCGGCTCATGACGGGACGGCGAGCGTCGTCGTTGATGACGGCGCGGATGGGGCCGTCAATGGGCTGATCCGATCGCGCTCGAATCTCAGGAATGTAGCCTGTCTCATCAATGCCGGGGGTAAAGGGCAGGGCGATCGCGTCTCCATTGTCCTGGTTTGCCACCGCTGGCACCAGGGCAAACCCTGCTGCCAGCAGACCACTGCCCAACACCATCATCCAGTTTTGCAGGGGGCTTGCCATCGGTTTTTCTCCCAGGTATCACGGTCATTCGATGTTGCGGATTTTCACTGTCTTACAGCAGCTTTCAATCAGGGTGCCCGGTTTTCCTGATGGGGCGATGGGGTGTCGTCGGGAGACTCGTTCGGCGGGGGCAGAGCCCGCTAGCATAGAGCAGGTTCAGTAAGGGAAGGTCACGGGTGGCCAGGGTTCGTCTCGATCACATCACACAGCAGTTTGGCAAAACGGTGGCGGTGCAGGGTGTCACCTTTGAGGTACCGGATGGTGAATTTTGGGTCATGGTGGGGCCGTCGGGCTGTGGCAAATCGACGCTGCTGCGGACGATCGCGGGCTTAGCTCCGGTGACGGCTGGTGACCTGTTTATTGGCGATCGCTGCGTCAATAACGTGCCCGCCCGCCAGCGCGATGTGGCGATGGTCTTTCAAAACTATGCGCTGTATCCCCACATGACCGTGGCGCAAAACCTTTCCTTTGGGTTGCGGATGCGGGGCGTACCCCCTGCGGAGCAGGCCGAACAGGTGCGCCAGGTGGCCAAATCCCTCAGCATCGGGCATTTGTTAGATCGCAAACCCCGCCAGCTTTCTGGCGGGCAGCAGCAGCGGGTGGCACTGGGCCGCGCGATCGCCCGGCGGCCCCAAGTCTTTTTGCTCGACGAACCCCTCTCAAACCTAGATGCCCAACTGCGCGACGACACCCGCGCCGAGCTGAAGCAGCTTCATCAGCGGTTTGGCATCACGACGCTCTACGTCACCCACGATCAGGTAGAAGCCATGACCCTGAGCGATCGCATCGTCATGCTCGACCAAGGCCAAGTGCAACAAATTGGCACCCCAGATGACCTCTACCGCCAGCCTGCGAACCAGCGTGTGGCCACCTTTATCGGCAATCCGCCGATGGGCATTCTGGCGGCCAGCTTTGATGGGCAGGGGTTTCGGGTCAATGGGCACGCGATCGCACCCCCCGCGCCGACCTCAGAACCTCCGACCCTCGTCGTGAACCAGGTGGTCAACCTCGGCATTCGCCCAGAGCACATCACCCCCGCCTTTGAGGATGAGCCAGCCTTGCCCTTTGTTGTGGAAGTCGTGGAACCCCTAGGGCGCGAAACCTTGATTCGGGGAGTGGTGCCTGCCCACCGCGATTGCGACATGCCTCAACCCCTGAGCTGTTTTGTGCTGCCCCGCCTGCGACCCACACCCGGCGATCGCCTGCGCCTGCGCCTCGACCCCAACCATCTGCTGATGTTTGATCCAGGCTCGGGGCAGCGTTTACCCTAGGGCGCTGCTCCAGCGCCTCGCACCAAGGTGCAGCCCATTCCCCAGGGCAGCAAGATGGGGGCGGAGGATTCATCGCGCCAATTCGCAAGACCTGCCCCGAAGATCCCCGCGCCTCCCGGCGGGAATTTCAACCGTATCGTTTTGGATGAACAGTTTGGGCCGCGATCGCGCCATCATACTGAAGTTGAGCCCCTGTCGCCGATGTCATCCATGCCTCCTGTGCGCTATCCCCTCGGGACGCCCCCCAACGTCTGGCACGTCAATGCAGACGTGGCCGATCTCACCCGTCCGCCGCTGCCAATCCGTCCCGTCACCCTCCCCACCGACACCAAAACCCTCACCCTCGATTTGGCAAAAACCGCCTGTTTGGTCGTGGACATGCAAAATGATTTTTGCCATCCTGACGGCTGGCTGGCCTCGATTGGCGTGGATGTGACGCCCGCGCGATCGCCCATTGCCCCTTTGGCTGGCATCCTGCCCGTGCTGCGTCAGGCCCAGGTGCCTATCCTTTGGGTGAACTGGGGCAACCGCCCCGACCTGCTCAACATCAGCCCCGCCCTGCGCCATGTCTACAACCCCACCGGGCAGGGCGTGGGGCTGGCAGATCCGCTGCCCAAGAATGGCGCGCCCGTGCTCACCAAGGACAGTTGGGCGGCGGCGGTCGTGGATGAACTGGAAGCAGACCCCGCTGATATTTGGGTCGATAAGTTTCGCATGAGCGGCTTTTGGGATACGCCCCTCGACAGCATTTTGCGCAACCTCGGTAAAACGACGCTGCTCTTTGCCGGGGTAAACGCCGACCAGTGCGTGCTGTGTACCTTGCAGGATGCCAACTTCCTGGGCTACGACTGCATTTTGCTGCGCGACTGCACCGCCACCACCTCGCCGGATTACTGTATGCATGCCACTGTTTACAATGTGAACCAATGCTTTGGCTTTGTGACCGATGCGGCAGCGCTCAAAACGGCGATCGCCGCCTCCGCATAATTCCTCGTTTCCACCGTTGATTCCCCATTCTCCACTCCCCCAACCCGAATGACCACGACTGTTGCAGCCTTTGATTGGGATACGTTTGCAGCCTCCCTTGGCGAAATCGAGGTGATTCGCGATCGCGCCCAAGTCGAAAAACTCTCGAAGGATTACTACTACTTCAGCCCAATTTTGCAGGGGCAGCTTGAGGACAAACACGCCGATGTGGTGGTGCGCCCCACCTCCGAGGCCGAGGTGTTGACGGTGGCGCGGGCCTGTGTGGCCGCCCGAGTCCCCGTGACCATTCGCGGAGCCGGGACGGGTAACTATGGCCAGTGCGTTCCCTTGGCGGGCGGCGTTATCCTCGACCTGAGCCGCATGAACGCAGTGAAATGGGTGAAGCCCGGGGTCGCCTGCGTGGAGCCCGGGGCCAAGCTGTCGGCGATCGATAAGGTGACGCGGCCCCAGGGTTGGGAAATTCGCATGTATCCCTCGACCTATCGCACGGCGACGATTGGGGGCTTTATTGGTGGCGGCAGTGGCGGCATTGGCTCGATTACCTACGGTCAGTTGCGCGATCGCGGCAATCTCAACGCGGTGCGAGTCGTCACATTAGAGGATGAACCCCGCGTGATTGAGCTGCGGGGCGACGCTGTGCAGCAGGTCAACCACGCCTACGGCACCAACGGCATCATCACGGAACTGGAAATCCCCCTCGGCCCGGCCTATCCCTGGGCCGAAGTGATCGTCACCTTTGGCGACTTCATGACCGCAGCCCGGTTTGGACAAGCCCTGGGCGAGGCCGATGGGCTGATTAAGAAACTCATCAGCATCCATGCCGCGCCAATTCCCAGCTACTTTGCTGCGCTCAAGCCCTACCTGCCTGCGGACAAACACGCCGCCCTGCTAATCGTGGCGGAGCCCTCGATGGAGTCGTTTGGTGACCTGGTGGTAGAGTTTGGCGGCACCCTGACTTACCACAAGGGCGCAGAGGATGCTGGCAAGGGGACAGCCCTGGCAGAATTCACCTGGAACCACACTACTCTCCACGCCCGCAGCGTGGATCCTTCCCTCACCTATTTGCAAACCATCTTTCCCCATGACCCAGAGCTGAAGCTGTTGCAGCACTGCTATGAGCATTTTGGCGATGAGGTCATGATGCATGTGGAATATTTGCGATCGGCGGGG
>JACYME010000148.1 GCA_015272155.1 Leptolyngbyaceae cyanobacterium T60_A2020_046
CCGAGCAGGGCGGCAGGTTCCGGCACTGAGTCCGGATCTTCAGTTTCAGGCCCAATGCCGACCTTGATTTGGCTCGCTAGGCGAGAACCATTGGGCAACAGGCCATCCCAGGACAAAATTTGCTGCCCCGTCAGCGTAAAAGAGCCCGCTAGCCCAGAAATAATGAGGTAATCAACATCAGAATCGGTGCCTGCGGCAGAAGATGACAAATCTGCTACGGTCTGGAAGCCCTGCCCCGCGTCCAGCATCAGGTTTTGCAGCGTCATGGCGGAAAAATTCGTCCCCGATCGCCCTTGGGCGCGCGTCCGCAAATAGATTTCGTTGGCGCTGCCGCTCGTCACTGCCGACAGGGTCGCCCCCCCCACGGTGTACGCAATTTCGCCCGTGATGGCGTTATAGGACAAACTGAAATCAACGGCTTGGCCGCTGACCCATTGGCGTTGGCCAGTTGCCCCAGCAAAAGGCCCCGGAAAACCACCTCCAGCAGGAATCGGTTGGTTAATGCTGAATTCATAGTCGCCATTGGTTTGGCCGTTGCCTGCCCGGCTTTCTGCCACAAAGAGTTCTGTGAAGGTGCCAGAACTCAGCAGCGTATTAAAGTCAGCATCCGTCAAAGGAGCGGTGTTTACGGTGACGGCTTGGGCCGAAGCGGTGAGGCCCAAGAAACCGACGGTGACAGCGCTCGTTGAGAGGAAAGCTTTTAGCACGGTGAACGTTGAGGAAATGAAGAATAGAGCTCGAACGGGCATATACTGTCCTCAACGTAGCGATTCAGCCTCCGAATCTCCCTTTTTCCATTCCTGGTTCATCATCTTTTAACTGGAACGTAAAATTCATCACATATTCTTTCCCTCGGGGGAATTTAGCCTGATCTCTGCGATCGCGGGCATTGCCGTAGGCATGGGGTTCAGGGGCACCGCCCCAAGCATTGCAACTCCTCAACAATCGCAATACATTCAGCCATTACACTGTGACTATGACCCGACCGCCCCGGTATTCGCATCCGCGATCGCCCCATCCCCATCCTTGCGCTTGATTCGCTTTGCCCATGAGTCGCCAACGGATTAACTTTCACCAACTCCATGCCAGTGCTGCGCCCATCGTTCTGCTGCCGCTCATCGTTACCGTGACTACTGGCGTCGCCTACCGACTGGGCAAGAGCTGGCTTGGCCTGTCCCGCGACCAAGTCCACATCCTCATGACCATTCACGAAGGGGAATATTTGGGCCAAACTCTCGAACCGATCTATGTGCTGCTCAACGGATTGGGATTGCTGTGGATGCTGGCAACCGGCAGCGTCATGGTCTGGAAAAACCTCACCCGCGCCCCCTGGTGGCCCAAGCCCAAACCCCAAAAGTCTGAACCGTCTTGACAGAGCCGATTCCAGGGGTATGCCGCCAGAATGTGAACGGGGAGTGTTGGCACAAAGCCGCCGAACCCCTCCCACGCTGTGGCCCCATTCCCGGACACCTCCTCCCTACACTCCTTGACCCATGCTCGATTCCCGCATTCCCTCCGGAGCCCTGCGCGACAAGTGGAGTACCTTTCAGGAGCACTGCCGCTTGGTTAGCCCCAAGAACAAGCAGAAGCACACCATTCTCGTCGTCGGCACGGGGTTGGCGGGGGCGTCCGCAGCGGCGACCCTGGCGGAGCTGGGCTATCGGGTCAAGAGTTTCTGCATCCAAGATTCGCCCCGCCGCGCCCACAGCATCGCCGCCCAGGGAGGCATCAACGCCACCAAGAACTACCCCAACGATGGCGATAGCGTGTGGCGGCTGTTCTACGACACGATTAAGGGGGGCGATTACCGCTCCCGCGAGGCTAACGTCTATCGGTTGGCGGAAATCAGCAGCCACATCATCGACCAGTGCGTCGCCCAGGGGGTGCCCTTTGCGCGGGAATACAGCGGCCTGCTGGCGAACCGCTCCTTTGGCGGTGCTCAGGTGTCGCGCACCTTCTATGCCAAAGGACAAACGGGACAGCAGTTGTTGCTTGGTGCCTACAGCGCGATGATGCGCCAGGTGCAGGCAGGGCAGATCGAGGTCTTTGCCCGTCGGGAAATGCTGGATCTGGTGGTGGTGAATGGGCAGGCGCGGGGCATCATTACCCGAAATTTGGTGACCGGAGCCCTGGAACGCCACGGGGGGGATGCGGTGCTGCTCTGCACCGGGGGCTACGGCAATGTCTATTACTTGTCTACGAATGCGAAGAACTCCAATGTGTCGGCGGCTTGGCGCTGCCATCGGCGGGGAGCCTATTTTGCCAACCCTTGCTACACCCAGATTCACCCTACCTGCATTCCTGTCTCGGGGGAGTATCAGTCAAAGCTGACGCTGATGAGCGAGGGGCTGCGGAACGATGGGCGGGTGTGGGTGCCCAAAACGCCGGGGGATGCGCGATCGCCCCAAGCCATTCCCGACTGCGATCGCGACTATTACCTAGAACGCCGCTATCCCAGCTTTGGCAATCTGGTGCCTCGCGATGTCGCCTCGCGCAATGCTAAGGCCATGACCGACGACGGGCGCGGCGTGGGAGAAACAGGGCTGGCGGTGTATTTGGACTTTCGAGATGCGATTCAGGCTCAAGGGCGAGAGGCGATCGCGGCGAAATATGGCAACCTCTTTGACATGTACCAGCGCATCGTCGGGGAAGACCCCTACCAGGTACCCATGCGAATTTATCCCGCCGTTCACTACACTATGGGCGGCCTCTGGGTAGACTATCACCTGATGAGCACAATCCCCGGTCTGTTTGTGCTCGGGGAGGCGAATTTCTCTGACCACGGAGCGAATCGCCTCGGAGCCAGTGCGCTCATGCAGGGCTTAGCGGATGGCTACTTCGTCATTCCCTACACCCTGGGGGACTACATTGCCGGGGCGAACCTACCCGCTGTGGGGACGGATCATCCCGCCTTTGCCGAGGCAGAAGCAGCGGCGGGCGATCGCCTTTCTCGCCTCCTCGCCATCCAGGGTCACAAAACCGTGATGGACTTCCACCGCGAACTGGGGCGCATCGTGTGGGATCACGTCGGCATGGCGCGTAACCGGGAAGGGCTGGAGGGCGCGATCGCCCGCATCCAAGACCTGCGGGAAGAATTCTGGCAAAATCTGAAGGTTCCCGGCAGCGCCGACACCCTGAATAAAAACCTGGAATTTGCCGGACGGGTGGCGGACTTTCTAGAACTGGCGGAACTCATGGCGCGGGATGCCCTGCATCGCGAAGAATCCTGCGGCGGGCACTTCCGCGAAGAGCACCAAACCCCCGATAGTGAAGCCAAGCGCGATGACAACCACTTCGCCTACGTCGCCGCCTGGGAGCACCGGGGCGACGGACGCCGACCGGAGCTTCATCGGGAAGATCTCACCTTTGAAAATGTGGCGCTGACCCAGCGCAGCTATCGATGAGCCCAGCCCAGCACTACAAAGCATCCTGATTCAGCGATCAAGCGTCCCCATCGGAGCCTAACGAGACGCCTGCAACATCAACTGCACGCCGATCGCCAAGCCCAGCAACGTGGGCAACCAAGCCGCCATAAGCGGCGACAACACCCCCACTTCCCCCAGCGCATTGCAGATAAAGGCAAGCAGGTAATAGCCAAAAATAATCACTACGCTCACGCCAAAGCTGGTGGCGCGGCTGGTGCGCTGGGGACGCACCCCAATGGACGCCCCCACCAGACCAAAGACCACGCAGACAAAGGGCAGCGCATACTTTTGCTGAATGCGCGTTTCCCAGGTGCGAATTTGGCGCTCGTCGCCGCCCTTGCTCACCACGTCGCGCAGGTGGCGGGTTGCCTCTGCGATGTTCATTTCGGTGTCGCTTTTGGTGCGGCTAGCGAGATCCAACGGGGCACGGGGCAGTTGCAGTTCCTGATTATCAAACCGCACGATGTGCCCAAAGGAGCCATCTGGCGAGACGGCGTAGATTGTGCCGTTGTAGAAATTCCACTGATTTCGCCCAAAGTCCCAGGTTGCCGAGTCGGCACTCACGACTTGGCTTAATCCCCGCTGAGAAAAGTCCAGAATGGTCAAACCATACATAGTTTCGCCGTCAAAGCGTCGCGCGTAGAACAGGCGGCGTAGTTCCTGCTCATCTTTATTGTCTGAGGCGGGTTGGAATTCCTGATACAGAATGTTGCGTTCTTGAAAGGGGGGACGCTCGGAATTGAGGGCTCTTTCAAGGGTGACGGCGGCCTGGTAGTTGGCGGCGGGGGTAATCAGTTCGTTGAAGGCAAAGGTGAGCCCCGTTACCACCAGGCTAAGCACAACGGCGGGGGCAATGATGCGCCGCACGCTGACGCCACATCCCCGCAGGGCAATCAGTTCGCTATCGCCCGCAAGGCGGCTGTAGGTCATCATTGTGGCCAACAGCGTGGACATGGGGAAGGAGAGGACGACGAACTCGGGTAGTTTGAGGGCGAAGATTTGCAGGGCAAGGCCAAAGGACAGGCCCGATTCTGTGACGCGGCGAATTAGGTCAAACAGGGCACCAATGGAGATCCCGATGGAGGAAAAGGCCCCAACGCCAAATAGAAAGGGCATGGTCAGCTCGCGGGCGATGTACCGATCCATGATGGAGAGGGCACTGCCGATGGGCGATCGCGCCGACTGTAAGGGTGAACTTTGCAGGGGGGTATCCATAGGTCAATGAAACCATGACGTTGGGGTGGCCCAGGACAGGGACGAGATTGCGATCGCAATGCCAGCCTAAGCCCTTGCGATCGCTACAGCTTGAAGTCTTCGCCGAGGTAGTGTTGCCGCACCAGGGGATTGTTGTAGAGGTCTTTAGCGGTGCCCGAGGCAAGAATGCGCCCCTCGCTCATGATATAAGCCCGGTCAATGATTTGTAGGGTTTCGCGGACGTTGTGATCGGTGATGAGAATGCCCATCTCGCGATCGCGCAACTGCGCCACAATGGCCTGAATCTCAGCCACCGCAATGGGGTCAACCCCGGCAAAGGGCTCATCCAGAAACAGAAACTTGGGACCATCGGCTCCTGAGGCCAAAGCTCGGGCCAGCTCTGTGCGGCGGCGCTCGCCTCCCGACACTTGAATGCCCAGGGTATTTGCCACTTTCTCAAGGCGAAATTCTTTCAACAGATCCGTCAGGCGATCGCCGTACTCTTCCGGGGGGACATTCGTTTGCTCCATCACCAGCAGCAAATTATCGCGCACCGTCAAATTCCGAAAGATGCTGGCCTCCTGTGCCAGATAACCAATGCCCAAGCGCGCCCGCTGGTGCATTGGCAAGTCAGTGATGTCGATATGGTCAAGCAGCACCCGTCCTGCGTCGGGACGCTCTAACCCCGTTGCCATGTAAAACGTCGTTGTTTTACCCGCCCCATTTGGCCCCAAGAGCCCGACGACCTCACCCTGGGCAACGGACAAACTTACCCCATGAACCACCTGGCGTTTACCGTAGGTTTTTTGAACGTTTTCGAGGATGATTTTCAAGGAATTTACGGGGGTATGACAGCGAGGACGTAAAAATTCTCTGGCTCAAATTCTACCAAAGTGTTTTGACTCACATCGTGCACCGAGGGCTCGGCGGCATGTCTCGATACCGATCCGCCCTCATCCCCTAAGCCCTGCTCCCAGCTTTGACTCCTCTCATTTGACTCCTCTGACTCCTCTCAACAGACAAGGGGAACGAGTGGTTTGAAGTCTCTTGAAGTCTCGCTCCCAAGGTTGGGCTATTCATACTAGGCGATTCAACCCTTACTGCCTGCGGCACCGCTCCTGCGTAAGGAGGCGTTGATTCACGAGCGAGTGAAAACTTTGTCCTGAATACTTCGTCCTGAATCTGACTTGGTTTCCAGGTTCTCCAGGGTTTCCGGTTCCTCTCCTTGATCAAGAGCGCTGAGGTGAGGTTCTACAGCTCTGACAACGGCCACAGCCGGTCTGCACAACGACTGACTGGTAAGCAGTACAGAACTTTTGCGTCAGGGATAGCAGGGTTGAAAGAGGCGTTGAGGGCTTTGGCGTGAGCCCAGCGGAATGGTGAACGTCAATGGGGCAGCAAATTTACGCCGAGGAGCACTAGCTCGCGTTCGGTTGGGCTGGGCGGAAGGGGATAGGTTCCATCGGAATTTCTTCCGGCGATCGCTCCGTCAACCCGAGAGCTTGGAGGGGATTATTCAGCGCATCCATCAAAGATGCTGAGGCATAGGCCAGCATCTCATCTGGGTTCACCAGCACCCATCCCTGGGCGGTGAGTTCACGCAGTTCAAGGTGCAGGTGTGGCCCGGTGGAATTTCCGGTACTCCCTACCAAGCCAATCACATCCCCCTGCTCCACCGCCTCACCCGGGTTCACCATGATGCGAGACAGGTGCGCATAACGGGTTTCCTGGGTGCCGTCTTCGTGGCGCAGAATCACTGTCAGGCCATAGCCACCGAGGTAATTTGCCGTTGAGACAACGCCTGCCTTCACAGCGAGGACGGGGGTTCCCGTGGGGGCTGCAAGGTCTGTGCCCGCATGGAAGCGTTGATCCCCAAAGATGGGGTGGGTGCGCCAGCCAAAGAGGGAACTAATTGGGGCAGGGGTTGCCAAGGGAAAGACAAATTCTTCAAAGCCTCGACGCAGCAGGTTTAACGGGCGCAGCTTTTCGTTCAGGGCTTCTCGACTGATGATGGTGGTGTTGCCAACACTAACCCCGTTGCTGCCAATGGACACGGGGCCAATGGCAAAGCTATCGTCCCCGGAGGCGTTGCCCTGGGTTGCGATCGCGCCGCCATTGCCATCTGCATTTCGCCCTGCGGTGCCGCAGTTGCGGCTGGGGGCAGATTGTCCTTGAGCCAGGGTAAGCTGGCAGCCCGTCGCGCGATCGGTAAAAACCAGCGTGGGGCTATCGGGCGATCGCGTTGCGCCAACGCTATAGTCCGTCGGATCAATGAAAACCCCAGCAGATGGAGGAGCTCCAGCCGCAGGAGAGGCGCTCGGCTGGGGAGCAGGCTCTGGAGCCACAACCCGGGGAGCCGGAACGGGGGCTGGCGTTTCTTGAGGTCGTAGTAAAGACTCGGCAGTTGTCTCAACTGGCGCGACCTGCACTTCAGACTGTGCGGCTTCGGGCTCGCCCTCGGCGTAGGCCGCTACAGGGAAAAGCATCAGTCCGCCACCAAGAAGGCCAAGACTACCGAGCCGCCATAGGCTGGGCAGAAAAGACCCGCGATCGCTGGGGATTTGAGATGAGTTGCTGGAGAGTTGCTCCCGCTGCATTCCGCCTGCTCCGTCAGACACTACGACAAAACCTCTGTATTGTAGCCTAAGGCTATTTCACCGGGCTGAAGGGTGATCCGTTGCGTGGTATCTGCGCCTGCGCGCAGGAGAACCGCAAGATCCCCGTTAGCAGAGACGCCCAAAACCTCTCCTGAGTGCCCGTTGACCGTCACCCGTTGCCCTAGATTGATCAATTTTGTCTGGTAATGGGCCGTCAACGCTTCAGTTCCTTGGTGCTGCCACATTTGGTACCCCTGAAGCATACCCCGCACCACGATCGCGGCCAGTTCTTCGAGGGTCTGGAAGGGTCTGGAAGGGGGCAGCATGGCCTGTAAAGACGCGCCCTGGGGTGGAACAGGGTTTGACCAGTTGACCCCGATGCCCACCACTGCCTTCATAATGTACTCGCCCGCAAGGCGAGTTTCGGTCAAAATGCCCCCCAGTTTGCGTCCGTCGGGGCTGACCAGGTCATTGGGCCACTTGAGGCCGAGGCTCACCCCGAGGTTCTCTAGGGCGATCGCCACCCCCCAGGCACTCGCTAGGGTCAGCCAGGCGCGATCGCGGACGTGAATCTCCGGTTCCAACACGAGCGAAAGGTAAAGCCCGCCTGGCAGAGAGGCCCACTCGCGCCCCCACTGACCCCGCCCCGATGCTTGGCGATCGGCAATGACAACGGTGCCCGCCCCTGCCCCGCGATCGACCCATGCCCAGGCCTCCGTATTCGTGGAGGGCAGAATGCCGTAGGTATGAATCTGCAACCGGGGCCGTACTGCGGCCATTTCAGGGAGTACCCCGAGGGTGGTGGCAGGACGGTCAAGGGCTTGAAGAATCCGTTGGCGATCCACAATCGTCACAGGTCAATGAAGGGTTAGGCTATCACAGAGATGGGCAGCGGGGACGCCCGCCGCACTATGGATCTATCACCCGGTGGGACGCTCCTTTATGCATACCTGGCATTGGCAAGTTTGGAACAATCAACCCTATCTCACCACATCGCTGCTGGCCGAGTGGCCCCACGGCTTTTTCACCCGGCAGGCGTGGCCTCAGACGCCAGAAACGCTAGTGTCAGCCCTGAGCGATCGCGCGGCGGTGTATCGCGCTAAGCAAGTCCACGGCAACCTTGTGCTAGGCCCAGAGGACTTTGATGACATTGGGGCTGAAGGAATGACGGAGGGGCCACGGCCTGAGGCGGATGCGATCGTCACTGCCGGGGCGAATCAATCTTCCTGGGTGTGCAGCGCAGACTGTACCCCGGCCCTGGTGGCCGATGCTCGCACGGGGCAGGTGGCTGCCGTCCATGCGGGCTGGCGCGGCACAGCGCTGAAGGTGCTTCCCCAGACGATCTCGCGAATGCAGGCCCAGGGTAGTCAACTCGAGGACTTGCGGGTGGCGATGGGGCCAGCGATCGCGGGTGGCGTCTATCAGGTCACCATTCAGGTCGCGGCGGAGGTGGGGCGCACCATCGGCCCAGATCATGCGGATCCTAACCAGGTTGTCGCCGCACTCCAGCGCTGGCCGCTGGCTCCCATTTTGCCTGACCCCCAAGTGGGACGAGCCCGCCTAGATGTGCGCCGCATTAATGCGCTCCAGCTTGAGCAATTGGGATTGACGACAGAGCAAGTGGCGATCGCCCCCCACTGCACCTACCAAGAGCCCGAGCGATTTTTTTCCTATCGCCGCACCCGCGAGAAGAAGGTGCAATGGTCGGGCATTGTGAGCGTTTGAGCCTTGCGGTTGCGGGGGCTGAGATGTCCTGGCTACGGAGCTTTAGGCGTATTGGGACGGGGCTCATCCTCAGGGGCAGGGGCGATCGCGGCAGCCCCATCCTGCCCAGCACCGTTTTGCTCAGCGGCGGCCATCTCCGGCAATGGCGGCGGGGGCGGAGCTGTCACCACGCGGGCAGGCAGAGGCACCTCTTCGACCGTGGGCAGGGTTTCGATGGTGAGCCGCGCCGGACGACTGCCACTAGACAGACGCTGCAAGAGCTTGGGCTTCGGATCGTGGAGGAGATACACCACGCGATCGCCCACCTGCCAAATTTCCTCCGTCAACGCAATCCAGGTCTGATCCTCCCGCTTTACCAATAGGGGCACCAGTTCCCCACTGCGCATCAGCGCCCGCAAGTGAGCCCGCTGCATCATCGCTCCCTGAGTCCGCAGTAGTGTTTCCCCAAGGCGCACCGTTCCTTCCTTCAGATAGGCATTCCAAGTCTTGATGGGAATGTTGGCAAGCTTCGGTTTCGGTTTCTGGGTCGATCCCTTCGCAGGCGACGCAGGTGTGCTCGGCGGCTTCTTGTTGCCCTTGTTGTTGGCACTGTCGCCCGCCTTGGGATCTGGGAAAACCGCGATCACGCGGGGCGGCTGAAATTCCTCCAAGGCTTGCTGAGCCACCACGGCATTCACTTCACCATTGTTAGTGATTGCCAGGAGAGTTCGAGCCTGAGACAGGCCCGCCTTTTCCAGCACATCATTGTCGAGGGCACTGTTGACGACAAAGGGGATATTTTCCGCCGCCGCCTGCTGACAGGCTTCAGCATCCGTGTCAATCAGCACCACTGACTCGCCCGCTTCCTTCAGGAGCCGGGCAATTAGCAGGCTAAAGGGATTACATCCCACAATTACCGCCCCGCTGCCACTACTTTGCCCCGTCACCCGCAGTAGCCGCGCCATGCTTCCTGCAGAAAGCCCCTGCACCATAACCGTGGCAATGATGGTGAGAAATACCAGCGCTTTAATCGCATCGCCCCCGCTGATGCCGCGCTCGGTCAGCAAAATGGCAAACAGCGAGGCCACCGAAGCCGACACAATCCCTCGCGGCGCAACCCAGCTTAGGAACAGCTTTTGTCGCCAATTCAAGTCGCTGCTGGCGGTGCAGACCCAAATGTTGATGGGGCGAATCACAAACATCAACACCGCAACGGTAAACGCGGCCCCGCGCCCCAAGGCAAAGATACTCGCGATCGAGAGGTCGGCTGCCAACAAAATAAACAGCACCGACACCGCAAGAATCGTCAGTTGGCCTTTAAATCGTCGGAGGAGGCGCTCGTCTGGGACTGAAAGCGCCCGCACCACTAAGCCCGCAATTACCACACTCATCAGGCCCGACTCGCCGCGAATCGTCTGGGCCAGACCATACAGCCCCCACAGGCTTGCTAAGACCAGCAGATTGCGCAACTCCTCGGACAAAAAATCCGCTTTTTTGAGGAAAATGCCGAGCAATGCGCCGCCGGCACCGCCGATCGCGGCCCCAATCCCAAGCCGCACCGCCAAGCCGCTAAAAATGAAGAGGGGGTCGGTATCGCCGTTGAGGATAATATCGAGCACCACGACGGCAAGAATTGCGCCGACGGGATCAATCAGCACGCCTTCGCCTTCCAGCAAAGTCGCAACGGGGCGATCAACCTTAACCTGCCGCAGCAATGGGTTAATCACCGTTGGCCCCGTCACCACCACCAGCGACGCATACAAAAACGCCAGCGACCACGGGAACTCACCCAACCAGTGGGCTGCCATACCGCCGCCAAGGAGGGTGATGAACACCCCAGTCGTGACTAGATTTCGCAGGCTATTGGAAACTTGCCCCAGCTCTTTCAGTTCGAGGCTGAGGCCCCCTTCAAACAGAATGAGCGCCACACTCAGGGATACCAACACCTCCAGCCCGACGCCCAAGGATTGGGGCTGGATTAAGCCCAGGCCGTCTTGCCCCAGGCTAATGCCAAACAGCAGCAGAAAAATGATGCTGGGAACCTTGAGGTATTCGCCCACAACTTGAGCCGTGATCCCGGCAAGGACGGCGAGAACAATCTGTAACGTGATCTCAAACGGAGCATCCATAAACAATAGGCAACCCGGAGGGTGCTAGTACCCCCAACGAGGTTGGCGAGAGTAATCCTGGACAACACCGAAACCGGAATGGGCCATCGTGAGGTCGAACTGATGCCAGCGAGTTAGGCAGGCGTGATCGCGGAAAACACCTGATCAGCCAGTGGTTCACAGCGCCCTGCTCTAGCGCGATCGTAAGTGGTCACCGTCCGCCATCGGATGGCTTAGGGCACGCCAGCCGTTCCATTAACCATAGCACCTGAACCCCAGTGCACTCTGCGCGCCCACCCCATGCAGCACAGGGCAGCTACCGCGCAGGGGTATCCTCTTGTGGAACGGGACGGTTTGCGGGCGTTGCCTCTGAGTTTTCGACGCGATTGCGTTTTTCGACAGTAGTGCGATGGCGCTGGTCGCGATCGCGCTGGGCCAGCCGTTGTTGCACCGCCAGATGGGGCTCAACGCCTTCGTAGGCGTAGCGATTGTAGCCCCCCGTCTCGACCAGTTGCTTAAGGTAAGCGACCCGTTCGCTGGGGGCGGGGTGGCTGGCCAACCACTGCACTCCACCGCGATCGCCCACCTCTGATTCCAACGTCACCATCAAATTGTGCAACCCATCAGCGGCATACCCTCCCGTCGCTAAAATCTGCGTGCCCAGCACATCCGCTTGACGCTCCATCTGGCGCGAATAGCCCGTCACCGCCAAGCCAGTGGCAATATTCGCCACCGCAGGCACCGGAATAAAACTCGCCAAGCTGCTCAGTAGGTTGCCATTCGTCACCATCTGAAAGCCGTGGGACAGTACGGCATGGGAAATTTCGTGGGCGACCAAGCCCGCCAGCTCTGCCTCCGAGCGGGTTTTAAGGATCGCGCCAGAATTCACAAAAATCTTGCCGCCCGGCAAGGCAAAGGCATTGAGCGCATCGTCATCCACCACGTAGAACTCATACTTAAACTCATTGCGCCCGGCAAGCTGGGCCAGCTTTTGCCCGATATCGTCCAGATAGGTCGTTACCTCGCGATCGCTCACCATCGGCAGCGCCGCCCTAGCCTGCTCTGCAATGCGCGCCCCCAGGGCATCTTCCCCTTGCAACAGCAGCACCGCCGAGTTCACCGCCGTCACCGGCCCCACCAGGCCCCCAGTTAGCAGTACCCCGGCCACCCCAGTCACCAAATTGCCCACAAAATTGCGGGTGATGTTGGAATTTGTCTGCGCCCGAAAGCGATCCAAATTTTGCTCCGCCAGGGCCAGCATCTCTTCGCTGCGGGGATGATCGGGATTGAGCAACACAAACTGACGGGCCGCGATCGAGGCCTCAATCCACTGCTCGCGGGCCATTTTGACCTCAACCTGAGCCCGCAGCAGCGCGGGCTGACTGGGGTAAAGCATCAGCACTTGATCCAGGTTGGCATCCGCTTCCTCGGCGCGTCCCTGCTCGATCAAATAGCGGGCATAAAACACCTGCGCAGGAATGAATTCGGGATATTCGCGCACCAGCAGTGCCAGGGGTACTTGAGTCCGGTGTGCCAAGCCCTGTTCTGCCCCCTGCTGAGCCTCGCGCCAGTACACAGCGGCGGCGGGTGGCAAATCCTCAGCATTCAAAATCGGCTCTGGCCGGAGGGGGGTGGGCTCTGCCTCCCAAGCGGCATCCTTAACCTGGCGATAGAGGGCTTCGGCAGCGGCGCGATCGCCCGCCAGGTAATGGTTGTCCGCTGTGATGAGAATCTGCTGCTCCTTCGAGAGCTTAGTCTCCTCAGACTCCTCAGTTTCAGAGGGTTGCGACTCTAGCTCCCCTTGCATTAGGTCATCGGGGGGGCGCTCCTCAGCGGGCAAGCGCGGCTCAAAATCGGGCAAGTCTAGCGTATCGGGGTGGTTCGTTGCCTCAGGGTTTGCCCCCTCAGGGCTGGGATCTGCGCTTGGGGCATCCTCTTCCTGAAGGCCATCGGCGCTGTCTTGGGCCAGTTCCACGGGGTGAGTCGAGGACGCCGCGATCGCATCGGGGTCAGCGGCGATCGCGCGGTAATTCCACCCCCAACCACTGCCCAACCAGGCAGAGAGAAGAAATCCGATCAGGCTTCCGGCGATAAAGCGATGATATGAACGCATGGCAGTCTGAGGAAGGGGAACAGCGGGGCTCAGGTCAAGTGTGACGGATAAGCGGGGGCACCGTGGGCGCGATCGCCCCGGCAAATAATAGGGCTTGACTGTTCAAGTCGCGGTCAGCGCTTACCAAGTTCCTCAATCCACCCCAACTTTAGGATTGCAAAGCGCCCCAACCTTTCCCATTCTCGTGATTTCAGGCCCAGCCACGTCAGCCTTTTTCTAGCCCAGAAAGAGCCGCGAATCTATAATTTTTGTAAAGATACCTATGAGAGGAGACGGTATGGATCTCGGAGCCCTTGACCCCATTAAGCCCTGGCTCAATTTCTTCCACCCCCTAATGATGTGGGTGCTGTTTGGCCTGGCGGTGTATGCCCTATACCTGGGGGTGCAGATTCGCCGCACGCGCAGCGCTGAAGGCGACCTCAAAAAACAGCTCATCAAAGGGAAGTTTAACCTTCGCCACCATCAGATTGGCGCTGCGCTGCTCGCCTTCATGGTACTGGGCACCATTGGCGGCATGGCAGTTACCTACATCAACAACGGCAAGCTCTTTTTTGGCCCTCACCTGCTGGTTGGGTTAGCAATGACCGGAATGATTGCGGTTTCTGCGGCTCTTGTCCCCTTCATGCAGAAGGGCAATGATGTGGCGCGATATACCCACATCAGTCTCAATATTGTGCTGGTTGGCCTCTTTGGCTGGCAAGCCATCACGGGGATGCAGATTGTGCAACGCATCCTCGAAAATTTCTAGCCGCTGCGGTTGAGCACGCAACGTGCTGAACAGCCCTTTGGCACCGTGAACGCGACGATTCGCACGAAGGTCGCATCTTTTGATAAGACCCCTTGCTTTTTCTCTACTTTGGAAGGAGGCAGGGGGTTTTAGGTTGCCGAGCAAACCTTGAAATGCTTCCACTGTGTGGCAATGGGTTGAGAATTGATGCTCTGATGCAACGCCAAGCTCAATCGGGTTGCGACCGCTTGTTGGCACATACCGCGCGATCGCTTGCCCAATACAACTCGCCCTGTACCAACAGATCTGAAACCCCAAAAATCGGGATGAGAGGATTCGAACCTCCGGCCCCTTCGTCCCGAACGAAGTGCGCTACCAAGCTGCGCTACATCCCGTTGACCACAGTCTAACTTATCATACCCCCGCGATCGCGGATGCAGCTTCTGAGCACTTGTCCCCCGAGCGTTGTGGGGTGCAGGAAAACTGAACCGTAAAAAAATAGGTCACGGCCTGGAACAACCCGGATTCCACTAGCATCTTTTGTAAAGGGATTTTGAAGAGCGGGGAATTTTGCGTGAGCATATCGTGAAGTTAGTTATTTCTCAATGCTCCATCTGATTTTCAGCGAACTGCGTACACCATGCAGTGACTCCGAAGTCTGAAGGGATGCTTCTCCATCTACCACAGGGTTAACCATGCACTACGAAATTGTTTGGACGTCTCATGTAGGTTATGGCAGGTTATGGGGATTTCTACCAAAATGCCTTCGATACCTTCTCCAGACATTTGGATTCCCAATCAGCAAACGGGCGCGGTGCCGACGTTTGAGCCCCGTCCGTCCCTTGCTAATCCTTGGCATCTGATTCATTTCCGCTGTCTGCACGACTATGAGCGGGTGAGCGACCAGTTTCATCTTCTGGGTGTGCTATTTGAGGACGCAATCGCGGTTCGGCCCTCAAATCCAGCCTTCATTCGGAACCTGCGTCACCCGGCCATTATGCCCACAGCACGCTGCAAGGGATTGAAGCTGTGGCTAGAGCAGCCGATCCGCCAGCTTCAGGTGGTGCTGATGGGCTATCGATCTGTGACGCTTACAACCTTCAATGGGGAGGGGCACAGCACAGCCTGTTTTTCGACGCCAGAATGCGCAAGCAGCGCGCTCGCACCCCACCCGGCTGAGCTACGCGAACAAGTCGTCACCCTAGAGGTTTCCGCCGCCTGTTTGGTGCGGATTGATGCCAAGGCCCCGTTTGTTGTGACGAAGCTCGGACTTCAGCGCTAGTGAAGGGTTGGTGTTCAAGCGTTGATTGCATCGTAGCCTGAGGACACCGATGGCCTTTTCCAATCGCTTAGGATTCCGCCTCCGTATGCGGTTCTCGCTGGGTGAGCACGCCGTTCAAAAAGATATCCGTCAGCCCCTCAGCCAGTTCTTGCATCGCCTTTGGTGAGCCTGCGTCATCCCCTAACGTGGCTTCGCTAAAGCCAGAAATTGCAAACATTCCCAAGAAAATGCGTGCGACGACGCGGGGGTTCATGGGGCGATAAACGCCGCGATCCATTGCCGTCTGGAAAAATGCTTCGGCCACATCGGTCATTTTGCCGATCACCTCGCCTTGGATTTGCTCCCGCAATTCGGGATGAAACTGGGCCTCCATAAAGCAGACCTTGAGCAACTCTGCATTGTGGGACATGTTGCGCATTCTGCGCCGCATCACCTGCCCAATTGCCTTATAGCTGCCCATTTCGCTCAGCTCGGTCAGCAGATCGGTCAAAATTTCGACCCAGCCATCGGTGGCCACGCGCACTAAAATCGCCTTCTTATTTTCAAAATGGCGGAACAAGGTGCCCTCGGCCACTCCTGCGGATTGGGCGAGATCTCGGGTGGTGGTGCCCCCATAGCCTTGCCGCGCAAACAACCGCTGCGCTGACTTTAAAATGCGGGCCTCGGTCTCATTTTCAAGCCCCCGAGACTGGGGATAATAGTGAGCAACCATAAGACTGTGAACCTCAATCCAAGGGCAAAATAGGCGATCGCGCGCGAGTCCACTACAGTCACCCTTGGGAAGGATATCCGTCGGGCTAAGTGATGAGAGGCGGATAATCCAGAGGTCGGGGCTAGTCCGAGACGATGGAGCGTGATTCGGGCTAGGGGAGGGCGATCGCAAGACCGGTGCGCAAGGTTGAGCAATATTGGCGGTAGCAAACACTCACCAAAGGATGCTGTGGCGGGGTGCCTGTTAAGCGCCATTGTGCATTCAGTGCTTCGCGATCGCGGCGTTCGTTCATATAACATCACACTCCCAGAGGCCCAGGAACCCGGTATTGTGAACTGTAAACATCGGCAAGGGTAAGCGACTGTGGCGGCAACGTTTTTTGAGGCAAAGCAGCGTCTTAGCACGGCTTTAAACGAAGTTTTGGAAGCGACTTGGGCAGAATTTCCCCGGCTCGCCCGCAACCAAATCGCGATTACTTGGGTTGTCTATGACCCGCCGTTCCCCGTCAACACTGGCGGAGCGATTCGGGCTGAAGACTTTTGGCAACAGCGCCCCCGTGGGGCCAGTTATCGCGGCGTAGAGCGGATTTATCCCGCCAGTGTGGTGAAGCTGTTTTACCTCGTCGCGGCCCATGAATGGCTCGAACGGGAGATGGTGCAACCCTCCGCAGAGCTCGATCGCGCCCTGCGGGACATGATTGTGGATTCGAGTAATGATGCAACGGGGCTGGTTGTGGATGTGCTGACGGGAACTACCAGTGGCCCAGAACTGCCCCCCGGCCCCTTTGAAACCTGGCAACATCAGCGCAATTTAGTGAACCGATACCTGCGATCGCTACAATGGCCAGAGCTAGACACCATTAATGTGAACCAAAAAACCTGGTGTGACGGCCCCTATGGCCGAGAACGCAAGTTCCTGGGCGAAACCTTTGAGAACCGCAACATGCTGACCACTGAAGCCACCGCTCGGCTCTTCCACAGCATCGTTGGGGGGGTGGCCGTCTCAGGGGCGCGATCGCAGGCCATGATGGCCCTCCTCCGCCGCAGTCTAGACCCCGCCGCCCTTGCCACAGATCCAGAGAACCAAGTCGTGGGCTTTTTGGGCGCAAGCCTCCCCACCGATGCGGCGCTTTGGTCAAAGGCCGGGCTGATGAGCAAAGTCCGCCACGACGCCGCCTACATCGAACTGCCCAACTGCCCGCCCTATCTCCTCATCGTCTTTACAGAAGGGTCAGAGCATTCCGAAAACGAGGCAATCCTCCCCTTTATTTCACAACAGGTGGCCTGCCAGATTGGGAATGGACAATTCTTGGAAACCTAAGCAAGTGTCTAGCAGAATGCTGGTTTCTCAGAGGGACAGTGGTAGAATCTCGGAGAATTTCTTACAGTTACCGAAAGGGACAGTGAGTGCTCACGGTGGTTCAAATGACCGACAGTGGCAACCTGCGTACCCCATTTTCTTTCGGTCTGGTGTTGGATAATATCCACTTGGTGATTGAGGAGTGATTGTAGACATGGCTTCCACCCGGCGACTTTCTCTGATTGCTGGCGGTGCAGCGGTTGCAGCTGCCCTGGCTAGCGTTCCGGCTCAAGCTCAAGATACGTTGACCCAGCCCAACACGATGGCGCAATCTGCAGATGCAGTCGTCACTGAGGTTGAATCCGTTCCCTCCATTGACGCTGACATGATTGAGGCATCCGCCCCTGAAATGTCTGCCCCCGAAACCGCTGAGGCAGAAGTGGTTGAAGCGCTGGCAGTTGAGCCTGTTTCCGTCGACAGCGTTCAACCCGTTAATATTGCTGCCACGTCCTCTGATGCTCTTGCAGGGGAGGCCTACGTCGGCCAAGAGATTGCTCAGGTTACCCGCCCCTTGTATCGCGGGGTTTCCCCCTTTTATGTAGGCGTGGGTGGTAACCTTGGCATCATCGACAGCAACGAGAGCGGCATTGGTGACTTCGGTTTTAACGTCATCAGCAAGATTTCCTTTGGCCCTCGGTTCTCGGTACGCCCCAGCGTGACCATCTCTGAAGATAAGTCCAACCTGGCAATTCCGATTACCTATAATTTCAACCCCATCTCGTTTGGCGAGTTCAACGTCTTCCCCTCTCTAGGTGCGGGTGTTGATATCCCCTTCAGTGGTGATGTTGGTTTGCTGATCAATGGTGGTATTGATATTCCCATCTCCCGCGACTTTACCCTCAACGCCCAAACCAACTGGCGTGTCACCAACGACTTTGGTCTGGGGATTTCCCTGGGTGTTGGCTACAACTTCCCCTTCTTCTTTGAATAGGATTGAAGCTTGTCCTGTTATGCGTTGACCAACACGACTTCGGAAACTCTGATGTGATTGGTCATGTCATTCAAAGCGGGGTCATTTTTGGCCCTGCTTTGCGTATCTGAGCTTGTCCTTTGGGATTGGGGTGTCGAGAAGTCCTCAAGACATGGAGCCGGGGCAGCTCATCGGATCATTTGGTTCGCGAGTGTTGCCGGAAAAGATTAACCTAAGGGGGCCTTACCAGAAATCTAGAGCGCCGATGCAGGATGGCGAGAAATCCGGTTTCTTCTACGGCTGATTCGGGGGGTGGGGTGAATTGCTGAGGAGAAACCGGGTTTCTGTATTGCCGTTCTTGCGCTCAAGTCTGTTTGAGCTGACACGACAGTACGGTGTGGCTAGGGTACGCTGAGTCTACGGTGTGGTGAGGAATTTGAAACTCATGGTAGAAATCCAGCACGTTGGCTGCGCGTGTTCCCCCTCAACGGTAAAGCTGCGTTGGTTGGGTGGGGTGATGGTGAGTGTGGTGGCCTTTGCTGCGGTGGAGCTTTGGGTGTCTCGACTGAGCCATAGTTTGACGCTCAAGGCGGATTCGGCTCATATGCTCAATGATGGGGCTGCGTTGGCGATCGCGCTGTTAGCCACTTGGATCGCGCGGCGATCGCTGACTTCGGCCTTCGCCCGCCCCCGCATTGAGTTGGTGGCGGCTTTGCTCAATGGCCTTGGGCTGTTGGCAATGGCGTTGTGGATTGGTCGAGAGGCGCTGAACCACCTTTATGGGCCGCCGCTGGAAATCTTGAGCACTCCCATGTTGATTACGGCCCTTTTGGGCCTGGGTATCAATGGCCTCAATCTGTATTGGCTGCACGGCGGCTTGCAGGGCGATCTCAATCTGCGCGGCGCGGTGTTGCATGTGGTGGCAGATTTGTTGGGTTCCATTGGCGCGATCGCGGCGGCATTGGCTGTGGCTGTGCTGCACTGGCGCTGGGCTGATGTTGTCATTGGGGTTGGGGTTGCGGTGCTGATTGCGGGGAGTGCGCTGCCCCTGATTTGGCAAAGCGTGCAACAACTGGCCCAACCGCGACGCCCAGCCCAACCCTCTGCGGATGTGGGCTGGTTGGAGGTTGGTCGTACCGATCTGGCCATGCTTGTGGAGTCGGGCAACCGTCGCCCCACTCCGTGAAGTTA